>DYKH01000135.1 GCA_020722685.1 Caldithrix sp. | reverse complement strand
TTAAGGTGAGAAATATATGCATCGTGGTAATTCTTTTTTTGGCCTAAAACCCCGCATGTTATTCCTCTGCATTTTATTTCTCCCGTGGTTAGCTTTTGCGGACACCCTGCCCAGTGTAGGATTTTATTACGGCTCCGGCCCCGCGCCCGAGGCCTTTCATGATTTCAAGTGGGTGGTCGTCAATCCTGGGAGTCAACGCCTACCTGCTGATTTTAGTAAAAATCAGCAGGTTTTTGCGTATGTCAGCATCGGCGAGACCACACCAGGTGACGCCCGCTATCAAAATCTGCCTGACAGTTGTGCCATGGGCACCAATCCCAACTGGGGGGGCAAAATCATCAACCTTGCCCATGCCGATTGCCGCAGTTATTTATTGAATCAGGTCATTGATCCCATTTGGCAGCAGGGTTATCACGCTTTTTTCATGGACACGCTGGACTCTTTCAAACTGGTGGATACAAGCCCTGCCGCCCAGAAACAGCAGGAAGCCGGACTGGTGCAACTCATCAAAGCCATCAAGACAGCGCATCCCGATGTGCAGCTCATTGCCAATCGTGGATTTTCGGTGCTTCCCGAAATTCACCAGGATCTCGTTGGTGTGGTTGCTGAATCCTTGTTCAAACAATGGAATCAAGGCACAAGAACTTACACATCCGTGCCCGGGAGTGATCAAAAGGCCCTGATTGCGGAACTCAGAAAGGTTCAGGGATACCGCCTTCCCGCCATAGTCATCGACTACATGCCACCCAAACTTAATCGCCAGGGCTGGTGGAAGGATGCCCAAAAAATTCAGTCATTGGGCTTTGTGCCTTATGTCACTGATTCCGGACTGACGGCTGTTGGCGCAGGATTACGCGAACCCATGCCCCGTCATGTACTGATCATGTACAACAGCACCGACCCCAAACAGTACAGCTCCGCCTTTGCCAACGGTGCCATGCCTCTGGAATACCTCGGTTACATACCGCGTTTTCAGCGACTTTCCGAGCCATTACCGGCGAAACCACGTGCAGGAGAATATGCCGGTGTCATTTTGTGGAGTGATGGTGAGCCGGTTAAGGATGTTGCCGGAATTTCTCATTGGCTGGATGAAGCCAGGGCACAGGGTATTCCTATTTTGTTGATCGGTGACTTTCAGGATGCCCTGGATGAAAAAACCTATATGGATTTTGGCATGAACAGGCCGACAAGTCGCGAAGTCAGCGCCCTCAGCATTACTTCCCAAAACAAAAACATGAGTTATGAAATGCCGATCAGGGCCAACCCCCGGGATTTTCTGCAACTCCGAGCCCCTGCTGACAGTAAAATCTGGCTTACCCTGAAAAGCCCGGCCGGAGACAAAGAAGATGCAGCGGCGATCACGCCTTGGGGCGGTTACATCTTATCACCCTATATACTGACGACACTTCCCAATAAGGACACCCGCTGGTTGGTAAATCCTTTCCATCTGTATCGCGAAGCGTTTCGCTTGCCGGAAATGCCGGTCCCTGATACCACCACCGAAAGTGGACGACGGCTGTTCATGGCCCACACTGATGGTGATGGTTTTGTCAGCCGCGCGCAGTTTCCGCCTTATCACATTGCCGGTCAGGTTTACATGCACCGGATTCTGGAAAAATACAAACTCCCCTTTACCGGCTCCATCATTGTGGGCGATTTACTACCGGGGGACCGTGGTCTCTATCCCGCCCTCGCCCCCCTGGGCAGCAGAGTCGCACGGGAAGTTTTCCGGCTGCCCTACGTTGAAATAGGTTCACACATGTGGTCTCACCCTTTCGACTGGCCGGCCATTGAAGCCGGAAAAGATTATCCGGGCATTAATCTGCCGGTTCCTGGGTATAAATTCAGCCCCTACATGGAAGCGGTAGGCGCCGCCAAGTGGATCGACAAGCATTTGGCCCCGCCCGATAAAAAGGTCGTCATTGACCAGTGGTCCGGTGACTGCGAGCCTGACGCGCAAGTAGTGGGCCTGGCCTATAAAGCCGGATTGATGAATATCAATGGTGGCGAGAGCACTATCAGCAAAAAAGATCCGAGTATTACAGCCGTACCTCCCATCGGTATTTTTCGGGGAAAATGGCTGCAGGTTTTTGCTCCGGATGCCAACGAAGACTATTTCACCAATCAATGGCACGGACCCTACTGGGGTTTCGAAAACGTCATTCAGACTTTCGAAATGACCAACAAGCCACACCGCCTTAAACCCATAGATATTTATACACATTGGTACACGGCGACAAAACTGGCCTCCATTTCCGCTGTTGACAAGGTCTATAACTGGGTGCTGACTCAATCCATTACACCCATTTATGTGGCCGATTATTGCCACATTGCCAATAACTTTTTCACGATTCATCTGGCTCGCGAGGGTCAGGGCTTCTGGATTGGCGGCGCCGAGGCCTTGCGGGAATTACGCATGCCAACCAGCCTGGGAACACCCGCAATTGCCGATAGCCAGGGTATAGCCGGGTATAACCCAAGCCCCAACGGCAACATGTACGTTCACATGGATGGGAACCCATCGGTCTATCTGGCGTTAAGCAAAAACCCCAAGCCCTTCCCTTATATCGTCAGCGCCAATGCGCCCATTGCCGAATTTACGGCCGGGAGTGATGGTTTCCTCGCCAAACTGAAGGGCTACGTACCTGTTCAGGTACAATTGGGGAACGTGCAGAACTGCCGCGCCAGAATGAACGGGCAGAGCACAGCCATTCCGGTCAGTGGGCAACTGCAAAGCTCTGCCCATGATATCACCCTGCATGTCTCCTGCTCTCAATAAACCCCAGATTCCGGCGCAGCAAGTACTGCGACCGGCCAGTATTTTTATGTTTATTGTGGTGATTCTGGCTGTGATTCTGGCGATTGCCTGGAGCTATGGCTGGAATGGCAAATTGGACTTCAAAAACTCAACCGCCAATGCTCAGGCACGTATCCAGAGTGCCGAACTTTTGCTGAAAAGTGGACAGTATCAGGCAGCCCACCAACAATTGAAACCTGTTCTTGGCAATCCTCAAGATCCGGCATATCAACAGGCACAGCGCATGCAATGGAAAATTGACTGGACCAATGCCATGGCGCAGCCTCCACATTCTGCCGCCAGAGCAAAAGCCCGGGCTACACTCATCCTGCGCCTGGATCAATTACTCAAGGAAGGTCACTGGTCTGCCAAAGATTACGCGCAGTTCGCCCGGGAAGCCCGGATGATCGGAGCTTATGACCAGAGCGCCGAAGCCTGGTTGGCCGTAGCCCGAAAAAATCCGGAAGCCGCCAGTCAAGCCATGAACTCCGCAGCAGATGTATGGACAGCCAATGGTGAAAGTGTCAAAGCGGGTCAATTGCTTCTGCAAATGGCTTTGCACAATAAGCAGAGCGCCTTGCAAAAAGCCTATTTTATCCGTGGCCTGGCCCTGATTCAGGGTGGCGGCGGCGCACGGCTTGCTCTGACGAAAGGTGAAAAAGCCTTGGCTGGACTTCCCGAAATCGCCAAAGAACCCGATATCGTTTTAATGATGGCGCGTCTGGCATTGTCAGCCGGACAGCCCGAACTTGCCGCCCAATGGTTAAAGGCGCAACTCGAGAGCTCAGCGCGGGATCATCGTCCATGACCAGGCCAAGTTTACTGCTCGGGATCATTTTGCTGGCTACAGGAATCACAGCCCAAGCCCAGGATTCTGCACCAACGACGCCATGGTGGAAAGCTCCGGGCAGTCTCGCCGCTGACGATGCAAAATGGCGTGCGGAATATGTTCAAAAGAAGGAAGATGCAGATGCTTTTGCTGCCAGCCTTGCGCAAAGCATAAAAACCGGCAAGGGCATGGGTTATCTGGATCAGGGGGGTGTTTCTCCATCCTGGTACAAAGCTCCCATGGTTGTTCAACCTTTTCCAGGAAAATTTTCCGCCAAACTCTACGAACTGGCTTATAGTGCCTTCTTGCAAGCTGGCCAGTTAGATGAAGCCTATCGCCTGGCTTATACCGCAGTGTTACAGGTACCGGAAAGCGTTGTCTGGCGACAGAGGCTCATTCAGGTTGGGACCTGGCTGGGGCAAAGGGAAATGGTTTTGCAGCAATGGCAATGGATGGCAAATCATGGACAACCTGGCGCTCGGGCGGCAGCGGTCAAATTGGCGGCCGCGCTGTCCAGGCCGGATATTGTCATCCAGTTACTTTCACCGTTGGCCAGAGCCGGACAACTCAGTGATGCTGACTGGAAAACCCTGATTTATGCTTACGGGCAATTGAGCGAACCGGATAAAGCCATTGCCGATATCAACCAGTCGCTGCAACGCACGGGTCCCAATCGGTTTTTGTTGGAGCAGAAAGCCTATCTCAGCTATCAACGCGGTGAAATAGCGCAGAGTCTGGCGGCTTTGCAGGGCGTTGAAAAACATTTTCAGGCGACTCCCGACATCGCCATACAGGAGGCCCGCCTGTTATCCATGCAGGGGAACTATACAGAGGCTTTTGCTGCCCTGGATCGGGTACGCAGTGAAGCCAGTTTGAATAATGTCCCGTTTTGGCATCTATTGGCTGTTCTCGCCTGGGAAATACATGATCACGACGCGGCCTTTGATGCCGAAAAAAAATTGTATCTGCTGGATGCCGCCAGCCAGTATGACCTGCAACGCCTGATCATGCTAACCGGCCCGACCAATCCCGAAGCGGCACTGGCCGTTGCCCGGCGGGGCTGGAAGAAATATCAACTGGCCTATTTCTATTTTGAGAGTCTGACTTATGCGGGCCAGGCGCATGCGTGGAAAACCCTGGGAAGACTTTTACGCGCAGTCCCTGCCCGCGATCCCCAGAAGCTACGCTCTTATGCAACGTATTGGCTAGCCATGGGTCAGTGGGCCAATGCCGTGGAAAATTATCCTGCCGCAGAACGGGCCTATGCAGAAGCGTTACGCCTGAATCCGGAGGACGAAATCGCCAAGAACAATCTGCTTTGGATGCTGGTGGACTCCGGAAATGTCCAGGCCCTGCGCGCACTATTGATAGGCGACGCACTGCAACCGCCAGATAGTCTTCGGGACGTGACCCAAAATGCATTGGAGCGCTTGGGACATGACGCGTCCGCATTGTTCCTCGCCCGCCAGAGACAGCAGCAGTCCCTCAAGCCTACCAGCCTTCAGCTTCTGAATGAGGCATCCCTGTGGGAGTCCGCAGGCAACTCCGGCATCGCCTGGTCACTGCGACAAGAAGCCATCGCTGACAGCCTGACCAGCCTCCAAAACCATCGGCAAGAGCGTGCGCCCAATGAATAAACATCAACTGCCAGCCTATTTAAAAATCGGCCTGAGCTCTTGCCAGTGGTTATTGGTCATCGGTTCCTTGACTTTCAGCATGGAAGCCCTTGCCGACACCCAGGACACGGCCTTGCCTCCAGAACCCACAGCTTATCCTGAATCACGGCAAATGGCCGATCAGGGAGCGAACGAAAGCGTTTCGCCCGTCATCCGCCACGCTGAGCAGAGGAACAAAAAGCGTCGAGAGGCCAGAGAAGCCCTTGAGCATGAAGCCATTCCAGTTGGCATGGAAGGATCACCTCTGGCAGCGCCGATCCTGCCAGTTACCACCCAACCCACGGCTCCAAGCAAAATCACAGTGCATAAAATCAATAGTCAGGAATACGCTCTCCATACCCTGGCATCAGCACTGGCCGCATCGCCCAAAGAAGGCAATCAGACACAGGCCATTCTTCTGGCTGCGGCTGATCGTGGCGATTACCTGCCCGCCATTTCCTGGAGTCTGGCGCAAAAATATTGGGGTTTGGCAGAGATTCTGGTCGCAAATAATCCCGGGCGTACGCCCCCTTGGGTGCGTCTCAGTCTGGCTTTACATAAAAAAGATCTAAGCACCATTCAGACTCTGCTGGACCATCCAGCGGATTTACCGCCAAAGGAGATGTTTCAGGCTGAAGAAGATTTGGGCCGCCCGCGTCAGGCACAAGCTTTGGCCATTAAGGCCCTGCAGGTGAATCCCTTTGACCGGGAATTACGACGTATGTATGTGGATAGCCTGGCCCATACGGCCAGTTATGCCGGAATTAAGGGGAGCTGGCAAAGCTTCAATGGTCTGCAGCTTTACGGGCCCGAGCTCAACGCCCGCATTCATGCCTCGCCCTTTTGGGGTGTACAGATCCAAAGCCAAAACTTATGGCAGAACGCAAACAGCGACACACAGTTGATTACCACCCCGCGACTGCAAGATCGCACTGATGTAGGGGTTTTTTGGGATAGTCGCCACTGGCAGGGAGATCTCAGTGTTGGCGAATACCGGGGAGTGCAAATCAACTGGACCAGCAGGTTGACAGCAAGCTGGCAAATGACCAGCAGCACCAGCCTTTCAACGCGCCTGGCTTACCACTCCCAGACTTTCCAGAGCCTAGCTTTGGCTGTTGCCGGAATGGCCAATCGTGCAGAAGTGCAACTTGCGCAGACCTTCAATGCATGGACGGCCAATGCCGCCCTCGGTTGGAATCAGTATCTTGGCCAGGATGGTATTCAGCAGGGCACTGATACCTATGGTGAATTGAGCGCATTCTGGCGCAGCAACCTCGGCCCCTGGGAATTTCATGTCGGCCCATTTGCGGATTATCACGCCCTTCAGCGTCGCGCAGCCCCCAAGGGCGTAATTGCCCAGGTGCTTTCCACAGATGCCCGCAATATGGACAGCATCCTGCCCGGAAGTTATGCCGATTATGGTGTGCGCCTGCAATGGGGCGCGCTGGAGCAAAATTTACATCCCGGCTGGATGCCCAACCTACAACTCAGTGTCTATGACAACTCCCGGTTCGGTTTTCAATATCAACTGAACGCCGGGATAAGCACAGCGGTATTGGGACCGGACCGCCTCAACCTGGATTTTTCCCAGGGACAAGGGGGGAATGGTCTGGCATTGAACCAGCGTATTTTCGCTCTAAATTATCGTTTTTATTTTTAATATGATCTGTTGAGGGGCAAATAACATGATAAAAACAAAAGGAATCTGGATTCCGGTTTTGGTGTTGATGCTCAGTGGCTGCGCCGGTATGAATCTCCAGTCGGCTAAACCCGTTGCGCTGAGCAAAGGGGCAGCCTGGACGGTATTGCCCTTTGCCAACAATACGGAAACCCCGTTAGCCAATGAACGTGCTGCAGCACTTGCAGCGGGTATTCTACAAAGTGACAATCAGCGCGTGTTGGGTACCCTGCCAATTCGTAGCCGGACCCAGGCATTACTGGGTGGCGACTGGAAAAAAGAGTATGCGAACGCACTCGGTAGCGCCCGCAGTGACGGCGTGCATTACGCCCTGGGTGGCAGTGTTGATGAATGGAACTACCGTGCGGGAATCAATGCGGAACCCGTTGTGACCATGACACTCTGGATTGTCGATGTCCCTGCGGACAAGGTGATCTGGACGGGTGTAGGCAGTGCCCATGGTGGAAGCCTGGGCCGTGGCGGCACCGGCGGATTGGCGCAGAGTCTGATTCACCACCTGCTTGATCGCGCACTGAATTAAAGACCCGATGAAAATGCGTGTACAGCTAGTGACAGCACTTCCCCGCTGGGGAGCAGGATGGCTGGAAGCCATTCTGCTCCCCGCCCTGGGAATTGTGGTGGCCTGGACGCTGGATCCTGGAGATCCTCTGTTATTGAGGCAACCATTTCCATGGCTTCTGGTCATTCCATTACTGATTGCGTTGCGATACGAGTTAATGCCCGCACTGCTTTCTGTTGCGATACTTGCCAGCACTTTGATCTGGCATGCGTATCCAGATATACGGAGTCTAGAGATTTTTGCCGGAACCGTTCTGGTTATTCTCATTGCCTCAGAATATGCCGGGTATTGGGCAAGGCAAGAAGCGGGACGATCCTTGCAAGCAGAAATCACTGCCACCCGCTTTCGACAGTTATCCGACGATCTGTATGTGACGCGAATTTCACAGGACCGTCTGGAACAAAGTCTGCTTTATCAGCCCATGTCGGTGCGGAGTGCCTTACTCGAAATCAAAAATCAATTAGCCCAAAAACAGGGACGTCTGGACGCTGAACTTGCCTATAACACGCTTTATTTTTTAAACCAACTGGTTGGGGTTCAGATCGCCAGTTTATATGAAATCCAGGCGGGGCATCATTCTCCGCATTTAATTGCCGCATTTGGTAATGCGCAACCCTGGCAGAAGCAGGAT
Source organism: Caldithrix sp. (assembly GCA_020722685.1). The sequence continues at coordinate 5,357 of DYKH01000135.1, read as the reverse complement.
CCCGTCCTCAGAGAATCCCTGAATAGTGGTGAAAGTCAGTCACTGGCCGATCTGGAGATTTCCCAGTTTCGTCAATATATCAGCGTACACATGCACAGCAGCCGTAGTGGACAAGCTTATGTGCTGACGATTGAGGAAATGTCTTTTTTCGCCATCAACAAAGAAAGCTTGCAAACTGTTGAAGTCATTTTTCAGTATCTTTGTACCTATGCTGAGTCTATTGCTCAGGCTGCCCCCTTGTTAAAAATATGGCCTGACTGTCCTCCAGAGTTTGCGACGGACTTCATGCAACTACAAAAGCTCGCACAGCGGGTACCACAAGTTGGCATCCTGGTTCGTTATGATTTTCATCCCGGACAAGATGCTGAAAAGGTGTTGGAATATCTGCAGCGTTTACGTCGAGGCCTGGATGTGCTCTGGCTCCACAGAGAGCAGGAAAAAATACAACTGATTGTATTGTTACCTTTCGCAGGCAGCATGGCGGCAGAGGGTCATTTTCAGCGCATGCGGACTGAAAGCAGATTGCATTATGGCGAACAATGGGAAAAAAGCTTTATTCACCATAAGATTTTCTCAATCAGCGCACAACATTGCGAAAATCAGATCAAACAATTATTTGACTCAGAAGTTTCCATATGAACTCATTCAGCAGCAACACATATCTGCTTATTTATGGTCTTTACTGGTTTCTCTGTCTTTTGATCAGCTATATGATCGTACCAAAACCTGAGCAATCAGTGGATGAAAAATTTCCTTTATTACTGTTCGTCGTTATTGCTTCGGTAATACCTTTATTGGGTCCAGCAGTCATACTGGTCTATGCCATTTCTTTGCGGAGTGTCGCGTGGCGGCTCCATGAGCCTGAACTTGAACCAGTCAAGCTGCCGCCGGTCATGCGTGACGTCCGGCTCACCACATCCACAGTAGCCCCTGGAAGTGTTGCCGCACGTCTTCGTCATTCCCGAGACCCGCGACAAAGATTGGCCGCTGTTTCCCAGATCGCCGAATCGCAGTTTTTCAATCAGACGCAATTGTTGCGCGGAGCACTATCAGACGATGCGGAAGAAGTACGGTTGTTGGCCTATGCCGCTCTGGATCGGCGTGAACAGGAAAATACCGAATTATTGATACACTTGAATGCGCAACAAACACGCGCTCACGAAGCGAGAACCCTACGGCGCATACAGGATTCCAGGCAATGGCTTTACTGGAACATCCACCACACGGAGGCACGTGAAATGGCCACAGCCTCATCGGTAGACGAGCCAACGAAATGGGAACCAGACTATGCAAACATGGACCACGAGTCTCCGTCCATGAAGCTGCTTATGGGTCTTCATCTACTGGAAACGGGCAAAGTAGATAAAGCCATTTCCGAGATGAAACATGCCGAAGCCGAAAAAATTGCCAGCAGCATTGTCGCCCCACATCTTGCTTCGGCCCATTTTCGAAGCAGAAACATTGAGAAGATTGTTGATATTTATCGGGCACACCCAGAACTGAAACTATCTCCACGATACGGACCCTCCTTTTCTTTTTGGACAGGAGAAAGGCCATGATTCCAGTCCGACAAACCGATTCAGTGGACATTCTCCTGGTTCTGGAGGGTACCTTTCCCTATGTGCGCGGCGGCGTATCCTCCTGGGTGAATCGGCTGATACTTGGATTTCCTGAATATCGCTTCGGTGTCATTTTTCTGGGCAGTACGATTGAGGATTATACGGCAAAACCCTACGTACTTCCGGATAATATTCATTACTACGCCGAGTACTTTCTGTATGGCGCCAATGATCATCCCGGAAGCAATCATTACGCGAAAGTTTCAACAAACGAACTTTCTGCTGTTAGAGATGCTCATCAGGAAATGAAAAAATGTCTTTCAACATGCGAGGTTGCTGCTGACATCAGCCAGTACGGAAATATTTTCAATATTTCTCAAAAAGCTTTTTTTGAAGATAGGAAAATCTGGGATTATTTCATCGAATGCTACTCAGAAATTCCTGACCAACCCTCTTTTGTGGATTACTTCTGGACGATACGTGGAATGCATGCACCTCTCTGGTTTCTCCAGATGGCCATGCAACACGCCCCGCAATCTCGGATTGTTCACTGTCCATCAACAGGTTATGCAGGATATCTTGGAGCTTTACTCAGCAAATCCGGGGATATTCCACTGATCATTTCAGAGCATGGAATTTATACCAAAGAAAGGCGCATTGATCTCATGCTTGCGCGCTGGATTCATGAGGACGAGGAATTCCTCCGTCAGGCCGGCCGAATCCACTATTTACGCCATTTGTGGATTCGCTTTTTTGAATTTATTGGGCGCCTGACCTATCAACAGGCGCAACACATTATCAACTTGTATTCGGGTGTAGCCGAACTCCAGATCGCCGATGGCGCCGATCAAAAAAAATTAAGTACGATACCCAACGGTATTCCGGTCGAAAATTTCATAAGCTGTCGAGTCTCTTTTGCAGAACGTAAAAACATTGTTGCCTTGGTGGGCAGGGTGGTTCCTATCAAGGACATCAAAACTTTCATTCGCGCCGCGAAACTCATTCAACAGACGGCAGCAGATACGCCTGAATTCTGGATTGCTGGTCCCGTTGAAGAAGATGAACAATATTATCAGGAATGTCTTTTATTAGTAGAACATCTCGGTTTGGGAGAAAAAGTCAAATTTCTGGGATATGTTCAGGTACAGGATGTTCTTCGCCAGGTACGCATTACGGTTCTTAGCTCCATTAGTGAAGGACTACCACTTTCTGTTCTTGAGAGTTTTGCTGCCGGAGTGCCTGTCGTAGCGACAGATGTTGGTTCCTGTCGTGAACTTGTTTACGGAACCAGCAAAGAAGATAGTGCTGAACCAGCGGGAAGAATAGTACCTATTGCCAATCCAAACGCATTAGCAAAAGAAATTCATTCTCTAATGAATGATTCTGATATCTGGACATTCTGCAGTAAAAATGCGATTGATAGAGTTGAAAAAAACTATCGGGAGGAGTACATGTTTGCAAGCTATCGCAGCCTTTATCAAGCCGGAATGGCCAACTGAACATGGCTGGCATTGGATTTGAGTTACGCAGGATTCTCAAACGCAGAACCTACTTTTCATTACTAAAGGCGTACGGCTTCGCGGGAATTGTTTCTTCAGGACCATGGTTGTTATCTATTTTTGGCATCCTGCTTTTAGGTTTTCTGGCGGTGAGCCAGAATGAACATAGCTCAGCCGTTATTGATTTTCAGGTTTCGGTGACGTATCTGATCATGTCCTCACTGATTTTTACCGGCCCGGTTCAGTTACTGTTTACCCGTTATATTGCTGACATGCTTTTTGCCCGGCAAAAAAAGGCCGTTATATCCATCATCCTTATGATGATCGCCGGCATCTGTACCCTCGGTATCATTGTTGCGTGCGTCATAGCCATCCTGTTTTTCGGTAACACCCCTGTTTTATATCAGTTCTTGATGGGGACCGGCTTTGTAGAACTCTGCGGGGTATGGATTCTAACGATCATGGGAACCAGCCTCAAAGACTATAAGACCCTGGTGGCCTGGTATCTGGTGGCCTATACGACAATTGTCATAGCCGGCATTTATCTGGGAGCTGATCAGGGTTTATATGGTTATTTGCTGGCTTTCGATCTCGGCCAGGGGATATTGTTAATGAGCCTGGGTGCCATGGTCATTCGTCAGTTTCCAGGTTTGCTCAGCTTTCCAGGGAAGCTTCTCAGCACTCAGCGCATGTTCTGGTCTCTTGCTTGGATAGGACTTTTTTTCAATGCCGCTGTCTGGGTAGACAAAATTTTGTTTTGGTTCACTCCAGACACCAGCGCTCTGGTCATTGGACCGCTGCGCGCTTCGCCAATTTATGACGTACCCATTTTTCTGAGTTATCTCCTGATTGTGCCAGGCTTGGCCATCTTCCTATTTCGTCTTGAAACTGATTTTGTGGAAGCCTATGAGGCCTACAATCGCGCCATTGTCGAAGGTGGAAATTACTCTGAACTTCTCATAGCCAAACAAGGGATGATCACCGCCACCAGAACCGGTTTATGGGACATTGCCAAGGTGCAAGGCATAACCGTCATATTTGCCATTGCCTTTACCCCGCAAATACTCAGCTTGCTGGGTTATCCCGTCAGCTATTCCCGAATTTTCCAGTTTGATGTTATTGGTGTCAGCTTACAACTTTTATTCATGAGCATTTTGAATGTTTATTTCTATATGGATTTACGTGGTCGCAGCGTTTTAATGACCTTGAGCTTTTTTTTGGGGAATGTCATATTTACCTGGTTAAGCATAGAGAGCGGCCCGTTTTTTTATGGTATGGGATTCATGTTTTCTTTGTTTATTGCCGATATACTAGGACTTTTTTTGTTGCAACGAGACTTGCGCGACATCGACTTCATCACTTTCGTTAAATCTCATTAAATTATAAGGGGCGTTGAATATCATGAATTCAAAACAGCGTGCAGGAACCATCTTGGTGGTTGGTGGTGCCGGCTTCATCGGCTCCCACACGGTTGAACTTCTGCTTTCTGAAGGTTATCACGTCCGTGTCCTGGATAATCTCTCCACCGGGAAAAGGGATAACTTACCCGCAAGCCATGAACGCCTGGATTTTATATTGGGCGACATGACTGATCGCACACTCCTGCATAGAGCCTGTGAAGGAGTGACCCACATATTACATCTCGCCGCCCAGGTTTCCGTCATCAGAAGTCAGGAGGATCCTGTTTTTTCCTGTCAGCAGAATATTCTGGCTTATGTTGGTGTTCTCGAAGAGGCGCGGAAACGCCATGCGCGTTTTGTGTACGCCTCTTCGGCAGCCGTGTATGGCAACCCCACAAAACTGCCTCTGAATGAAGATGAACCAGCTTTGCCAATTTCTCCTTATGGAATGGAAAAATATACGAACGAGTTATATGCAGACCTCTATGGCCGTATGCATCAACTTTCGCATTTAGGCTTACGTTATTTTAATGTTTATGGCCCCCGGCAGGATCCCCAATCCCCCTATAGCGGGGTGATTTCCCGTTTTGTGGCCCAGGCGCTATCCCATCGGGCACTGACCATCCGTGGTGATGGCAGCCAGGAACGAGATTTCATTCATGTCAAAGATGTTGCTCAGGCTAACGTAGCAGCACTTGTCGGAAAGGCTCAGGGGACCATAAACATTGCTCGAGGCGAAGCGACTACCATTCTCAACCTGGCAAAAACCATCCAAGAACTTGCCAATGCACCATCCCGTATTGAATGGGTTCCACCCGTAGAAGGAGATATCCTCCGTTCCATTGCGAATAACGAGCGAATGCGCAAGGACTTATGCCAGCCTTCCTGGTCAATGCCTG
>DYKH01000538.1 GCA_020722685.1 Caldithrix sp. | reverse complement strand
AAGGAGATATAAGTTGGGCAAAATTGAAATAACGCCACAGATTAACGGAAATCAAATCGTCTATAAGTACGGCGTGCGCATCAGTCCGGATTCTGTACCAGATATTGAGGGTCAAATCCGCAAGGCGCGAGCGATGTATAATAACGTCATCGCCGTCATGCGCGGCATATACGATGAAATGCAGACGTTTGTCATGGATCATGCCGGGCCGGAAGGACAGGTGTTACATGAAAAAATCCTTGCCGCAAACACGGCATTTGCTGCAGCGAAAGCCGATAACGACGAAGCCCGCATGAAAAAAATTGCCTTGGAGCGTAGGGAATACTGGAATCAACTCTCGGTGATTCTTAAAGAAGTGCGGAAAGAACACAAAGATACCCTGAGAGAGCGATTTTACAGCCGGATCGGGAACAACGCATCCACGGATACCTACGCCTGCCGTGCAGAAGCCGTTGCGGGAGGATTGGGTTACGCTACAGCAACCAGGATTCTCGACAATGCGTTAAAGGCATGGCAGATGTCCATGGCAAAAGGCAAGGCGCCACGCTTTGCCAGAGGTGATGAAAAGGATCAGGACACATTAACCCTGCAATTCACGCAAGCGGGTGGAGCACCGGTCGAAGATATTTTTACGGGCAAACGCAAGGATATTGAAATTGCGTACCCCCAAAAAGGGTTTGGCGCACGATCTTACAGTGCATTCCGCTTTCGCCTGGGAGCCGCTTCGGAAGGCGTTTATGCGGAGGGCACGGTGCAGTTGCATCGCGCTATTCCACAAGACACGCATATCGCCATGGCGCACCTGGTACGCAAGAAAATCGGGCGGAAATATCAATATGAATTGCAATTACTGGCGACGTTGGCCAAGCCGCTTGATTTGACGCCTGAGTATCGTCGTAAACCTCTGGTTGCAGTGCATTTTGGCTGGTCCTGGGATGAGGACGGGCGGCGGCTGGCCGGGATTGCAGACACCGATGATCCATTGGATGCACAGATGCTGACGCTGCCAGTATCCATCGAAAACGATATTAACGAATCCTCCAATATCCAAAGTAAGCGGGACACCTATCGAGATGAAACTTTTTTGCGGCTCAAAGCGGAAATGGAGCTCCCTACAGAGGGGGATACGCCTTTGGTGGAGCATTGGAACAGAATCCGCAAACTGCCTGCACAGTACCTATCTGCGAATCGTCTGCACTATCTGATTGCCCTGATGCGGGACAACGGAATCGTCATTCCTGGCTGGCTGGAAACCTGGCGGAAAGCCGACAAACGCATGTGGACGCAGGCTGTGTCTCTGGCGCGATCCGCCCGTAATCGCCGCAAGAATTATTATGAAAAGGTAGCTATAGATTTGGCGTCTCGGTACGAAACTATTCTGCTGGACATGCCGGATATGAAAGAGGCGGCAAAGAAAATCGACGAAAGAACGGGTGAAAAAACGGAACTATCCAAAAAAGCCAGAAGTGGACGGGTCATGGCGGCGTTGTATGTGCTGGAATCAGCGATCAAGTGGGCTGCCTGCAAACACGGTACAGCAGTGCTCAAGGTAAAAGGCGAAAAAACGGCCAGTGTTTGCGGCCTTTGCGAAGGGGAACACCTGAAAGCGCAGAATGATGACATCCAGACGTTGTATTGCCCGGATTGCGGAAGCACCCTGGACCGCAAACTGAATGGCGCGGCCAATGCCTGGAAACTCGCGCATAATGAGCTGGAACCACTGGTAAGCAGTTATTGGGAGGAAACACGCGCTTTGATCCGGGATAAGCTAGAAAAAAAGCGGTTGAAAAATGAGAAAATGGCAGAAGCACGGCGACAGAAACGGTTGGCAAATGCTTGATTTGCGCGAATCGACAAAAAACGTCAGGCTATGAAATGAATAAATTCAAATATGAGGTTAATTCTTCTGTGTTACTCCTGATTGTGGATGTGCAGCAAGCATTTATCTCTGCTGAAACAAAACATATATTGCCCAGAATACAGGCGTTGCTGCCTGATTA
>DYKH01000134.1 GCA_020722685.1 Caldithrix sp. | reverse complement strand
CGCTATACAGATTTCTCGCTCCGCTCGAAATGACAACGGACCTGAACTGTTACCCATTTTCAAATCTCCATCTTGAACCAATCCTACTTGCTATTAGTGAAATGTCACGGTCGCGTTCGTCTTGCCGACAAGCGCTGACGTACGCCAACGGGATTGAAAAGGACTTTATTCTGCTGTCGCACTTGTCCAGATTGTTGCTGCCGCCGAGTTAAATAGTCCTCGACCTCGGAGGTTGCTCGCAGGTAGTGACCAATCACATAAGATACATCAGCGGGGGAGACCGAAGGCTATTGCTGAACAATTTCTTCGGCAGTCGCACCCTCCATAAATGCGGCTATGATACTATCGAGTGTCACCCGGCTACCGCCCACTCGTACCACCCCATCTTTTCCGGTAGAAAGAGCGATCTTTTCCGTCGTAGTGAAGGGTGATGAGATTTGTGCTTCCATATAACTGCTTCTGGATTCAACTCAAAACAATTAGCATGATCTTCGCTCATGCGAGTTTGTATTCTAAGGACTGAACGATTTCAGTACTATGAGGAACAATTCTGACAATTAGTGCTTCGAAAGATACCACTTCCTTCCGCCCAGAGCGAGCAAAGGTGATGGCGTACTCAGCCACTGAGTTTTCCCTGTTTGCGCAGACGATCCTTTACGGAATCCAATGTCTCTCTGGGTTCATCAGCGCGCAGACCAGCAATCATACTATCATAGAAATCTTCCCACAGTTCGGAAACTGGGAGGGTTTGTCCTGTTGTTGCCTCTTGCCACCCCTCGCGAAAGCTTTCCTCGGCAGGCTTTAAGCTTACGCTCTGCCGAAATAGGCGTACAATTCGTATCAAGTTTGGCCAGTACTCTTTAGGCGTTTCTCTAAACTCATGAACAAGTTCCTTCTCATAAGCCGCGATGTGATTTGACATGGTGAGCTCTGTTTGTACCTACCAACACTCCGTTAAAAAGAGCAGCTTCTTACTGCACGTCCAGACCTCAATCGTGCATCAAGATCCCTTCACCTTATACCTTCAGCACCGCCAAAAAGGCCTCTTGCGGGACCTCCACTTTGCCAAGCTGCTTCATCCGCTTCTTGCCCTCTTTTTGCTTCTCTAACAGCTTGCGTTTCCGCGTAATGTCGCCGCCGTAGCATTTGGCCGTCACGTTCTTGCGCAAAGGCTTGATGGTCTCACGGGCGATCACCCGGCTGCCAATCGCTGCTTGAATGGCTACCTGGAACATCTGACGCGGAATCAGCTCACGCAGCTTTTCACACACTTTTCGGCCCCATTCATAGGCCTTTTCCTTGTGCACGATGACCGAGAGAGCATCCACCGAGTCGCCGTTGAGCAAAATGTCCAGCTTGACCACCTCGCCGGTGCGAAAGCCGAGGAATTCGTAATCGAATGAGGCGTAGCCTCTGGTGATGGATTTGAGGCGGTCGTAAAAATCAAAGATCACTTCCGAGAGGGGAAACTCATAATGCAAGTTAGGCCGCGTCTTGTCGATGTATTCGGTGTTGATGTACACGCCGCGCCGCTCGCGCGCCAGTGCCATGATGCTGCCGATGTAGTCCACGGGCGTCAAAATGCTGGCGCGAATGTACGGCTCCTCGACGTGCTCGATGTCTCCGGCAGGCGGCAGATTGGCAGGATTATCCACCACCAACCTTTCGCCTCTGTTGGTGTAGACATGATACTCTACATTGGGCACGGTAGTGACCAGATCCAATTGGTACTCCCGTTCCAACCGCTCTTGTACGATCTCCATGTGCAAGAGACCGAGAAATCCGCAGCGAAAACCAAATCCCAATGCCAAGGAGGACTCTGGTTCGTAGAAGAGCGAGGAATCGTTGAGTTTGAGCTTCTCTAAGGCGGCGCGAAGCTCCTCATAGTTTTCGGCGACAGCGGGGAATAGGCCGCTAAAGACCATGGGCTTGACATCGCGATAGCCGGGAAGCGGCTCCGATGCCGGATGGTCCGCCGAGGTGATGGTGTCCCCCACTTTGGTGTCTTTGACCTCCTTGGCACCGGCAATGACATAGCCCGTCTCTCCGGCTGACAGGCTTTCCCGCTTGATTTGTCGCAGGCGCAGAATGCCGACTTCCTGCACCTCGAACACCTTGCCGGTGGAGAAGAACTTGATCATTTGCTTTTCGCGGATTTCCCCCTCGACAACGCGGACGTGCGCCACAGCGCCGCGATAGGCGTTGAAGACCGAATCGAATATGAGGGCGCGCAAGGGGGCCTCGACCGCTCCCTTTGGCGGGGGAATCCGCGTCACTACGGCCTCGAGAATCTCGTCAATTCCGATACCGAGTTTGGCGCTGGCGAGCAAGATCTCATCCTCTTTGCTCCCTAACAAGTCCATGATCTGATGTTGGGTCGCCTCCACTTGCGCGCTGGGCAAATCGATCTTGTTGATCACTGGGATGATTTCGAGATCATTATCTAGGGCCAGGTACAAATTGCTAACCGTCTGTGCTTCGATTCCTTGGGCGGCATCCACCACCAATAAAGCTCCTTCGCAAGCGGCGAGACTTCGGGAGACCTCGTAGGTAAAGTCCACGTGCCCGGGAGTGTCGATGAGATTGAGAATGTAGGTATGACCGTCTCTGGCTCGGTATTCCATCGTGATCGGGTGCATTTTGATCGTGATGCCGCGCTCGCGTTCCAAATCCATGCTGTCCAGCACCTGATCCTTCATCTCCATCTTGTTGATGGTGCCGGTGACTTCCAGAAGCCGGTCGGCTAAGGTGGATTTGCCGTGATCTATGTGAGCAATGATACAGAAATTTCGGATGTTTTCTCTTTGCATTGGTTGTTTTAGTTTTCGCGCTGTGTTGCCATTTGGCTTCTAAGACGCAAGCGCCACAAAGGCCTTCGGTCTTTGTGGCAACGCTGGTGTGAAAATTCGTCGGCCAAATTAAAGAAAAATGGCCAATAAATCAATTAAAAAGTCTGCTGATACCGGCGCGGTGGCTACGCCAGCAAGTGATCACCGGGCTAGCGACGGCAGTAGTCGGCTCTTCACGCAGGGCGCGAAGCCCGCAAAGCATCTTTCTTCGTGTGGGTTGCGAGCCTTACTCGTGGTTGTTTCTTGTTTCACGCACACCAGGCTGGTTAGGCTTTCGCTACCGGCGTTCATTGCCGGCTTTACGTGAGGTTGTCTTTTGCCCAACGTTCTTTTTGGTTGTGAATTGACGAGTAAACCTTGCAAGCTTGCTTGGGAAAAACGAAAGCCCGTGATCGCTTGCCGACGCCATGCTTTTGATTGACATGCGTGCTTGGAATTGGTATATTTATTCGCCGCGCAGCGAACTTGATACAGGAGACAAAATGAGAATCGCCATTGTTTGCTATCCCACGCATGGGGGTAGCGGTGTGGTCGCTACCGAGCTGGGCATCAGTTTGGCTCAACTGGGGCACCAGATACATTTCGTCAGCTACAGCTCGCCCTTCAGATTGCGGCGCTTCCAACAGAACATTTATTACCATGAAGTCGACGTTTCCGCCTACCCGCTTTTCAAATATCCGCCTTATGATCTCGGTTTAGCCACTAAACTCATGGAAGTGACCAGAGAATACCAACTGGACATTATCCATGCTCATTATGCTATCCCACATGCCACCAGCGCGTACTTGGCTCGGCAAATGATGCGCGGTAAAGGTCCGAAGATTGTCACCACTTTACATGGCACCGATATTACCTTGGTGGGGAGAGATGCTTCTTTTTTCGAGGCTGTCAAGTTCAGCATCGAAGAATCGGACGGCGTGACAGCCGTTTCCAGATACCTGGCGGACAGGACAATTAGGGAATTCTCTATCAGCAAAGAGATTCGCGTCATTTATAATTTTGTCGATACCGAGCGTTTTAGTGGCGCAGTGGCGGACTGCAGTAAAAAGCTATTCGCTCCTAATAATGAGAAGCTTCTTATTCACACGTCCAATTTTCGCTCCGTCAAACGGTTGGCCGATACCATCAATATCTTAGCCAAGGTTCGCCAGAGTATTCCGGCTAAGCTTTTGCTGGTCGGCGATGGCCCGGATCGCCAGGCCTCGCATGATTTGGCTGTCGAATTGGGATTGCACGATCATGTTCTGTATTTAGGAACTCAAGATTACATCGAAAATCTTCTTGGTTGTGCAGATTTATTCTTGCTTCCGAGCAGCGAGGAAAGCTTTGGCTTGGCTGCCTTGGAAGCCATGAGCTGCAAAACTGCTGTGATTGCATCTCGGATTGGCGGCTTGCCGGAAGTGGTCGATGACAAAATCAACGGCTTTTTGCATCCCGCGGGCGACGTAGAGGCCATGGCCGCAAGCGCCGTTGAGCTGTTGACAAACGATCGACTCATGGAGAGTTTTCAAGCCAAAGCACGCGAAAAGGCGGTCGAATGTTTTGATGCGCGTAAGCTCATTCCTCAATATGAACAATTTTATGAGCAAGTTTTGGGTCGATAATCGGTGGCTGAATTACTCAACTGTAGATTGGCAAAATCGAAAATTTAAGCCGTAGGAGATGTCTCCAGACATCGAGCATTATTGCATATTGTGGTCGAACTCGGAGAGTTCTCCTACATATTGTGGTGAGAAAAAATTTGCCAAACTATAGTTACTCAATTCGAGTTTGGACTGCTCGTCCTGTCTGATTTCAAGGAAAAAAATGGAACCTTCGGTCGGTTTGCCGATGCTGTTAACTGCGGAGTCGCATTTTTGCCCTCGCCGTCGGAAATTACGATTGAATTCTAAGTTTTGATTAACACGGCCGCAGCATCGCTAAAATCTAAAACCCCTTTCAGAAATCTGAGACCAGCCACAGATATTTGATTAGAAGGGTTGATGGATGGCCCGTGTCGGCCTTTTTTGCTGTCATGGTACGGCAACTATCCACGAATTCTCCGATTGCGAGCGTTGACTTTGACTCCATTTCGCATAAAAGCGGTTTTTGCGTCTGGCATAAGCTTTGCCAAAAACTAAATAAAAGCCAACATCCGTGATCCGTAGACGCTTAATCACTCTATTCGTTTTGCAGATTGCCATCGTGCTATTGGCCTCAGGCGTCTATTTACGCTATCACCTGCAGACAGTACTGGAAAACGAGTTAGGCAAGAAATTAGAGGCCATAACGGCTGCGATTGCCGCGCAAATGGACGTTTCCTTGATTTCCATGTTGGCCCCGGGTGATGAAAAAACCCGCACCTTTCGCAATTTGCAGCAACGATTGATCGAGATCAAGTCGGCCACGCGAATGCAGCGGATTGTGGCATTCACCCCGGAAGGAAGAATCTGGTTGGATACTCAAGCTGCCTCTGTAATCGGCTCACGGTACCTGCGCCAGGATTTCGACAAGATAGAGATTGAAGCGGTTTTGCAAGGACGTACGGCAAGCTCGATTCTTTTTGCCGGATATGACGGCAAGCTATATAAATCTGGCTACGCGCCGCTGCGGTTGAAAGATCAGACGGTCGGTATCATCGCGGTGGAAGGGAGCGCCGAATCTTTACAAACCATTCGTGCTATCCAAGCGAACTTGTTACAAATTGGATTCGTTTCGTTGGTGTTGTCATTTGTGCTCGCTGTATTGGCGTCGCACCAATTGACGGCACCGCTCTTGAAGCTGCAGGCCTGCGCTCGCAAAATCGGGCATGGAATCATGGATCAGAGCATTATCGCCCGAGGCAAAGATGAAATGGCTTTTTTGGCCCAAACCATGGAGGAGATGCGAAAGGCGATCTTGCAGCGCGATGAACAGCAAAGGGCCATGCTGGCCGGCATCGCTCACGAAATTCGCAATCCCGTGGGCGGAATTGAATTATTCGCCGGTTTGTTGCGGGACGAGCTTGCAGACCCGCAACTACGCGCCAAGGCGGAGAAAATTCTAAAAGAAAGCAAAAACCTAAAGACTTTGATCCAGAGCTTTTTAGACTACGCCAAGCCGGTAGCCCCGAAACGGGAGGCCAGCAGTGTTGAGGATTGCTGGCGTGAGGCAATGGATCTGGTAACTCATCAGGCTCACAGTAATGGTATTCAAATAGCATTTTCGGGTCACGCAACCGCTTTTGTGGATCCACAGCATCTGAAACAGGTTTTTCTGAATCTGGCGCTCAATGCCATTCAAGCAATGCCGAACGGCGGCTCGCTACATGCGCTTGCGGTCAACCGGGAGAATCAAATACTGATCGATGTTTCTGATACGGGTGCCGGCATCGCCAAGGAAATGCAAGAGCACATTTTTGAGCCTTTTTATAGCAGCAAAGAGAACGGCATGGGTTTGGGTTTGGCTGTTGTGAAAAATCTATTGGAATCAAATGGTGGAAGTATAGATTTGGAAGAGTCAGGCCCGCATGGGACTAGGTTTCGTCTTCGTTTGCCGCCGATTGCGGAAACCTGATTCTCGATGATGGCCTCCTTTGTTGCGTTTGGGATTGGAAATCAGTTGCCCTGATATTTCGGCTACTAATTGAATGATCGATGTGTTGTCACATCTTGAACACTTGAGTTGGTTGTGGAGAATAAGGAGAAACGATGAATCCACTTCTTCAGAGAATTTCAGTCGACTCCAAGATATGCTTCGGCAAGCCCTGCATTCGTGGGACAAGAATTTGGGTATCGCTTATTCTCGATTTCCTCGCCGGCGGCATGAGCATCGAGGAAGTGTTGGTGGAATATCCACATTTGGCAAAAGATGATATTCGGGCTGCTATCGCCTATGGCGCAGAAATGTCACTCGAGCGCTACGTTGTGATAGAGCCTGAGTTGGCTCGATGAAAATTTCGGTACTCGCACTCGACAGATATTCAAAGAGTACGGACATGATGTTCAAACGGTTCGCGAGCAAGGACTCATTGGTTGTTCAGATTCCCGTCTCTTCGATGTATGTTGCGCGGAGCAGCGCTGTCTAGTAACGCTCGATTTGGATTTTGCCGATGTCACTCGCTTCTCGCCTTCTACGACAAGGGGAATTGCGGTCATTCGTGTACTGCAAAATCCGAGTCTTGCTTTCTTGGAGCAACCGATCAGACAATTTCTGCAGGCTCAAAGTCAGTCACCAATAGAAAAAAGACTGTGGATCGTCGAGATCGGTCGGATCCGGGTACATGAATCGGATGAGGACATCGAATGAGCCGAGGTCTCAGTGACCTAAGGAGTTTTGTGCAAATGCCAAGGAAGTTCGGAAACAGCTTTTCCTACATAGTGATCGCCTTCTCACTGATTGGAATAAGCACTGTGGAGGGTAATGCGCAAAGCAATATTGCCGGAAGGCCTAGAAGTCTTGTGCGATTCAGCCTTGGGCTTGGAACTAGCCCAGGAATCTTCAAAACGGTTGGCAGTGGGGCGCTGGATCTTGGAGCAATCGCCTCTTACCAACGGGGGAATTGGATATATTCCTTGAGGATTATCGACGTTTACGACTTCAACATGGTCTGGGGTCCTGCTGAATATATATTGGATTACTCCTTCTTATATGGCTTGAGCATCATTCATGGAGAGATGGGCTATGTTTCTGCCGGCATTGGTATTGGGCTCGTTAAAGGCCGGCGACATGGAAAGACCATTGGCTATGAAAAATTCGCAGTGCTGCCATTCGAACAAATTGGAATGCCCTTGGAGGTGCAAGCCTTTGTTACTACACCTTACTTTGGCTTTGGTCCGTATTTTTTCGCGAATATAAACCGGAGTTGGAACACCTACGGTTGGTTGTTCTGTCTGCAATTTGGGAAGTTACAATAGTCGTTAACATGTGTTTCAAAAGTCAACGATCAATGTTCAACGTTCAATTGTCAACATTTTCTGTTGACAATTGACAATTGATCGTTGAACATTGACCGTTGGTTTTTATAGGAGACCCATCCTTGCAAAGCATCCTCGTCATAGAGGATAACGACACCATGCGCGAAGGCATGGTGCAGATTCTGGAAAAGATGCGGCTGACGGTAACGGAAGCTAAAAACGGCCAGAGCGGATTAGAATTATTTGCCAGAGGGAAATACGCGCTGGTGGTGACCGATTATCGAATGTCGGGACTCAATGGTCTGGAAGTTTTGCAGCGAATCAAGCAGCTTTCGCCCAACACCGAGGTTATGATCATCACCGCCTATGGCAGCATCGATCTGGCAGTGCAAGCCATGCAGCAAGGTGCCGCGGACTTTATAGCCAAGCCGTTCTCGCACGACGAGTTTCGCCTCAAAGTACAAAAGATATTGCAAAAGATCGCTCAAGACGAAAAACTCAACCGCCTGGCGGAAGAGAACGTCTATTTGCGCGAAGAGATCGATGGCCGCTTCAACTTTGGCGAAATCATCGGCGAATCGCCCAAGATGAAAGAGTTGTATAGCACCATCGCCAAAGTGGCCAAGACGGATTCCTCGGTTATCATTTATGGGGAGAGCGGCACCGGCAAGGAATTGGTTGCCCGCGCCATTCACCGGGCGAGCGCTCGTTGCGGAGGCCCGTTTATCCGGGTTAACTGCGGGGCATTGGCGGAAGGCGTTTTGGAATCCGAGCTGTTTGGCCATGAGAAGGGAGCTTTTACCGGCGCGGTACGGCGCAAACACGGTCGCTTTGAGCTGGCAGACGGGGGCAGCATTTTCTTAGACGAGATCGGTGATTTGCCGGCGGCCACGCAAGTGAAGCTTTTGCGAGTTCTGCAAGAGCGCGAATTCGAGCGGGTTGGCGGCGAGCAAACGCTTACCGTGGATGTGCGGATCTTGACGGCGACCAATCGTGATCTGAAGAAGCTGGTGGCGGAAGAGAAATTCCGCGAGGACCTATACTACCGCCTGCACATTATTCCGATCTACTTGCCGCCCCTGCGTGAGCGCAAAGAAGACATTCCGATCTTGGCGACACATTTCTTGGAGCGAGTCGGCAAAGAGATTGGACGGGCCGGCATGGTTCTGACCGATGAAGCGATGCGCCTCTTGTGTCGCTACTCCTGGCCAGGCAATATTCGAGAGCTGGAAAACATACTGGAACGCGCTGCCGTGCTGGCCGAGAATCATCACATTCAGCCGGAGGACTTGCCAATTGCGGCGGGAGGAGAGATGGAACTTGCTCGTGATCTGAATAGCTCGGATTTGAATTCGTTACTTGCCCAAACGGAAAAGCAAGCCATTGAAAAAGCCATGGCCAAGGCCGCTGGTATTAAAACTCAGGCTGCGCGCTTGCTGGGAATCAAAACCAGTGCGCTCTATTACAAGCTGGAAAAGTACGGCCTGATATGACAGGCCAATTGGAAGAATTTGGGTTAGAATTTGATAGACCACCAAGTCGGGAGTGATGCTCTTGCGAAAGTACCTTTTACATTTTGCCGTTTCCATTATCGTGTTCGCGTCAAGCGCCGGTATGGGGCAAACCTCCATTGCGGTTGCCGAACGACAATTAGTAGCGATTGACGGGCAGCTTGCGACTATCAAACGGGCCAGCGAAAAGAACGCCAGACAAGGGGATTCCTTAGCTGTGTTGATCTCCCGCCTCAAACAAAAGGACGATTTGGGCTATTTCGGCAAAAGGCGATTGGGTGGACTTCTAAGAGACGCCCAAAGTTTGGCCGTAGAGCAGGAAAAACTTGACGCCCAGGCTGCGGAACTGCATCGACAAAGGAGCAAAGCTGTAGCGACACTGGAATCGCTTTATACTGCGGCCATGGACTCAATGCTAAAATATGTCGCCAATCATTCCAGTATTGACGGCATCGAAAAAAACCGCATAGGGGAGGAAGTGCGTTTGCTGAACGCAAAGCGGCAGCAGTTGCAGAGCTCAGAAAAAGTCGTGGGCGATACGGCTGAGCCGCCAAGTCCGGTAATCGAATGGGATGATACGCCAAAAGAGATCGAGGCCAAGGCGGATTTTTACCGCGACCGGGAGGATCGATACCGGGAGAAAGCGGAGGAATTGCAGGGTCACATCAAAAAGGTCCGCGATGAGACAACCTTGCGCAAGCGAATGGCGGAATTGGTGGACGATACCCGTCTCTTCGATCACCGGGACGAGCCTTTTGCAACAAAAACCACGGCTGCCGGCGCTCCGACTACCGATGACAGGGCCAAATTGGGGGGGCCGGCAACGACCAACGATTTTTCCGAAAGTAGGAATGCCCCGGCCATGACTGCCGCCGATCAGCTCTTGACCTTCGATTTCCAATCTCTGCCTATCTACGACGTAGACGATTATCTCAAAGTTTTGGAGGCAGAGAAGCAGAGACTCATTGCTACGGCGGATAGCATTGCGGCGGTTGTCAAAACTTTCGATCAACAAGCCAAGCAGTTGCGACAATCTATCGAACGAACCCCCAAATGAACAGCGCGCCGCTAATTGGCTTGTTGCCTCTATTCGCCATCTTTCTGCTGGGAGCAGAAGGAACGTTTGCCCAGAGCGAATGCGCATCGGCGTGGCGTTTTGCCAATCGCCTACAACTGGGCTGGGAAACCGATAACAACGTTGAAGAATCCCTCCGCCATCCCGACGAGGCGCGTTCCTTACGTTTTATCTTTGACTCGCGGGGCCATCGATACGGGAAGCTTTCTTCACTTAACTTTTCCTACCACAGCGGTCTGCAACTCTACTGGCAATATGCCAGCGAGAACAAGCTGGTCAATGAAGCGAACGGCAAAGCAACGTTCAAGCTTTTTCCGAGCGCTGAGATCGGCCTGCACGGGGGAGGACGGCTAAAGATTTTTCTTGGCAAAGAAGCCGACTACGCTTGGGGGCACTTGACCCCGATGGTGCAAATTGCTTTACCGAAGGATATCACTCTGCAGACCGGCTGCCGTTTGGAAGGCTTGGATTATGCCCAGAGCGATTACTATGATTACTCCGGCCCGCTCTATTATGCGCAAATCGGTCTTCCTGTCGCTCGCGGTCTCACGCTTTCGCCGCAGGTTTCCTTGGGCCGATTGCACTTGAATCGACAGGCATACCGACCTACGCAAGACCGACGAAGCTGGTTGCCAAGCACGGAAAAACAGAATGATCGTCTCGGGCTTTACTCCCTACGCGCCGATTGGCTGGTTGAGGGCATTCTATTGAACCTCTCCTACAACTTTGAAACCTACCGTTCCAATAGCTACGGCTTTGACTTTGACAAGCACCAATTCACATTTATGTTCGCCAAGAAGCTCGCGGGAATTTTGTTCCGCGGCTATGGGACGATCCAGAAGAAATCCTACCTTGACGCTTTGCTCCCTTTTTGGCTGTTAGAGCTTGATACGGAAAAGGAAGAAAGCAATTTTGCCGTCCTTGATCTTTCCCGTGATTTCACCTCATTCCTCACTTTGATGCTCCGTATCGCTTGGTACAAAAACGAGTCCCCTTGGGCAAGCTTTTACTATCAAAAGCGACTAATCAATCTCGGCATGGAAATGCGTTTCTAAGCCTTGAATTTTCACCTGCGAAAATGGCAGATTCTTGATAAACTCAAGCGGGTCTAAGCGATCGGGAACGCTAATCCATTGGGTCTGAAGCCTTATTGATGCTTTTGCAGCTCATTGCGCCTTTGAGAGAGACAGTTTGCCATGATTGACCGCGACGATATACCTGGATTAAAGTGGTGGAAGTTCGATTTCCACTCGCACACGCCGACGTCAGACAGCTATGGTGGAGGAAAAGATCAACAACGCCTGAAACAAAGAACGCCACGGGAATGGCTGTTGGATTACATGAAGGCTGGCATTGATTGTCTCGCAATTACCGATCACAATTCCAGCAGATGGATCGATGCTCTCAAGCATGAATATGATCTCATGCAGCAGGAATCTCCTTTGCCCAATGGATTCCGTCCGCTACCTCTTTTCCCTGGCGTGGAAATTTCGGCGAACGGTGGCGTTCATTTGTTGGCGATTTTCGATTACGCAGCGACGACCAGTGAGATTGATCGTTTGCTCGGCGCGGTGGGGTATCAGGGAGCGTCGGGCAATTGCGATTCAGTTGATCGATCAGACGGAATTGATTTTGACAATACCGGCCGCTTTACCGCAACGAAGCAAAGAGACGGATTGATGACGGCGATTTGTGATGAGACAGAACAATTGACCGCATTCTACACAGGCCGAAACCAATCATGGATTTTCTTTGTGACAGGCTACGATAATGACGCTGCAAAAAGCGTTGTCGAAGCGTTTTTTCTTTCGTTATGCATTATGGGTTAGTAGCTTAATTGTAAACATCTAGCCAAATCTGGCAAATGTTAAAAACTCAACGCAGAGGCCGCTGA
This sequence comes from Caldithrix sp., assembly GCA_020722685.1. Next base: position 1,332 of record DYKH01000134.1, on the reverse strand, counting down.
GACCGCAGAGGAAAGTTTCATAGCATGAGTAAACCTTTGCGTAACTCTGCGCCCTCGGCGTTCTCTGCGTTAAGATAGGCGAAAGCGAATTTAAGTTTGACCTATTATCCATTTTTGGCTCCGGCTTGTCCGGGTTAGGGCAATAGAAGAATCAATTGCTGATTCATCCTGCTGCCTTTGTCTTAGCTGTTTTTCACGCGCCATTTTCAGTTTTTCCTGCCGCCGGGCGAAAATGGTTTGTTGGCGGCCTTCAAGCATATCCAGTGGCGTGACATAGCCCAAGCTAGAATGCAGCCGGCGCTGATTGTAGTGTGTAATGTGCGCAGCTATTTGCTTTTCGAGATCCTCCAAGTTAATGTAACTTTGCTTTCGCGTTGCTTCGTTTTTACAGGTTTGGAAAAATCTTTCGATCTTGCCGTTGCATTGGGGATAAAAGAATCTTGTTTTTCTATGAATGATACCGATTTCCTGAAGGTAGACTTGAATCTTTTGAACCGTGACATGGGATAGAATCATCACCCTACAAACTTGTGCAAAGAGTTTCAAGGCATGTACTCAAATACCCGGCCTTGGTCAGAGTCCCAAGGCTTTGTACTCTTATTCCATGGCTCGGCAAAGGTGTAGCATGCCATGCGGAAAGAGTATCATGGCATATACTCGAGTACCATGATATGGTCAAAGAGTACCAAGGCTTTTGCAAAGAGTACCAAGGCTTGCGCAAAGAATACCAAGGCCTTTTCAAAGAATACCAAGGCTTGGGCAAAGAGTACCAAAGCTTGGAGAAGGAGTACCAAGGCTCACTAATCCATGACCATTGCTTGGTAACAAGGCGTCTGGCGTTTGGCGTGTGGCGCTTGGCATCTGGCCTTTGGCGTTTGGCTCCAAACTTCCAGCCTTTTTTGTATCTTCTCACTCTATTTAATCAAATCTTTGGCAAAATTTCTCGCTTCATTCAAACAAAAAATTAGGTTCATCCGGCAAACGCGTACCTATTGGCGAAGAAAGGCCAAAAGCATTCCTGATGAAGGTAATGAAAAATTCAAATAGCAAAATGCAAACTGACAAATCAAAATGCAAAAATGGGGGCGTGTCTATGATGCCCAAAGGATAAACTAAGATTTTCGATCTTTCCAAACCCTCCCAATGTGCCTCGTTGAGCCATTGGATGTTGTTCGCCAAGTCTTATCGGCGGCTTTTCGAGGCATTAGATAGAGTGGATTTGAGACATGCTTCGGACTGCCAAGGCGGACCTGGTGGTCCGCCAAGGCCGACCTGACGGCCTGCGCGAAGTGGGCCGGGTATGGGGAAGCTTATCTTTTCAGATTCTATTTG
>DYKH01000537.1 GCA_020722685.1 Caldithrix sp. | reverse complement strand
CATGTTTGACCATGTGCCTTCGGAAGTCGATCATGGCGTCGGCGAGCTTCTCGTAATCCTCGAGCCAGAGCTTGGAGTCTAGTGCGTCTTGGCATTGCTCCGTTACGAGAAAGGAGCACTCTGCGGTGACTTGTAACAATGAGGGGAAAAGTTCCGAGTAAGCATCCAACTGTTTTTCATAGAGACTGTGTTGGTATGGCTGAGTTCGCAGTTTGTAGGAAAGTACCAGAGCTATGATACCAGTTGCCACTGAGGCGAGTGGGACGAGTAGTTTTAGAACCTCCAGCGTGAAGTCATATGCACTCACGAGTTTTTGCTCCCAGGGTAGTGGGGCGGACGGGCGGGACGTTCTTGTTCAGCTGAAAAGGCGTGGACTTGCAGGCGGGCTTGGGTCTGTTGCGTCGAGTTGAGGAGAGCATGGTGGGCTGGGGCGTTCATGGTATCGGATTCTCACGGTTTGCGGCGGGGCTTTTTGGGGAAATGGCGGACGGGATAGTAGCCGTTTTCGGCCAAGAGTTCGTCGGCGATGCGGTCGGCGACAGAAGCATCGATTGTCATTTCGAAAGCGCGGGCATATATCTGTTCGCGCGTTTTGTTTATGTAGAGTTCATAGTCCTGAAGCGCGTGGCGGGCTTGTATCGGTGCGTTGGGGTTGTCGAGTTTGGGGATGAGAACGGAGTTGTTGCCGGGGGTGTACTGGTGAACGACGAATCTGCCCGCGTAAGAACCTTGAACGGTGACAACAAGCGCGCCCTCTTCGTCCAAAATTTCCTGCTTGTCAAAGAGGAGGTCGCCAAGGAGGAGCGGCTTGCCGGTGGTTGGGACATGCTCGAACAGGGCGCGCGTTTGGATGAAACTGTCGATCTTACGAAGGCCGTTAGGGAGAATTTCCTGGGTCAGTGTTGACTTTATTTCGTCGATTGGGAGGGCGGCTCTTTGCTTGCGGGCTTTCTTGCGCATCTTTGGGAGTTGCAGGCGTTCGGTGATGAGTTGTACAAGGCCGTCGTAAATGCGGGGCAGGTAGTAATCGGGGTTGAGACCGATGGCCTCAAGAACAGCGGCGTCAAGTTGACGGCGGTCTTTCATTCTTGTCTCTTGGTCGATTGATTTGATTTCTCTGTCCCAAGACGTTGGGTCGGGGAGTGTGTTCAGGGAAGGGATGGAAGAAATATCGGGTATTGGCATGTTCTGCCAATCAATGCCTTCGGTCTTGGTGGCTCCATCTCCAAGATTTACTCTGGAATGAACCTCACGAAACAAGGCGAATAGAGTACTGTTTGTCAGCGACAGAAGACTCCTAAGACGTGCCGGTGGGCAGGTGATTTCGAAGAGGTTATGATCCACACATACATTGTCTTTGTTGTGGAACGCGAGGAAGCGATCGTTATTTATCATCTGGACCAGGATATTGCCCGGTATCCATGAGCCCAAGCCATACCAGAATTGTCTGTTTTTCACACTGGAGACCTCGGGCCAAGGTACGCCGCCCTGGGTGTTCTTGGTTTTCTCAGTTTTTTGTTTTTCACCGTTCTCAATGTATGCCAAAGCAGCGAGGTGCCCTTTCTTACGGAGGTCGCTTTTCGATTCATTGCACACGAACATATAGTTTTCGAGTTGATCCCGGTTTATCGAGATGGTTTGTGCTTCTTTGGGGCTTACGATTGCTTTCTTCAGGTAGGTCGATTCGATTTCACCTTCCCATCCTCTTTCGTTGCGAACGTACAATTTTCCCTTGCTTGGTTTCTTGTCAGGGACTTGCTTTAGATAGAAGAATTCGTTGATGCCGGTTGTGACACCGCGGCGTATGTTTGCGACCTGTGATAAAGGGACGAGTTTATCCTTGGCGACTTCAAGTATTTCGAAGTAGATTTCAGGTGCGCGGATGTACAGGCCCCATTTGTCATTGGGGCCGGCGCGTTGCAATTTTTCGAGAAGGTGCTTTTGTGACAAGATGCGGACGGAGCAGTTTTCGTCTTCGGCGACGCCGACGGCACCGAGCGTCTTACG
>DYKH01000536.1 GCA_020722685.1 Caldithrix sp. | reverse complement strand
CCGGACTTTCGCTATTCGCGGCAAAAAATGATGTAAGTCATTGAAAATCAACGCGACCTTCCTGAAAGTCTGTAGCCACTATGGTATTTCGACCTTTCCGGCTGCTGTTATTTTCGGTGGGGATTGAGGCGGTAATTTCCATTTCAGGACATTGATGATGAGCTGCTGATCGGGTTCAGGTTTTGTATAACGAGAGAAGACCAGTTCGCGACCGTCGGTGGTTGGGAAGTGGACGTCGAGCATCTGAATGGCGGAGAGTTTTTCCAGGGCCTGGCGGGGTGTCAGGCCCGGCGCATGGGTCGCGAGGAGCGTTTTAAGGGTCACATGCAGGCAGTAGGCCATGAAGGCCACGAAGATGTGGCCTTCGATCCTGTCCATATTCTGGTGAAAAATGGGATGGATTTCCAGATCGCCTTTCAGTGTTCTGAACGCCGCCTCAACCTCGACGAGTTTGAGATAGAACTCCCACAGATCTCCAGGATCTCTTTGGGTGAGGTTGGAGCGCAGGAGGTAGCGGCCTTCACGGCGGCGCCCTTTGCGCAGGGTGTCCCGGTCGATATGATACGAGAAAGTAACAAGTGTTTTGGAACCGCCGTTCTTGGGAAGTGAGGGCAATGAGATCGCGATAAAGCGCGCATCGCGGCCAGCCTCTTCCCGGGCGGCTCCGATCTTTTGGAGCAAAATCTCATAGGCGATGGGCTTGTCCGCCAGCGTGGCCAGTCGTTTCAGCATTTTTTTCATACGGCGTCGGCGCATGGCTCGTTCTTTGCAGACTCTCTTGCCGCTTTCGACGAACACGATGACTTCCTTTTCTGTGGGCAGGAGTTTCACGCGCACACTTTTCCTCACCTGCTGCCAGGGCTTTTTGGCCAAGGCATTCTCCAGTTTTGTTAGCCGCCCCTTGGGCGTGCCGACAACATACATGCCGCCACGGGATCGGAGTTCTTCGAGCGTGGCCTCCGTTGGAATACCTCGGTCCATTAGCCAGATACGTCTGGCTTTGCCATAAAGCTCTTCGATCTTATCGAGGAAGGCGCGTAACGTGTTGCAGTCCGCCGTGTTGCCTGGCATGACTTCATATGCGACGGGAAATCCCTCGGACGTCACTACCAGCGCAACTACCACCTGCACGCAATCGGGGCGATGATCTCGACTGTAACCGTGCCGCCGCTTGTCGCCTTGCGGGAACGGTGGATCACTCTCAAAATAGGTGCTCGTCAAATCATAGAGCAGCACGTCAAAGGATGTGTTGAACATATCTACCCATCGTTTCCTCAGGAATTGGAACAGTGCCTCCTTGTGTGGGAACGCCTTGTCGAGACCCCGGTAAAGCGTGTCCTTCGCCGACACTTCCGCCCCGCAGCCAAGCAGATCGGCCATGGCCGATTGACCAAACCACTCGCGATGCACACGCCATTCGCTGGAGGGATCAATCAGTCGGTTTGCGCAAAGCACTTTCAGAACGTCCAGCCACGAAGTGCCTTTGCGTGACGCAGGTATCCATGGTTTCCAGAAGCTGTCCAGCTCGAGTATATCCCACAGTTGGCACACTGCCCAGCAACCGCCCCACTGACGTGGGCGCCGCAAAGAGAATCCGTCCAGCTTGATGCCAACCCCTTCCGTGATCAGGGATGCTTCCGCCGCACGATCCGATGGGAAAAGCGACATCTGGCGCACCGCACCACTGCCTTCGTCGAATACCGCAATACGCCGCGCCCAGGAACTCTGTTGTGCATCACTGATCTCGCCCAGATACAGCACGTGTTTTTCAAACCGCTTCCCGCCGCTTCCTGTCACATGCTCGGCAACACTCCAATACCGGTGCGCTTTTCCATCCTTGATCCGCTTGTGGCATTTCAAATACATGACGCCACAATATCCGATTTTCAAAAGCGCCGAAAGGGGGCAGGTCTGTAGCCAACACCTTTTTCAACTCCAAAACCCCAATATCATTGGTGTTTTCAGTGGCTGAGATGATGAAAATAGCCCTTTTTCGCGCTGAATAGCGAAAGTCCGGCTA
>DYKH01000535.1 GCA_020722685.1 Caldithrix sp. | reverse complement strand
ATTGCGCTACTGTTTCATCCGGTAGGAAGGCCGGCCCCGCCGGCCAGGGGGTGTTGCACCTGACGCCGCTCCGCTGCGCTTCGCGGCGCAGGTGAAGCGCGCCGTTAGGACGTTAGTGAGGAGATTCATGACTCATAGTGGACAGCCATTAGCAGAGGTCTTCGGTCATTTGGTAACAGATCAAACCGATACGGCGAAACGCTATCGTTCTCGCCGTCTCTGCCCCTTCAACAACAAAGTGCCGAACTGCACAAAGGACAAGGCGAAGAATCCCCTTGGCGTATGCAGTATCTATCACGAGAACGACCCCGTCATTACTTGCCCCATCCGATTCCGCCAAGACTGGATTATTGCTGATCACGCCGCATTCTTCTTTTTTGACGAAGGAACACGATGGACTTCTCTGACCGAGGTACGTCTGAATGATGCTGATGGCAAGTCTGCTGGAAACATTGACGTGGTGCTTGTCGCCTATGACGATAGCGGCAAGGTGATCGATTTTGGCGCCCTAGAGATTCAGGCCGTCTACATTTCCGGTAATGTCCGTGAACCGTTCGAGTACTACATGAGCGATCCGCAAGCCAGAGCTTCTATGGACTGGTCTAAGGAGCCAAACTACCCCCGCCCTGACTACCTTTCCTCTTCTCGAAAGAGGCTCGTACCCCAGCTTGTCTATAAAGGCGGAATCCTGCACAGTTGGAAAAAGAAAATCGCCGTAGCGCTGAACAAGAGTTTCTTCTTCACTCTGCCTACCCTGAAACGAGTTCCGAAGAGTGATGCGGATATTGCGTGGTTCATCTACGAACTGGAATTACGTGGGGAAGAGGGCCATAGTCCGGGGCGATACTATCTTACGAAAGTAGATGAGGTTTTTACCGAGTTTGAGCCTGCTCTGCTTTCTATTACCACACCATCGCCTGGAAGAATGGAAGATTTCATCATGTTGCTTCAGGAAAAACTTGACGAGCAATTGGAGACTCCTCCCACCAACCAAGTCATTGAGAGGCCATTTTGACCATGGCAGTACAGAGACAACTCCCGCTATTTTCTGAGTACTCTGAGGGAATAGTTCTACCCGATCCGGTGAATGTTGCGTCGGTCCCGCAACGAAGTCCTTTCCGCTATCCTGGCGGAAAGACATGGTTTGTGCCGACATTTCGACGTTGGATAGCAAGTCTAAAATTCAGACCGCGTATCCTGGTTGAACCATTTGCCGGCGGCGGGATCATTAGCTTGACTGCTCTCTTTGAGAATTTGGTTGAAAAGGTCGTCATGGTCGAAATGGATGACGAGGTGGCAGCAGTCTGGGAAACCATCGTCAACGGTGATGCGGAATGGTTAGCCAATCGAATCTTGACATTCCCGATAACAAGAGAAGCCGTCGAAGAAGAACTCCAGAAAACCCCCACGACAAAAAGAGAGAAAGCGTTTCAGACAATTCTTAGGAACCGAACGTTGCATGGAGGAATACTCGCTGAGGGTTCTCGTTTCATAAGGCATGGAGAGAACGGAAAAGGAATCGGCTCTCGATGGTATCCCAAAACGCTTGCTCAGCGGCTGATTAACCTCAATTATATTGTGAGCAGGATCGATTTCCGGTGCGATGATGGTTTGAAGGTGATGAGGGAATTCTCTAGCCGTGAAGATGTCACCTATTTCGTAGATCCTCCCTATACCGCCGGGGGAAAGAAGGCGGGCAAACGTCTTTACAAACATCATCAGATCGATCATGAATATCTCTTTACGATATGCGAGTCACTTGTGGGCGATTTTCTGTTGACGTATGATGAAGCAGAAGAAGTAAAGGAAATGGCACGCAGGCATGGGTTTCAGATGCGTTTGATTCCGATGAAAAACACCCATCACGCTACAATGAGAGAGCTGGTCATCGGGAGAAATTTGTCATGGCTTGATGAACTGCCTGCTATCCATGAACCTAAAGCCAGGTATAGGGTAAAGAAGGCCAAGAAACAAACGTCCTAACAACTCGCTCCAGCCGACGCCGCCTTCGGCGGCGCGGCTGAGCTCGGTGCCGT
>DYKH01000534.1 GCA_020722685.1 Caldithrix sp. | reverse complement strand
GGAATTCAATGGTCAAGGTCAAGGCGAGAGAGGGGCTAACACCATTGAATTTTCCATCCAACAGGAGACCGTTATCAGAGTTTTTTATGCTCATTGTTCTTACTGGTCCGAGAACACGTGCGAATCGCGATCAGCTAATGACATTTTCAGTTTCATTGGACGTAGAGGTTTATTTCGAGGTAGAGAAGGCCTGCTACTGTCCCCAGATGCTGATGTGCAGACCATTGCTGGTGTGTGGATAAATAAGGATGTTTACAGCAATGCAAATTTCGAAGAGGGCTTTCTCAACCCCGGATCATGGAGAGATGGAGAAGGGGTAAGAGAATACGTGCCTAATGTTGGCCTGGTTTACACCGCCCCGATGGACTGGGGCAACATAAGCATGATTAAATATGGTGACTATCCTGAAAAATTTCGAGAAGCAGAAGCTCTTATCGGTACTCGTCCGGAATGGGCAGAAGGACTGGCTGAAAACCGCTTCTTCAAGGCGTATGGACTAGGTGACACATTCGTAATCTATACCCTGACCCAAAGGCGTTATTGGAAGGGATCGTGAGGCTGATGTGAATCTAAAACCTAAAACTCATTTCAGGACATATTCCCTGCTCCTGGCAGCAGCTATGCTTATGGGAGGCTGTTCGTCCTTTGCAGGTACAACAAACCCACCTGTCACCGTCACCAGCCCAACGGCCACAACCATTAGGACCCCGTTGACACCCATATCTACACCAACGTTCGATCCTTCTCCGACAGCGGAATCCACCTTTGTCCTGCCGCCCGAGGACATCCTGAAATTCCAGCCGTTCGAAATAATCTCCAGCCTGCCAGCGGACGTGAAACTCGGCGGCGCTTTGCTGGTCGGGGGAGATCCTCCGCAACTGCTGCGCTTCGACCCACAGTTGCAGTCTGAAGATATCCCGGACATTGATTTTGGCTGCCTTTCGACCTCGCCGAATGGCGAATGGTTGGCATATTGCCAGTTCTCGGACGATTCTCCCACGGGTCAGTGGTTGATCGTCGAATCGGCCGATTGGGGGCAGCAGAAAAAGGTTCCACTGGGTATGCGTCTGGTTGACTTTGGTGACCACCTTTGGCTGGACAATCAGCGCCTGATTTTTGTCGCTTTGTTTGAAAATCCGGAAGAGCATTCATCAGTAAAAGCTTACCCAATGGTGGTCATCAACCCGTTCAACGGGGAGCAGGTCGAATTGGCTTCAGATTATCCGGATCTACAGCTCTCGTATTCGGGGCCTGCCGGCAGTATGAATTTCAATTACAGCGATGTAGTGTATGACCCGTCTCTCAACTTGGTGATTTACCCGGACTGGCTCCCTGACTTTTCCATAGTCCTGTGGAATCGCCAATCCAATTCCGTTCTGGCGAAAGTTAATGGAGATGCGGGGTCTTATCCTCTCTGGTCACCCGATGCCCGGCAGTTTGCAGTTTCGCTGATGTATCCCATAGAAAACGAAAATGTCGTCATGGAATGGTTTGTTGTCAGCCGGGAAGGGCGGGTGGAGCGCTGGACTCGTTTCGGGGAGTATTTCACGGATGTCAGGATTGGCGCGGCCAACTGGTCACCGGATGGGCAGAAGCTGGCGTTCTGGTTGGAAACCACACCAAACCTGTGTCCGGGGGAGCACCTGGAGTTTGCCACGTACTTGGCGTTCCTGGATGTGGCAACAAAGCAGGTGACTAATACTTGTCTGCCAGGCCTATCCTACTTTGCTTGGCCGCCGATCTGGTCTTTGGATAGCCGCTACGTCGTAGTGAGAGATGTCAATGTCTCTCCGCCCCAAGTGTACCTTGTAGACTATGAGCAAGGTCGTGCCTACGATCTAACAAAATTCGTTCATGGTAAGCCAATCGGTTGGCTGGTTTCACCCTAGAAAGTTATATCGAACAGACAACGAGTTGGGCTTATTCCCTGTCCGATCACACAGCCCCCTCGCGCCAGGTGACGGATCCGTTTGGGAATGTGGCCTTCTCGGCCCGCTATACCCCCTGCCCTTACAGGGTGCTTCGCAAGGGCGGGAC
>DYKH01000533.1 GCA_020722685.1 Caldithrix sp. | reverse complement strand
TGCCCATTGTCCGGTAAAGAGGGTAATTGGTCGTCCCATAGTGTTCGCTCCTTTGATGACAATCGTGTGGATTTATGGTAATTCGCGTTGGCGTATTTGTCGCCGTTCTATAACACTGAAACGCTTGTCCGGCGTTATGCCCGGTGTGTCTAGCCATTGCAATAACAATTCGGCTGGTTCCTCAGGATTCGCCGGTTCAAGGCGAAAATATACTATGCCTGTGGTCGTATCTGCCTTGAAGCGGAAAATCAATTCACCAAAGTCACGATCAAATGTGAGAATGATCCGCTGTTGGTGGGCTGCTCGAACCAAAATGTCTTTGTCCGCGCTTCCTGGCGCATCGGTAATGATCGCTACGACATCGTGTCCGGCTCGTCGTAGCAGGTGAATACTGGGAACTGGGAAGTTCTCGTCTGCAAGAAACTTCATCATGCTGGAACAGCGCTAGAAGACAGCGGCGTTGGCATCATGTAGAGCGCTTCTTCACGCATACATTCTGCGGCAAAGGCGAAGATAGCCTGTAGTGCCCGTGGTGTGAGCGTTGGATAGCTCTCCAAGACTTGCCGATCTGTCCATCCAGCGGCAAAGAGTCCCAGAACAAAATCAACCGCCAGGCGTGTCCCCTTGACTACTGGTTTCCCTGTCAGGATCTCAGGGTCAGAATGAATGTAATCTCGCCAGTTCACTTTCATTGCTATGCCTCAGTGCTGTATTCTTCTTGTGCGAAATCGCTTCAACGTGTGCTGCTCTTATTATACTCACAACCGGACGCTTTTACCAGTTAAATTGACTACAATTCCAGTGTCCCTTGTATGGCTCCCGACTCGGCCACCCGCTCCGCCTGTTTGAACGTGCCCCACGCGGGCGGCATCTGCGGTTTGGCGCCGTCGAGCAGCGCCTCGACCGTGAGGATTTGCATGCGCGGGTACTTCTGGTACCAGCCCGGCGAATGATAGAAACCCGCTTCGACGGCCTCCGTCTCCATCGGCTCGGTGGGCGCTTCCAGCGTAATCAGCACTCCCAGGGCGGCTTTCTCCCGTTCCAGCGTGCCGCGCAGATCGCGCACGTCGCGGACGCTGACCTTGCCGCTCTTCACCTGGACGAGAACCCGCTTCGCCGCGCCGGAGGTATCGTCCATAAAGTTGATGACGCCATCCACGCCGCGATCTGCGCCTTTTTTGCCTGTTTTCGCGCTCGTCGGCTGCGAGGGGCGCGCGCCCACCAGCGAGAGCGCCCACCACTCGAACTGGAAGCGGTCGTGCTGCGCCAGGTAGCGCGCAGCGGCGACGCTCTCCGGCTGGCCAAGCACGCGGAAGCTGAGGCCGGGGAACATCTCTTGCAGGCGCGAGCGTTGCAGCGAGATGGAGAGGAAGGTGATGTCGATGCCGATCCAGCGCCGCCCGAGTTTCTGCGCGGCGGCGACCGCCGTCCCGCACCCGCAGAACGGATCAAGCACCCAATCGCCGGGATTGCTGCTGGCTTCGATGATGCGTTCGAGCAGGGCGAGCGGCTTTTGGGTGGGGTAGCCGAGGCGTTCTTTGGCTTGGGAGTTGATTGGGGGAATGTCGCTCCAAACATCATCCAGTGGCATTCCACGTTGTTCGTCGAGATAGCGCTTTAATTGGGGAACTGAACCAGGTTTGGTTTGGATGACTAATCCAGCTTCGTAGGCAGCTTGCATACGTTCTTGTGTCCATCGCCAAACTCGTCTCACCCCCAAAAATTCGTACTCTAAATTGGGGCGATTTCTGTTGGGATTGACTAAATTGTCCAGACGATAAACACGCCCATTTTCATCTCGGTAGTGATATTTTTGTGCAGTTTTATCCGGCAAGTTTTCTGAATCATAAGCTATGAACATTGCGTCGTTGTTCCAGGTAGCATTGTCGCTTCCCTGGTAACAGAAAATGACATCATGGTTTGTTGGTAACCGTCGGCTCGTCAGGCTTTTTGCTGTCGTTCGTTTCCATATAATCTCGTTACGAAAATTCTCCGGCCCAAAAATCGTGTCCAGAATCATTTTGAGATAGTGGCTTGCCGTCGGATCG
>DYKH01000133.1 GCA_020722685.1 Caldithrix sp. | reverse complement strand
ATGGGCCGGGTGATGTACAAGGACATGGCGAATACCGGCAACGATTTTTGGTCGGCGATGGTGGGAGTGAATATACCATTGGCATTCTGGTCGAGTCGAAAATATACCGCTAAAACCGAGGAAACCGAAGTGCTGGTAAGAAAGGCGGAGGAAGAATACAATAACATGAAGAACATGGCGCTTTTCGAAGTTCAGGACGCTTTGGTAAAAGTGCAGACGAACCAGAATCTGGTTCTGCTGTACAAAAACACGGTCATTCCGCAAGCCGAACAAACGCTGCAATCCACGATCGCCGCCTATCAAACCGGCAAGACCGAGTTTCTCATGCTGATCGATGCCTATCGCATGCTGCTGATGGCCAGACTGGACTACTACATGTCGGTCATGAATTATATGTCCAGCCAGGCACAATTAGAGCAGGCCGTGGGGTTGCGCATATCTGAGATTCAAGAAAAGATTCATTAATTTTTCATTGACCATTGAACATTGAAAATTGAACATTGACTATTCGCTCTTGAAAGAAATAGTCAATGTTCAATAGTCAACGGTCAATTGTCAATGAAAGGTTAAGAAGCACATTAGACACATGATTTCATTTGCACAGGGAAAACGGAGCAACTGACATGAACCAACGACTTTTGATAATATTAATTCTCATCCTCGCGCTTGTCGGCGCAGGTTACTTTTTCGTTTTTCATTCTCACGAACAAAAAGGCGACGACGCTAAAGGAAAGCAGATCTACATCTGCCCCATGCACCCGCAGATCGTACAGGACAAACCTGGGGATTGCCCCATCTGCGGCATGAAGCTGGTACCGCAGAAAATGGATGAGGCAACTAAGGACGAGCACGCTGGGCACGAAAAAAAAATTATGTACCGATCCACTATGAACCCGAACGAGATTAGCGACAGGCCCGGCAAGGATTCTATGGGCATGGAGATGGTACCCTTCGAGCCGGAAACGGAAGAGATCGAGACGCCTGCGGGACTTGCGGCGGTGACGGTTCCCAAAGAAAAGCAAGAACTCATCGGCCTCACCTTTGGTACGGTGGAAATGAAAAACGTCGCCAAGGAAATCCGTACTTCGGCGCGCATTGTGCCCGACGAAACCCGACTCTTCCAAATAACTATCAAAGTGGAAGGCTGGGTGGAGCGGTTATACGTCAACCAGACCGGGCAATATGTGAAAAAGGGAGAACCGTTGTTGGCCATATACAGTCCCGAGCTATTCGCCGTACAGCAGGAATACCTCTCATCTGTAGAGGCGCTGCAAAAGCTCTCCACAACCTCTGACACTGCTGTCTCGAGTAGTCTTAGGGCGCTGAAAGCATCAGCAAGGGAGAAGCTGCGGCTCTACGACATCAGCGACGCGCAAATTGATCGCCTGCGTGCCTCAGGAAAAGCTGAGCGGACCATGACCATCGACTCGCCGGTGTCCGGCTACGTGACCGAAAAGATGGTGCTGCAAGGTCACCGCGTCATGATGAACGATCCGCTCCTCACCATCGCCGACCTTTCCCATGTGTGGGGCGAGGCCGACATCTATGAGACCGACCTGCCGTACGTGAAGGTGGGCATGCCCGCTGAATTGACGCTTTCCTACTGGCCCGGAGAGACTTTTCCCGGACGCATCAGCTTTTTGTATCCCTTTTTGCAAACCGAAACCCGAACCATCAAAGCGCGCATCGAGATCGATAATCCCCGGCTTTTGCTGAAACCCGGCATGTACGCCGACGCCAAGCTTGCATACGATCTCGGCGAGCGCCTGACCGTTCCCGAAAGCGCCGTCATGCGCACCGGCGTTATGGACTATGTGTTCGTGGAATGGGAAAACGACAAGATCGTTCCTACCGAAGTAACGCTGGGCGCGCGCGCCGGAGACGGTTATTATGAGGTGAGGTCCGGACTGGAGGCCGGCCAACGCGTGGTAACCTCGGCCAACTTTCTCATCGACTCCGAGTCGTCGCTCAAGGCCGCGCTCAAATCGGCAGCCGCTGCCGGCACCCACCAGCATTAGGAGTTCGTTATGATCGAAAAACTCATTCACTTCTCCGCGCACAACCGCATGCTGGTGATCCTCCTGACCCTCGCGGCCATCGCTTATGCGACTTATTCTCTGAACAACATTCCTTTGGACGCCATCCCGGACCTTAGCGACACGCAGGTGATCGTTTACACCAGATGGGATCGCAGTCCCGGTATCATCGAAGATCAGGTGACTTACCCCATCATCACGGCCCTGCTGGGCGCTCCGAGGGTCAAAGCCATCCGTGGCTACAGCGACTTTGGCTTCTCCTACGTTTATGTGATTTTTAAAGACGGCACCGACATCTACTGGGCGCGCAGCCGCGTGCTGGAGTACCTCTCCAAGATACAGGGCAACCTTCCACAAGGGGTCAAAACCGAGCTGGGCCCGGATGCCACGGGCGTCGGCTGGGTGTTCCAATACGCGCTGGTCGATAAAAGCGGCAAGCACAATCAGGCGCAGCTTCGCACATACCAGGATTGGTACCTCAAGCTGGCGCTGCAAAGCGTGCCCGGTGTGGCCGAAGTGGCGAGCATCGGCGGCTTTGAGAAGCAGTATCAAGTGATCATCGACCCAAACCGCCTTCCTGTCTATAACTTGTCCCTCATAGACGTGGTTGATGCCATCAAAAAGAATAACAACGAAGTGGGCGGCCGGCTCATCGAGTGGTCCGGCAAAGAATACATGGTGCGCGGCAAGGGATACATCAAGAGCGTTGAAGACCTTCGCAAGGTTGTGGTCAAGGCCATGGGCGGAACACCGGTGCTGCTGGAGAATGTCGCCACCGTGACGTTAGGGCCGCAGATCAGACGCGGTCTTGCGGAATTCAACGGCCTGGGCGACGTGGTGGGCGGCATCGTGGTCATGCGGCACGGCGAGAATGCCTTCAACGTCATCGAAAGAGTAAAAGCCAAGATCGCGGATCTCAAGAGTTCTATGCCGGAAGGCGTTGAGCTGGTGACCACCTACGACCGCTCCGATCTGATCAAGCGATCCATCGACAACCTGAAAGAGGAGCTGATCATGGAGATGATCATCGTCTCCCTGGTGATCCTGTTCTTCCTTTGGCACGTCCCATCGGCTATCGTACCCATCGTCACCATCCCCATTTCGGTGGTGCTGGCCTTCATTCCCATGTACGCCTTTAAGATCTCCTCCAACATCATGAGTCTGGCCGGCATTGCCATTTCCATCGGCGTGCTGGTTGACGGCGCCATCGTGGAAGTGGAAAACGCCTACAAGAAAATCGAGGTCTGGATCGAAGAAGGTCGCCACGGCGATTTCCATGAAGTTCGGTTAGAAGCTCTCAAGCAAGTGGGACCCTCTGTGTTCTTTTCTTTACTGGTGATCGCCGTCTCCTTCCTCCCAGTGTTTACTTTGGTGGACCAGGAAGGACGGCTTTTTACCCCGTTGGCTTGGACAAAAACGCTAGCCATCGCCCTCGCCTCTATCCTGGCCGTCACCCTCGATCCAGCGGTGCGCATGCTCTTCGCGCGTGTGGATCCTTTTCATATCAAAGCAAAGTGGCTGAACAAGATCGTGAATACAGTTGCGGTAGGAAAATACTACCCCGAGGAACAGCACCCGGTCAGCAAGGTGCTCTTTAGGCTGTACGAGCGCCCCTGCCGCTGGGTGTTGGAAAATCCCAAAAAGACCATCGCCACTGCCGTTCTCATTGTGCTAACGACCATCCCGGTCTATTTTAAGCTGGGAAGCGAGTTCATGCCGCCGCTCAATGAGGGCACCATTCTCTACATGCCGACCACGCTTCCCGGCATCTCCGTCACCGAGGCGCGAAATCTTCTCTTGGCGCAGGATCGCATTCTGATGACTTTTCCCGAGGTGCATACGGTATTCGGGAAAGCGGGCCGCGCGGAGACCTCCACCGACCCTGCCCCCTTTTCCATGATGGAAACCACCGTCCACCTCAAGCCTAAGGAGGAATGGCGCGAACAAAAACGCTGGTATTCCTCGTGGGCGCCGGAGCCGCTCAAAGCACTCCTGCGCCATATCTGGCCGGATCGAATATCCTATGAAGAGCTGATCACATTGATGGACGAGGCGATGCAAATCCCGGGCAACACCAACGCCTGGACCATGCCCATCAAGGGACGAATCGACATGCTCACCACGGGAGTGCGGACACCGATCGGCATCAAGGTCTTTGGCTCTGATCTGGGCGAAATCCAGCGCATCGGCGCCGAGATTGAAAATGCCCTGAGGGGAGTCAAGGGAACCCGGAGCATCTTTGCCGAGCGCGTGGGAGGCGGATATTATGTGGATTTTACTCCCAAGCGGGAACAGCTTGCGCGCTTTGGCCTTTCGGTGGATGACTTGCAAATGGTCATCATGAGCGCAGTGGGCGGAGAGAACATTGCCAGCACCATCGAGGGACGCGAGCGCTACACCATTAACGTGCGCTATCCCCGCGACCTCCGGCAGGAGCTGGATCAGCTCGAGCGCGTGCTTCTGACCACCATGGAGGGCGTGCAGGTGCCGGTCAAAGAGGTGGCGGACATTTCTCTGAACTACGGCCCCGCCATGATCCGCGACGAGAACGGCATGCTCGCCGGCTACGTCTACGTGGACATCACCGGGCGCGACGTGGGCGGCTATGTTGCGGACGCCAAGGAAATGGTGAAAAAAATGGTTGAGCTCCCCACCGGCTATTCGCTGGTCTGGAGCGGCCAGTACGAGAACATGCAGCGCGTGGCCGAACGCCTCAAGATCGTGCTGCCGGTGACCATCCTGCTCATCTTCGTGCTGTTGTTCATGAACACAAAGTCCGCATTCAAGGCCATCGTGGTAATGCTCGCCGTCCCCTTTTCGGTGGTCGGAGCCGTGTGGCTCATGTGGGCGTTGGGCTATCACATCTCCATCGCCGGCTGGGTGGGCATGATCGCGCTCATGGGACTGGACGCTGAAACTGGGGTCTTCATGCTCCTCTTCCTCGACCTTTCACATGAGGAGTACAGGCAAAAAGGGAGACTTAATACTCTCGCCGATCTGAAGGAAGCCATTGTCCATGGCGCCGTCAAGCGCATCCGGCCCAAGATTATGACTGTGATGGCAGCTTCCATGGGCCTCATGCCCATCATGTGGAGCCTGGGCACCGGCGCCGACGTGATGAAACGCATCGCCGCCCCGATGGTGGGAGGGCTTTTTACCTCGTTCATCATGGAGCTTTTGGTTTACCCGGCGATTTATCTTCTGTGGAAATCACACGGCATGAGAAAAAAGGCTAAGGCGGAAGGAAGATATTTGGAAAACTAAGAGTCATTCAGCCAATGACGAAGGGCAAAACGATTCAGGATAAAACTATTTGCGTAATAACCGATCCGACCGCGTGGGTAACACGGTCTCGCTTAACCAAATTTTCATACCTCCGGGCTACACAGTCGCAGACTGGGCAGCATCCGGATGCCACTTTAATTAAAACCAAAGGAGGTTCTATGAGACACCTTATAGCTTTACTCGTGCTTTTCGGGGTTGCAGGTTATGCCCAACATGATCACGGTCACGGCCAGAAAAAGGAGACGCCGAAAGGTCACGCCATGATCTCGGTCCCCACGATTCAGTGCGAGACGTGTGTACAAACAGTGGAATCGGCGGTGAAAAAGGTGGAGGGAGTCAAATCCGTTAAGGTGGACCTCAAGGAAAAAATAGCCCATGTCAATTTCGACGCGGAAAAGACAAACCAACAGAAAATCGAAAAGGCCATTGCAGCAGCAGGGTATGATGCCAACAAGACCAAGCGGGATGAAGCGGCGCATGCCAAGCTGCCCAAATGCTGCCAATCGGAGAGGAGGTGAGAAACACAGCGGTCAGTGGTCAGCGGTCAGCCGTCAGTCGGCTTCCAAATAAATGGGGATAGCAATCCCCCAAAGCTTGCAAAAGAAAGAGCAGGACAAAAGTCCCTGGTCATCTCCCGCGCCGGAAGCAGTTCCGGCGCGATCACGAAAAAGTGGGCCACCTTTGATGGTCTCATAGGGGAAGACACATAGAAGAATAGTCGACAACAAACGTGTAGAATACTCTTCAACACGGACGCTATTCTATCTTTCACGAGAAACTTGCGAGCTGGCTTTTATCGGATTTTCAAGCCGTTGGCTCACCCATTTCAACACCGCAGTTGCTGGCACGAGACCTGTTTCCGGTATCATCAGAGAGGCAAAAAGGTAAGCGATAACAAATTCTCGCCAGGCATTGGGACACTGCAGAGAGTTCCTTCTATGATTTGATATTGGAGAAAAAAACAATGGAAATTTATTTATTGCATCCAATAGCCGTGCACTTTACCATCGGCATTTTTGCTGCCGCCATGCTATTGAAGATTCTCGCCGCTTTGGTAAAAAAAGAAAGTCTAAAGGCGGCAGCCACTTGGAACTTGTATTTAGCCGCTTTGTCGGTGATGTTCAGTTTCATCACCGGACTGTTGGCGGCAAGCCGTGTGGCCCACAATGATAATGCGCACCAGATCATGGAGACCCACGAAACGCTGGGTTATGTCATTTTAGGGGTCATCCTTCTCCTTGCCCTTTGGCGCTTGCTGCTGCCGAGCCGCTTTCTGGCGAGATTGGAAAAACTCCATCTCCTCATCGGCATCGCCGGCTTTGGTGTCATGATATACAGCGGATACCTTGGCGGCGAAATGGTTTACACTCATGGCGTCGCGGTCGCTCCCGTTAGCAAGTTATTGCAATCCCAAGAACATGAGCATGGCGAAGGAGCAGCGCATCACCATGAAAGCGACCAACCCGAGGAAAAAGCGCAAAGCGGGACTTCCGATGAAGAGAAAGCGCCGGAACAGAGCCATCAGGAAAAGCCGCACGAGCATACTCACGATCATGACCATTCGGATGATCAGCATTAGAATACCCAAAACCTGTGGAGGTTACCCTCAAAGACCGAACAGAACCGAGAACGCTCCGTTACTACCTTGAGGAACCTCCCAGGTTGAGAAGTCAGGTCCACAGCAAATGGCGAGAAGCCGCTTTGAGAGAATGCCAGTTCCGGGAATCCGATCTCTTATGGAAGGCCTTGGAAGGATATGAAAGGGAGCATCTTTTTCAAACGAACAGATGGGGTTAACAAGGCCTCCGTCCCGCTGATAATTATCTCCAGCTCCCTGCTCATCAGCCTATTCCATTACATAGCCACCGAAAATATGCAGGGCTTTTGGCTCCCGCTGCACATAATCCTAAGGCGGATGTATTTTTTCCCGGTGCTGTTGGCGGCCTTGTTTGGCGGAAGACGGTATACCTATTTAACATCCATTTTCGTCACCTTGATCTATCTCCCGCACGGCATCATGCACTGGCCTGATACTCTTGCCGCGACGGTAGATAATTTCACCGATATCGCTTTGCTCTGGCTGGTCGGCGGAATTGCCGGCAGCCTCTCCGAGAAGCTAAGAAATGCAGAAGCGGAGAAAGCGCGCTTGGCTACTCTGGAAAGCATTTCCACCGTGCTGGATACCGTTAATTCCGAAGTCATGATCGACTATCAGGCTTGCTTGGGGCTTGCCAAGGCACTACAATGGAGTAGCTCCCGTTCCGAAGGTGATACGCTTTCTCTACAAATGCTTGTTGATGGACTGGAACATCTTGGCTCACATTTGAGCAATATTCATGAGCTCGCCTTACCTTCGGCATATACTAAGAAAGAGTTTGGCCTCTTCAAGCTGGTTCAAAAAAGCATAGCTACAGTGACTCTCAGAAGCGACAAAGTACAAATTAAAGTTGTCCAAGAAGACTCGCTTCCCGATTTGCTCCTCGATGTAGAGCGGATGCAATTCGCGGTTACCATTCTCTGCCAATCGATGATTACACGGGAAAATGCTTTGGAGTTATTGATCAAGATACAAAGGAAATCAAACCTTGCACTGCTCAATTTTGAGTTGCATGAATCCTCGCACGGAGGTGAATCAAGGAAATGGAATCCGCTTGACTTGTATGGCAATCCACGACAAGGATACGCTTTTTCGCTGGCATTGTCCGTCATTCGTTCACATGGAGGCAAGTTAGAAGTTAAGAGCGCCAAAGATGACTTGGTTTCCCTATGCCTTTCTCTTTCCATATCTTTGCTGGATCGTCTGTCGAGCCAGGAGACAACCGAATATACCTCCCTGGTTAGGTGATAGTCCATTGCATAGCGCGACGATTTGCCGCAACCAAAGCTATCAGCCGCAAATGGACGCTAATAAACGCCAATGCAAAATTAGTGTTCATTCGCGCGAATTGGCGGTTGAGAAAATCTTCGCGGGATTGATAGTTTTCCAAAGTAATTTCCCTGGCTGGCGGGCCGCTCGATAATGACAGAAATCGCTTTCCTCACTCGCGGTGGCCGAGGCTGTCATACCGAAGGTATCTTCCCTGGTCGCGGCACGATCTACTTATGGGAGATCGTTCATTGGACCAGGGAAGATGCCTGCGGCATGACAGTGCTTATTCGCATTTGTTATAAAAAAACTCCTGTTCCAACTTGGTGTTGGCCGCTAAGGAAGAGTTCAATTTCCGTGGTAATTTCCATGTCCGGCTGGGCACCCGATAATAATGAAAATACTTTGAACCTGCGGAGGCTGCTCTTTGCTGACCAAAAGATTTGCTCCATATTTCCGTCCATCGGAATCGAAGCCTACCGTAGGTTTTGCCTGGTTATTTTCGTAGTAATTTCCATGCCTGCTGGACGCTCGATAATGACGGAAATAGGAACCTTCTTGGTAACCGCAAAGTGCCCAGAGGAGGCGCAAAGCTCGCAAAGGATACTCATGCTCGACCGTGAAAACAGATAAACACTGCACTGCAATCTAATCGTCATGGCGTTCTCTGCGCCTTCTTAGCGGGCTTTGCGGTTAGAGAGCATCATCCTGAACAATCCAAGAAAGTTTTATTTCTGTGGTAATACTATAGGAAGCTTGGAATCTTAAAATCATCACTAATGGCCGAGTAAACAACTCTGCTCTGGTTGTTCGTCAACGTAGAAAGCTCGAATTGTCGGTCCTTAACACCGTCACATCGGCCTTGAAACAGAAGAGTAATATCCTTACCCTCAGCAATCAGAATCTTCAGGTATCATTGCGAATTATTTGATGAGACCTATTGCTCGAAAGGAGTCTGATATGGCAATTAGAATAATTGTCCGGGAGACAGGATACGTCCGAGAGCTGAACGACCTATTCGATTGCGTTGAGATCAAGGATGATCTTGTCATCGCAACGACTTATCTCGGCAAATCGACGGTGTATCCTCGGCAAGAGGTCGATATTGAGACCGGTCGTTACGAGGAAATTAAAGAAAGGCCAGATGGAAGCGTCTTTATTCGCAGAAGCTAATCCGCCAGGAACCTGCGGTAGTTCCTGATTAAGGAAACGGTATGATGGAAAACGAGGCGCAGTTTCATTTTTTGACGGCGGACACTACCAAAGAAACCGGTAGTGGCCACAACGGTCATCAATAGACATGTAACAGAACCGGCTGGACTGGAAGGCACAACCCCTAATGCAATAGTGCAAGCAACGAGCACCAGCCAGAAAATGCCCGGTTATGAGCACCTAATGAAGGGATAAGTTAATATGCGCTTCTCTGTGCCTTCCGTCCGGCTATGAATAATTCAACTGACTTTCCGATTTCTCGCGGTCGCAAGAAAGGAGAGCACGATGGTCTGTAAAAATTGCGGCACAGAAAATAAAACGGAAGCTCGCTTCTGCGTCAACTGCGGAACAGCGTTCGCACATCCTAAAAACGTTCAGTCCGAAGGAATTTGCCCATGGTGCGATTCTTATGTTCCCTATGGCTCCAATTTTTGTCCCTGCTGCTACGCTGACATAACGAATCAACCCCAGGCTCTTGCGTCCCAAAGCAAGAGGACGGAAAAGAAGAAAAGGCGCAACGAGGTTGGCTCAAAGCGTCTTTGGAATCCCGCAGTGGTGATGGTTGTGCTATTCATCGGCGGAGTATTGTGCATCGCGGGCTTTAAATTGCTGTTTTCTCCCAGCGCACCCGACAGGGCCTCCGCGAGGAGCGCAGGAAGCGCCGATCCGGCCTTGGAAGCAAGAGTCCAGGCCATTGCCGCCAAATTTGTCTGCTCATGCGGCTCATGCGGTGAGCTACCTCTCGACACCTGCACCTGTGATACCGCAGTTCAGGAGCGGCAATTCATCAGAAACTATTTGCAGCAAGGGCAATCTCCGGAGCAAGCAATCGCCGCGGTCAGAACTACCTTTGGTGGGCTCAAAACAGAATTTGAGTCAACCTATGGGCTTTCGAACTAAGTTTCGGTTTCGAGATAGGACGGCTCCGGCTTGTACAAATGCTCCCGCGTCCAAGGCAGCGCGTTATTGATCCCGTTGGTAAAGGTAATTTGCTACAGCCGCAGATCTCCATAACGAAAGCCCATGGCGCTGCCGTTGAGGAACATGCGCCACATGCGCACGAAGGAAGGATCAAACCTGCTTTCTACTTCCTCGACGTTGGCCTCGTATCGCTTGCTCCATTCATCCAGCGTCCACGCATAGTGCAGGCGCAGATTTTCTACCTCGACCGGCACCAACTCCTGCTCTCCCATGGCGCGGACGATTTCATCGAGTATGGGAATGTAGCCGCCGGGGAAGATATATTTGAGCGTCCAAGGATCGCCGCGACTGAACCGTTCCTTGCCGATCGTGTGCAGAAGGCCGATCCCTCCGTGCTTCAACAGAGTGCTCGCTTTGGCCATGAAAATCGGGATAAACTTCTTACCCACATGCTCGAACATACCGATGGAGACGAACTTGTCGAATTGCCCTTTCACTGCGCGATAGTCCTGCAGCAGGATATCCACCTGCTTTTCCAGCCCTTCTTGCCCGACTCTTTCTTTAGCAAAGTCGAATTGCTCCTTGGAAAAGGTGCAGCCGATGCCTTTCACGCCCTAGTGGCAGGCCGCATAGATGAGCATTCCGCCCCAGCCGCAGCCAATGTCGATGAGCGTTTCGCCCTTTTTTAGCTGCAGTTTGCGACAGATGTGTTCGTATTTTTGCTGCTGCGCTTGCTCCAAACTATCGGCCTCGGACCGGATATATGCACAGGGGTAGGTCATGCTGTCGTCCAGCCACAAGCGATAAAAATCGTTGCCGCGGTTATAGTGATGAGAGATGTTTTTTGGTGATTGCTTGGAAGTATTGCGCGAGGTGAATTGTCGCAAGAGGACGGCGAGCTTGGTCTTGGGTGAAAGCTTGAGACGGCGGAATGGTGCCGTGGTGCCCAAGCGCATGAGTTGCTGAAAATCGCCATCGACAGTGATATTGCCGGCCATGTATTCTTCGCCAAAGCCGAGTGATCCGCTTTGCAGGGTGTGCCTGGCCGACCCGATGGTACGAAAAGTCAGGACAAACGCCGGAGGGGTGTTACCAAAACGGATTCGGTCGCCATCCCAGTAGCGTACCTCGAAGGCAAGCTCCGGACAATTGTTGCTCAAAGTTTGGAGAAGCTGTTCAAGAGTCTTTTTCATGAGCGGTCTCCTTGTTAAGGCAATTGACATTTACCTACCCAACAACCCGGAACGCTTCATGAATATTTCACGCTTTCGGACCCTCTGAAAGAAGACTGGAGAACGGACTTCCTACTTTTCCTTTTCCACTCTGGCGATTTCCTTCTCTATTTCGGCCAACTCCTTTTGTAAATCCTCCTTGTACTCATTCAGCATTTTCAGCCATTCTTCCTTGGAAGGGCGATACCAGCCCCAAGGTCCTCGCCAGCCTCCCATCATGGAAAAGGGGCCGCGATAAAAAGAACCGAAATGAAAACCAAACGGTCGAAACATGGCTTGTTACCTCCTCATTTGCTTCAGGCACTCATTACCAGTACATCGAAAAAGTCGTCGAGTTTCCTGCGATTTTGGCCAATGAATGTCAGGACCAGTTGTGAACTTTCGCAACAACTCATGGCCTTCGCGGACGGTCTTATGGGGGCATCTGCCCTCCAAAAGAATTTACGCTTTTTCCTCTTGAAAAGGAAAGTAATTCTCGCGAAACCTCAAAGCCGCATTGACAGGGCTGACGAGCACGGGAACTTCAACCAAAGGACCGATGACCGTCGCAAATGCCACTTCCGAGCCAATACCGAACACGGCCACAGCCACCGCAATGGCCAACTCAAAGTCGTTGCTGGCTGCGGTGAAGGAAACCGTGGTCGTACGCTGATAGTTGCCACCCATCCTTTTGGCGATCAAAAAGGTCAAGAAGAACATCAGAGCAAAGTAGATCCCAAGCGGAATTGCCACTCGCAGAACGTCCACGGGTAGTTGCAGGATGTACTCACCTTTTAGCGAAAACATGACTAAAATCGTGAACAGCAGCGCAAACGGAGTGATCTTGGAAATCTTAGGTACAAAGTTTTGCTGATACCATTCTTTGCCTTTGGCACGCGCAAGAACGGTGCGGGTCAAGAAACCGGTGAGAAACGGAATGCCCAAGTAGATAAGCACGGTCTTGGCGATTTCGCCTATGGAAACCTCGACGATAGCCCCGTTGAGGCCGAACACGGGTGGAAGGAGGGTGATGAACAAATACGCATAGACCGAATAGAAAAGCATCTGGAAGATGGCATTAAATGCGACAAGCCCGGCAGCATATTCCGAATCACCCTTGGCCAAATCGTTCCACACCAGCACCATGGCAATGCAGCGGGCCAGCCCCACCAGAATGACGCCGACCATCAAGCCTGGTTTGTCAGGCAAGAAAATGATAGCCAACAAAAACATCGCAATGGGCCCCACAACCCAGTTCTGAAGAAGCGACAGCATTAGCAGACGCAAATCCGAAAAAACGCGGGGCAATTGCTCGTAGCGGACCTTTGCCAGAGGCGGATACATCATGAGAATGAGCCCGACAGCAATGGGGATGTTGGTCGTGCCCGATTTGAATTGGTCCCAAAACCCTGCGATGGACGGAAAAGCATAACCAAGCGCCACACCAAGGAACATCGTAGCGAATATCCACAGGGTAAGGTATCGATCCAACAACGATAGCTTTTTGCCAACAGAGGGTGACATGAGTATCTCCTTTATTGAAATCCTCTGTAAGTCGCTTTTACCGAGAATGGACAAAACCATGTGCGGTTACTTAAGCATCAGATAAAGTCCAGCCAACACCACTAATAGCCCGCAAGCTCGCTTGATCCATTTGGTAATTTCGCTGCTCTCGCTCCAATTCAAATAGCTTTGCACTTTTTGCGTAAGAGTGCCGGCCGTGACAATGACCCCACAGTGACCCGCGGCAAAGGCCCCTAACAGCCCTACGGATCCGACATAGTCGCTCTGGGCGCGGGTAAACACAAGACCCAAAACCGGAGCCATAAAGGCGAAGGTGCACGGTCCTAAGGCAAGGCCAAACACCAATCCCAGAGTCAGCGCCGCCCAAACACCCTTTAGCTTGGTATTCGTTGTCAAGGCAGTCCAATTAAGCGGCAAAATGTCCATCAGATACAAGCCAAAAATGAAAAAGACCACCGCGACCGCGCTGTTGCCAATTCGGCCAACATCCCCCATTAGCCTTCCCAATGAAGCAGTGATGAGTCCGATCAAGGCGATGGAGATCAGTATGCCAAGAGAAAAAATCAGCGACAGCTTAAATGCGCGACCGACCGTCTTTTGCTCTTGCGTGGTCAGAAAACCAATAACCAAAGGAATGCTGGAAAGATGACACGGGCTGAGCAAAATGCTGATAATGCCCCAGACGAACGATCCGATCAGAGCGATGGCCAGCGATGCTGAAAGAGAGGCACTCAGACTGGTCAGCAGCCTTTCAATCATGCGACGCCTCCTTCTCGGCGGAAGCTGCGCTCTTTTTTTTTCAATTTCTTTTCCAGCAGCAGCTTTTCGATCTC
>DYKH01000532.1 GCA_020722685.1 Caldithrix sp. | reverse complement strand
TTCATCCAACGCGGAAAAAATCTTTTCAATCTCCTCCTGGGAAAGCTGGGTAATCTGAGCGGTTGCGGGATCAACCGTTCCCGATTGCCCCCAGCTGGTACCGGTGCCTTCGCCCCCGCCGCCATAACCCATGACAATGCCCTCGGTTCCCAGAAGCATGACAAGCCCTGCTGCAATGAACAGCACCCTTTTTGAGTTTTTCATTTTTTCACCTCCACTTTGGTCGTTCCATAACACAGGCAATTATCGGCCGTCAATGGCCATCTTTTTTATTGGGACCTGGTCCGTCTCAAGGCTCAGCGCTTCGGGAATGTTCGCGGAAAGCGGGACGAATTCCGGAACCATTGCGGCAAGCTCCCTGTCGCTGAACCGAAACAGGCGGACGGAAGGACTCGATTCACCCTTTTTGTCGATGTGGGTGATGTACAGCTCGGTATAGGGTGATGCGGCCTTGGAGGTAAAAACGATCCATCTGGAATTCGGGGACCAGGAGTGCCAGGAATTCATAACCGGCATGTTGCCCTTCAGATAACGGGCCTCCCCTCCCGCAGCGGGGACTATGCACAGCCGGCTGTCTGGCTGAAGGACCAGGCCTGTGGGGCTCTGTGTAAAGACTATCCATTTCCCGTCCGGCGAATAACGGGGAAAGTAGTTGCTGTAACCGTTCCTTCCGGCCCCTTTCAGCGGCTGCGCTTTTCCCCCTTCACCCCCATGGAACGGCACCGTATAAATATCAAACCGGGCATTGTATCTTTTGTTCAGTGTCTCTATGTTCTGCTTCGGGCTTTCGTTCAATACCTTTTTCTCCAGAACCTGCCTAACAAGTTCGGGCTGCACAAAAGAAGCTGAAAACGCAATCGTTCGGCCATCCGGACTCCACGAGGGCGCCGTCTGGACCATCGTTTCAAGGTTTGCCCCGGGCAGCGATCTGTATTGTTCGGTTTTACGGTCAAAAATGGCAATTTGTCCCGTTGCCGGAAAGAAAAGCTGTGAAAAATAGAGATCATCCATCATCACAAACACGGATGTTTCATTGACCGTCGCCGCGAGATACCGGCCGTCGGGAGAGAGCTGAGCGAAGAGGCCCATGCTGTAGGGGGCGGGTTTCACGGGTGGAAGCTTATTCCATGAAAAGAAATTCTTTCGGCTCAGCGCCATTCTTGACTTCATCGGCGCCATCGCAAAGGCGCCCTTGTCGCCGCCGTAATCAACATCGATGGCGAAGACCCTGCCGTCCGATGAATAGCTGTGGCAGTTGGCGCAGACCGTGAGCTTTGACATGACAGGCTTTGGCCGATCATAGGAAGAAATATCACCGACCAGCAATTCTGTAAGCTCTGGATGTTGCTTGGCTCTAAGAAACGGAAGCGGTTTTCTCATGAACAGAATCCGCGCATCCACGGCGTCTTCGGAAAAAGAAAAAGAGGTGACGCCCTCGGAGAGTATTTCTCTTCCGCTCCACCCGCCTATCCCCCGTATCCGTACCTTGAGAGCGGACGTCTTCACCCTTGCCTTTAATTGAGACCATAAATTTTTCTCCGGGATCCACCATGTTTTGTTAAGAAGTGCTTTTACAAGTGTTTTTTCGCTGTCGGAAATCGTCAGAATCCATGCGGTACTCTGTGCCGGATCTTCCCATTCGAAAGAAATTGAGGCGATTTCGGGTGGCAGCACTGCTGACGGCAGGGGTTCTGTTATGTTTATCTTCTGCAGACTCGTTTCACCGCTGTGGGAGACACTATCCATATACCGGGTGAGCGAATCTGCGGTCAGCGCGCTGTAATCCGGGTCCGCATGGATGAGACACCGCTGCCTGCCTTCGCCGTAACATGTTGACACTGCGCTTCGCAGGGAAACCAGACAAAGTATAAGGACAAAAAAGGGGAAAAAGAACTTTTCTCTAAAATGGTTTTTTATCATACATGTATCCACAGACCTCGGTTATTTCCCTTTGCAGCGAGATTTCTCTGAATCATAATTTGGTAGCGTTGTCAATAAGAAAAGTTAATTGGGGTCAGAGTGCAATTAATTTGCTGATAGACCGCATCCAGGCG
>DYKH01000531.1 GCA_020722685.1 Caldithrix sp. | reverse complement strand
ACCAACAACCCCAAATGGCTCGTGGTATTGGCAAAGGCAAAGGAGGAAATGACAAAGAGGCAAATTGAAGCAGAGGATCTTGCGGAAGAACGGATGGTACGGGAGCCAAGTTTTCGCAGATTACTTTATCAACCCAATATGCAATTGGAAGAAGATGACGAGCGCGTACACAAAGCCTTCCGCGCCTTGACTCGCGATGGTAATCCTGGCTTGCAAGTTGTCTGTCTGCATCGCGTAGGTGACAAACTCCTTGTTGATCCAGACGATTCGGAGACAATTTACAATCCCTCTGAGAAACTCAGCAAGAAAATGATTCAAGAACTTGCACGCCACGCTGTCACTGTGCGTCATCCTGATCCGACCGTCGAGCAAAGTCTGCTCACCGATTTAGGTGATTCACAAATCAAAAGCATTCTGGCACAATGGAAAAGAATTGCTGCATTGCGGTATCACCGGGTAGTAATCTTTGAAAAAGACGATTGTCACTTGCCAGGCACAAAATACGTGATGCATCTAAGCAAGAAAGATAAACTCGGACTGCAAATCCAATAGGAGGCTCAATGATTCCGTTCAATTTGATCGACGACGAGTGGATTTCGATTACTCCACTAAACGACAGTACTGCTCCCCAAATGGGTATTCGGAAACTTCTGAACGAAGCCGCCGATTATCGTGGTGTTCAAGGCACAACGCCACTTGAAACAGCCGCCATTTATCGTCTGCTCATAGCGTTTGTGCATTCGGCGTACTGGCATCAAGATCCACCACAAGAGGTTTCCGATGTGGAGAGTTGGAAACGGCTATGGAAGCAGCAATGCTTTGACAAAAACATCATCAATTCTTACTGCGACAATTCCAAGTCGCACTTCAATCTCTTCGATGAGAAGTATCCGTTTTATCAAGACCCGAAACTCAAAGGCAAAGAGGAATCCGTCAGCAGTCTGATGGCGCACCTTGCTTCGGGTGACGATGCGACTTTGTTCAATCACAATACCAATGCGAACTCGGTTCGGCTTACTTTGGATCAGGCAGCACGGGCCGTTGTGACCATCCAAGCATTCGGATTGTGCGGCACAAAGGGTAGCACAGCGTCGTTCAGCGATGCGCCTTGTGCACGTGGCATAATGTTCTTTGTCGAAGGTGACACGCTCTTTGAAACATTGATGCTCAATCTATTTGAACGCGACTTGCGTAGCCATCGGCTGAAACAGAGAGAAAAGGATACTCCGGCTTGGGAGCAATCCAATCCATTTGCGAGTGATCCGCAACGTCCGTATGGCTTGCTTGACCATCTGACTTGGCACAATCGTCGGATTCGCTTGCTTGAGCCAAAGGATGACGACAACTTGATCACGCAAATGATTTATGCGCCAGGATTGAAAACGGTTGACGCGAAAAAGTCGGTTCGAGATGTCTTTAACCCATTTCATCATTGGCGAGCGAAAGTAGTCGAAGATGCGGCAGGCGAGAAATCCGATCGTAGTCATTCACCGATTGTATTTAGGCAAGATAAAGCACTCTGGCGTGACAGCGCTGTGCTATTTCAATTGCCGTCAGATGACGACAGCCGCGACAAACCACCAGCATCTTTAGCGCGCACAAGAGAACTTGCCGATGAGGGTATCATCTCGTATGAACAATCCTATCGGCTGTTGGCAATCGGTGCCTGTACGAAACCTAGGCAAGACAAGACTTTCTTCTACCGTGTAGAAAGTCTGCCATTACCGATGCAATTCCTTGCACGCGACCGATCCGAATTGATTAGTGAACTTGGCATCGCCATCAAACTAGCAGAAGATGTAGGCAAACTCCTCAACCGTTGTGCCTTCCTAATGGCGCGACTGATCATCGAATCCACAGCCAAGGACAAGCAATTTGGCGAAATCAGCGATGTCGAAAAAGAACTGCCAATTGATAGTCAGATGGAAACGGGCAGGCGCACAGTCAAGGAGGGCAAAAAGGTCAAAGATACCGAATCGCCAAAATTCTATCGTCTCTTCGAATCCTTCGGCGTCGAGCGGCTGTACTGGAGTCAACTGGAAACGCATTTCTATCGCC
>DYKH01000530.1 GCA_020722685.1 Caldithrix sp. | reverse complement strand
TTTGCCCCAAATGGTCTTGCCTTTCAATTAGCAACTCAAGATTTGAAAATATTTTTTAGACGGTCAAAACCCGCCTTGATCGCAATCCCGACACACTTGGCGATTGCTTCATCCCATCGCCGTCAAAGGACTTCACAATACAGCGCACAGTGATCGGAGACTTTCTCGACAAAACTCGCAAATTCGACAGAATCTTCGGCATACTTGTTCCATCCGATTACCTTCACGTTGGCGCCGGCCCAGGAGTTGAACTCGATTTGGCTGCTGGCAACGACATGATCCAGATCGCTATAATGGCCGTCGCCATCGGTCCAAGTGCGATGATCGTTCTTGGGTAACAATCGCATATACCGGCGACCGGCGCGGTAGCTCAAGCGCTTCAGCTCCACATCCGCAGCGATATCACCGTTATAAGGATAGCTGAGTCCCATGGTATTCAGGTCACCCATCATGATGAAATTCGCTTTTCCGGCGCCACCTGCTGCGTCGTCCAAGGCGCCCTTTAAGCGGAAAGCATGGCCCAGCATGGTATCCCGTAGACCAAATCCTTCCGGATCCGGCAAGCTTTTCAGATGCAGGAAGAGAACGGTATAGATCTCCGCGCCGCTCTTGAATGACAAAAACGCACCCGGACGAAGGCTCGACCGCCCGCTCTTGAACTCGTCCCGCTGGGTGAGGAAGACCTTGAGCCTCTTGTGCACGCCGATGAGTATTTCTTGCGACTGTTCTCCCTCGGTAATAAAAAAACTGTGGTTGGGGAATTCATCGAACATGTAGCGCCAAACATCGGCGCCGACCACTTCCAAAAGGGCAAAAATGTCGGGATTCAGGCTTTTGATGGTTTGAACGATCTGAGTCTTGTCGGTTT
This sequence comes from Caldithrix sp., assembly GCA_020722685.1. Next base: position 1,194 of record DYKH01000530.1, on the reverse strand, counting down.
TCTGCAAGCCAAAATTCTCGATGTTCCAAGAAAGAAGCGAAAATTTTTTTGCCATGGCGGCCTCCTCATCTCTTCAGTTTAGTCCCGTTCCGAACCTTGCGTGCGCCATTTTTTGGGGGGGGAAAAAATCGGCGACCTGATAACAAATGCGCATTTCGTGTATGTTTGTGCTGACGTAACGCAAAAGCACGTGGATGAACGTCGCCATACCCACCATCTCCAATGTTTCCTCGGCGGTGGTCAGCAGTCCGTAGCCCAAATTTTTCGTTCCATAATTGATGGCGTACCAGCCGTCCAAAAGCTCGAATCCCAATCCTCCGCCGACGATGAGCGATGTAGAGAGGAGCAAAAGCCCTTTCGCTTTTTTCGTTAGATGGATGAAGAACCTGATATAAGCCAGGGACAGAATTACCAAAAGGAAGATGCCGGGAATAACCCAGGCGAAATAGAAAATTCCTTTCGCGTGGAAAAGCTGGCGCATGGGAACGATCAGCAGCTCATGGACGCTCGCAGCCTCATCGAGGGCGAAAAAGAAAAACAGGATGGCAGCCATTTTCCAGTGCATCGCAAATGGATCCTGTTTCTGCTTCTTGAATATTGAAATGCTTGCCAAAAGTACTGAAATGACCAAAAGGCTGAGAGTCGAAAAGAAGGTCGGGATGTTATTCTCCTCATCCAAATCGAACATGCGAACCAAGCCAAAGGCCTTTTCATGCCCCGCGACGTATTGGGTGATCTAACTGCCGGCACTGAACCAGGCCAACAAAAAGACGGTGCCGGCAAGAAAAATGACGACTTTCCGCGGTCGGATGACGATGAGTCTTTCGGGATCGATCACGGCTCTTCTCTCTTTCTCCCATCGATAACGCAAAGTTAGAAGGAACTTCTTTCGTCCTCGTAAGAAGCAGACGAGTCAAGGACTCGACCACATCCCAAGGCCTTGACGTATTACGCCTATTCTGTCCGGTTGATCGCTTGCGCCATCACTCTACCCGGCCTGGGACGTTTTGCTTCTGCACGTATCGTAACTGTACCAAATCGCTTGGGAACTTGGCACATCCACAAGCTGCAATTTGATTTCCTTACCTGTGGACAGAAACAAAGGAATCCCGTCGCCCAGAAGAATGGGGATGACGGATAGGATGTATTCATCGATCAAGCGAAGCTTCAGGAAAGCGGCGATCAACTGGGCAC
>DYKH01000529.1 GCA_020722685.1 Caldithrix sp. | reverse complement strand
GGACACCGCCCTTTCACGGCGGTAACGGGGGTTCGAACCCCCCTGGGGACGCCAATTAAAACAACAAGTTAGAAAATCCATCAATTCCAACTTGATTAAACGCTGCAATTATGCTGCACTCACCTGCAAATGTTAGGTGCAGCGCGAGGTGCAGCATGGCGGCCATTAGCCCCAGACTTGACCAGGATAAAAACGTAATTGGCTGGCAGGCCATCATTCGCAAGCGCGGGTTTCCGACCCAAACTAAAACGTTCCGCACGAAACGCGACGCAGAATCTTAGGCAAAGGTTACAGAATCCGAAATGGTGCGCGGGGTTTTTATCCAGCGCAACGAAGCCGAGCGTATGCTACTTTCTGACGCCCTGAGTAGATACCTGCGGGAAATTACCACGTTGAAGCGTGGCGCAAAGCAGGAAGCATCCCATATCTCTGTCCTGATGTCCTCCAGCCTGGCAAAGCAGTCTTTAGCTTCCATTGGTTCCAGGGAAACATCCCGATACCGGGATGAGCGCCTTAGATGGGAGATAATTAGATGGAAATCTCAGACCGACTGACGCCAGATGAAATTGAGGCGCTCCGACGTGACAAGAAAGAATCTCATGAGTATCTTCAAAAACTGTTCAGCGAGCTAAAGCCCGACCAGTCCAAAAAACCATATTACCTGACTCCTGCCGAGATCGATTCGCTCAGGGCAGGGATGCAGACATCTAGCGAATGGATGAGACAAGAATTGCGCCGCCGCTATCCGGACCCGACCCGACCACACAAAGGCTGAGAAGCAGAAGTCGACCATCTTGGCCAGACAAGATAATTGTCGGTGAGCTGAATCTTTGCAACCAGAAGACAACTACCCGCCGCCGTATATGAGCTTGCGCGGTGCGCGGGTATGGCAATAAACCGGGGAAAAATCTGGGCAATGAACGCTATAACCTGGGGTTCCCCCTTTATCTTGCGTTAACTAATTGATATTAAATCAACAATCACTAAATATATAGTAATGCTTACCAAAAGTTAAATGGCCGGTTTCGGTTTGCATAAACGCAATCGTTTAGTTACACAACACCTAATGAATAAGTTAACCACTACCCAATTAACGAGGTGCCAAAATAGTACACAATTACCAAATTAACGCAGTACCATAATAGTGAGTTATTACTTAACAAGTCCACACCTAAATGGTATGCCTATACCAATCAAAGCCGATTTTGAAATAGTGGACATTACTTAATCTTGGCGACCAGCAGCAGGGAGACCGCCCCGACCAGTGGAGTAGGGGGCGCGGACACCCGCGCCGCGCTGGGCGAGGGGTCCCCGCTTGCGGGGACGGGGAGCGCGGGCGAAGTCCCCCGTATCGGGATAGTCTGGCTGCCGGTCTATGGCCTGCACGAGTACCACGGAGCGGGGAGTGAGGTCGGGGGGAGACCTAGAACTGCTTGCGCAATGCCTCGATTTCCCGCTCCAGATTATCCAGCCGGGTGAGTATGGCATCGGGATAGGTTGGCTGCCGCATGCTCAGAATGGCGGCCGTGAGGGTATCCAGCCGGGCATTGATACCAGAACCCAAGGCATCAATGCGTGCATCCACACGGGAAAACCCGTCATTCATGTGCTCCGCCAGGCGATCAATGCGAATGGAAAGATGATCCACGCGGGCATCCAGCCGGTCAATGCTTTGACCATTCTCCCTTATATCCTTTTCCAGCGCATCAAGCCGCAGGCGCAAGGATTCGACGCCGGGAGCGATGACGCTTTCCAGCACCTTACGCAAGCTGTCGATGGTTTCCTGAATGTCCATCTCGAAAGTATAAGCCGCCGCCGCATTCCCCACAAACACCTTTGCAGGACGTTCAGCCGCCGCCCACTGCGCGCTGTCCAAAGGCCACATGTCGCTACGGGTGGCGCGTACTTTTATGAGGCTAACCTCACAAATCATGGCTTGCCTCCATTTTCAATAATGTGACTAGCTGCGGGGCGTGACCCATGCGCAGGTTGTGCGTACAGTTAAGGCAATGGAAATCACCTATGATCCGGTTAAAAATGCCCGCATGTTCAAGAGCGCGGCC
>DYKH01000528.1 GCA_020722685.1 Caldithrix sp. | reverse complement strand
AGGTAGTACACCGCAATCGACAACTCTGGAGAGGCACACGAAAACTGGTCGTGATGCGATAGACTAACTTTAAGGAGGTACACCATGACACGGTTCTTAAAGTCGCTAATAATCGTGGGGGCTGTAGTGTGGGGTTTGGCGACAGGAGTTCTTGCCCAAACGCCTACAAGTTTTGCCAAAATCTCGTTTCTCGATCCCAACTGGGTGCGCTACTTTGGCGGTCGATCGGAGTTCACGAGCACGCATTATTGGGATCAGGTCAAAGCCGGGAGATTCGACCTCACGGTTACGGCCGGCGATGCAACTGCACTCGCGAACCTGACGGGTTATGCAGGTCTTCGAATTCTAAATGCGATTATAAATCAAGCGGAAGCAAGAGACATCTATGTCGCACCGATGGGTCAATATCGCAACCCCGCGGATTTCGCTCGCGGAGAGAGCAGGGATTGGATTGTCGGTAATGACCCTGGGCCGCCGCCAGTTGCGTGCCAGTTTGACCACGGCTTACCGAACGAAACAGGCGTCGATCGCCGGGATGGCCAAGGAGGACCTTATGTTCATTACGCGCTTGTGAGCCAGCACGCATCCGGCGATCTGCTTTCCAAGACCTTCGACCAGTACGATCAACCTGAAGCCAACTATTACCGCTTTGAATTTCGCATGAAGGTGAACGACAACTCCGGGCACGTGGAAATAGCTCGCATCCACATAACGGAAACTTATGTCGGCACAACCGCCTCCTCTCCGGGAATGATGCTGCACGACTGGAGCGCTTCCGAGTCTCGAGAAACCGGAGACTCACCGGCCCCGCCCGCGGCGCCGGCAACAACTTGGTCTCTCTACGCAGATGACTTTTCTGCGCCGGGAGTCTATGAAACGATTATCGAACGAAGGCTCTTGAGCGGCTGGCAGTACAGGACCAACTTGAGAGTCGAGTGGCTGGACGTCCGGGATCTCTACATTGACGACGTCACGATCAAGGATGACGATTACTATTATCTGTTGGAATACAACGGTGGCGGCCAGTACGACAACAGCATCAAATCAACTCTGGAAGGCTACTACAATCAGAATATTCCGGTCCATAACCACTGGTATAATGACGAGCCCTGGTGGTTTATGTTGAAGGCTTATGGGCGCGTTGGCCAGTTGGGCAGGGAATCAACGGTGCCCTTGAATGGTGCGTTCTACCATACCGACCACCTCACGGATTTCCTGGATACTATTTCCCCGGCTTTCTTGCTCTTCGATCGCTACACCATTTGGGGCCGGGATCACGATTGGGGAGGCTATACCGGCGCATCCGACTCGGCTTCAACTGGTGATCGCAGCATTCAAGTGTCCTGGAACAACCTCATTGCCGGGATGCAAGCAGCCATCGAGGCTGCTAACCGTGATCCGTCAGTGCCTACCGATGATGTACCTTTCTTCATGACGTTACAAGTAGGAGATTGGTGGACATACTCAAGTCAATGGATAGAGCATCAACGAGACGTGACTGCCAACGAACTTCGAGCCCAAGCCTACCTGGCTCTCTGCTACGGCGCGAAAGGATTGATGTGGTTTCTCTATCCCACTATATTCATTAGCGGCTATCCGAATCCAAATACTCCTGGAGAATGGCGGGCACACGGGCTGGTTGACCTCAGAACCGCCGACAGTCCGACAGCACCCTACACTCACAACTTGAGCACCGGGTTCTATGTCCCGAACTCCAAATACTACGTCGTCCAGGAAATCCTCCAGAAAGCTGAGTTACTGTCTCCTGATGTACTGAACCTCACTTGATTAAACGCGTTCACCATACCAGATGACCTGGTTCCAAGCGGGAGCATTGTTCAGGGTGTTAGCAGCAATTTCAATCCAGCGTACATCGAAGCCGGCACATTCTCGCACAAAACATCCGGCGAGACTTATTTCATGTTGGTGAATCGTCGCGGCTTGTCCACCGAAACCCAGACGCTCACGGTTCAATTGAGTTCCAGCAGCCAACGCCGCCTCATCGAAGATGTGTTGGCCAGTCGCACTCCATGGGATGACAATGCGCAACGGGTAGCTTATCGTCTCCT
>DYKH01000132.1:2810-14048 GCA_020722685.1 Caldithrix sp. | reverse complement strand
ATGTCGCCGTTTGGTTGCGGCATGAATGCCGCGTTACGAAATAACCGTTCAACCAGCTTGTTGGCTGATTAAATTCGGCGGGATAAATCCCTGCCTTAGTTCATGGAAGTCGGCTAAAGCCGACTGACTGGGCAGCCCGAAGGGCTTTTTTGGACTGACGCAAGGCTTCTAGCCCGCCGAACGATTTCCAGGTAATTGAGAATTGCTGAGATCGAGGATTTACATTTTCCGTAAGAGGGACTATCATATAACACAGATAGGATTAGCTTGTATGTCCATACCTTCCCGACTTGTCTTCCTGCTGATTTTCCTGCTCACTGCCTGTTCATCAGGCATACAACCCGATGTGACAATCGCCCTCAACGACCTCGCTCCCCTGCCCACGCCTGCTCTAGACCAAGTCCCGCTGCGCGTGGCTGTGGCATCAATCATCTCTCCCCGCGGGACAGTGGAATCATACACTTCCCTTCTGGAATACTTGGGGGAAAAATTGAATCGCCCGGTCGAACTGATCCAGCGTCGTACCTACTTGGAAGTCAATGACTTAATCGAACGCGGTGACGTGGATCTGGCTTTTGTCTGCACCAGCGCCTATATAGTAGGGCATGATGATTTCAACTTGGAATTGCTGGCTGCCCCTCAAGTGAACGGCGCAACAGAGTATTATGCTTATTTGATCGTCTCGATGGACAAAAAAGTCAACCAGATTGCCGATTTGGCAGGTCAGGTTTTCGCTTTCACCGACCCAATCTCGCTCACCGGACGCGTCTACCCCACCGCGCTGGTCCAATCATTGGGCAAGACACCAGAAGAATTTTTTAGCCGCACTTTTTATACCTACAGCCACGATAAAGCAATTTACGCAGTCGCCAGCGGTCTGGCAGATGGCGCCAGCGTGGATAGTATGGTTTATGAATTTGCATTGAGACGCGACCCAACTCTGGCTCAGAAGGTCAAAGTGATTATGCGCTCTCCTCCCTTCGGCATTCCGCCAGTGGTCGTTAACCCAAACCTCCGCCCGCAGATTAAAGCCGAATTGCAATCTCTGTTGCTGGAGATGGATGGAGATCCACTGGGGCGAGCCGCGCTGGATGAGATTGGCATAGACAGATTCATCTTTATCGAGGACAAGGCATACGCCAATGCGCGCTCCTTGATGCAGGAGGTTTTCCTCCCTGACCTACCATGAAAAACTCCCTCGCTGCTCTCGGGCGCAAGTTGTGGTGGTTGATCTCTGCTGTCAGTGTGCGCGTCAAAATGATGGGCATGGCGCTTGGCCTTGTGCTTCTGCTAGGCATCGGCATTCTCTGGCAGGTGCGAGCCTCGCTCACCCGCACACTGCAGTTGCAGTTAGAGAACCAAAGCGTAACCATCGCCAGCGACTTAGCTGCCCGCGCCACTGATCCCATCTTGCTCAACGATCTGGTTGCGCTGCAAAAATTATTGGAGGATACCCAAGCCAACAATCCCACACTACGCTACGCATTCATCGTAGATAAATACGGTCGGGTGTTGGTGCACACTTTTGGCAGCGGTTTTCCTTTAGCGCTTTTGAGTGCAAATCGGCTTTCTGAATATGATCACAGCCATACGATCATCATCCAGGGCGAGGATGGCTTGGTATGGGATACTGCCGTGCCGATTTTCAATGGTCAGGCTGGGATGTTAAGAGTAGGATTGTCAGATACGGGTTTACGAGCCACAATTGCCACTGTGAGCGGCCAAATTCTTCTGATGATTGTGCTGGTCTCGGCAATAGGTGTTCTGGGAGTCACCATCTTGACCTTTGTGCTGACTCGTCCATTGCGGGAACTGGTGGAAGCCTCCCGATCTGTGGCGCTAGGTGATTTTTCGAAACGCTTGTCGCGCTGGGCAAATGACGAAATTGGTGACTTAGCAGAAGCGTTTAACTCCATGACCATCGAACTGGCTCGCATGGATGAAATCCGGCGAGAACGCGAACAACTGCGCCGCCAGTTGCTGGAAAAAGTAATTGTCACCCAGGAAGAGGAGCGCAGCCGCATTTCCCGTGAATTACACGATTCGACCTCCCAAAACCTGACCTCACTAATGTTGGGATTGAAAAACCTGCAAACCATCAGTCAGGACGACTATCTCAAGCAGCAAGCCGAGGTTTTACGGCAAGTTGCCGCACAAACACTAGAAGTAGTTCACGACATCTCGGTGCATCTGCGTCCGCGTATTCTCGATGACCTCGGATTGCCGGCCGCGCTGGACCAACTTACTCGTGAATGGCAAACGCTTCACAAGACTCCTCTGGACCTTTTTATCCATATCAGCGAGGAACGCTTACCGGGTGAGATCGAAACGGTCATCTATCGCATTGTACAAGAGTCGCTCACCAACGTAGCCCGCCACGCCCACGCCAATTCGGTCTCGGTGCTGATTGAGCAACGTGGCGGGGATGTCATCGTGTTGGTCGAAGATGATGGGCAAGGGTTCGAACCAGATCGTTTAACTGGTAACCGTCATCTGGGTCTGGAGGGAATGCGGGAACGTGCCGAGCTTCTTGGCGGCCGCTTGACGGTAGAGAGTCGGCCCGGAGCGGGCACGTGCGTTCATGTTCAGATTCCGCTGTGGTGATTTACCATACGATGAGCATGAAAAATGATTTGTAATAGTTGATGCGTAAAGTGGAAAGATGACCACGATTTTACTTGCCGATGATCATGTTGTTCTTCGTTCCGGGTTGAGGCTTCTCTTGGAAAGTCAGCCCGGCCTTAATGTTATCGGCGAGGCTTCCAGCGGGCTCGAAGCCCTCGAACTGGCTGACAAGCTTCAGCCCGACTTGATCCTGCTCGATCTATCTATGCCCGGTCTGGGTGGGCTGGATGCACTGCCGGCTTTGCGGAAATCCGCCCCGGCGACCAAAATCCTGATCCTGACCATGCATGATGATCCACAATACCTGCGCACTGCACTCAAGAATGGAGCAGCGGGTTACGTGCTCAAGAAAGCCGCTGATTCGGAATTGATCTCCGCCATCCAGGCCATGTTACATGGTGAGATATATGTTCATCCTTCAATGACGCGCGTCCTGCTGGAGGATATGCTGCCCAAATCCGATTTCACCCCCGATGCCTGGGAAAGTTTGAGTGAGCGCGAGCAAAGTGTCCTAAAACTGGTCGCTCTAGGGCATACTTCGGCAGAGATTGCTGCGCAATTAAGCCTGAGCACTAAAACGGTAGAAACTTACCGGGCGCGAGGTATGGAAAAACTGGGGTTGAAAAACCGCGCCGCTCTCGTTCGTTTTGCTTTGAAAAAGGGGATCATCTCGGGGGAATGATAATTGCCGCTCAGCAAAATTAAAAAACCTCTCTCATGACATTAATCACCCGTTTGTCGGGTTTTCCCTGACAACTCACGGGAAAATAGCGGAATTTTCCTTCTACCTTCGAATCTCAAAATCGTGGAAAATAGGGATGGAATTAATAGGGGATTCCAAGTTTTTTCGAAAAGGAGAAGCCCAATGTCGGATAAATTACTAAACAAGTATACTTCCGAGGTTTTTGCCGGGCTGGTCGCTCCGCTGGCTGAAGGGCTGGAAATTTCACCCCTCGCCATGGATGACCCGCTGGTAAAAGAAGACGATCTGGTGCGGATGACCCGTGAATTGAAACGCGCACTGGAAAAGCCCGCCTCGGAACGGCGCTGGGTGATGGTCATTGACCTGCGCAAATGTGTGGGCTGTACCTCTTGTACCGTCGCCTGTATCGCTGAAAACAAATTGCCACCTGGGGTGGTCTATCGCCCCGTGATCTTCGAAGAGGTCGGCACGTATCCCAACGTGAGCATGAAATTCCTCCCGCGTCCGTGTATGCAATGCGATGAACCGCCTTGCACTGAAGTCTGTCCCGTAACCGCCACGTATAAAAACGAGGAAGGTATCGTAGTGATAGATTATGACCAGTGCATTGGCTGCCGCGCCTGCATAGAGGCTTGTCCTTATGGCGCGCGCACCTTCGACTTCGGGCAGACCTATACCCAAGCCACGCCCGATGGTTTCGACTTCATCCTCGGCCAATCCAACGCGGATGATTATGAGCGCCTCCCCAGTGTGGAATATGGCGAGAACCGCGCGCGCGAGGGACGCAACTCTCCGGTGGGTAATGCGCGCAAGTGCACCTTCTGCCTGCACCGCGTCAAAAATGGCATGTTGCCCGCCTGCGTCACCACCTGCATCGGCCGCGCCACCTATTTCGGCGACGCCAACGATCCCGACTCGCTGGTGACCGAACTCATCAACAAACCCAACGTGATTCGGCTGAAGGAAGAACTCGGCACCGAACCCCGCGTATATTACATTGTGTAGGAGGCTGAGATGAATAAAAAAATTGCTTATGTTCTAGGCGTACTGGCCCTGCTCATCGGTCTGTGGGGATTTTATGACCGCTTCGCGTTCGGCGATCAAAATGCCGCATACGGTTCATTCGTGACCTGGGGACTGTGGGTGGCCTTGTATTTCTTACTCGGCGGGATCGCGGTCGGATGCTTCGTCTGGGCCAGCCTCGACCTGCTCTTTGAAGTTCCCGCGCTTAAGGGGACGGGTCAGACCGCCCTGTGGGCTGCGCTGGTCAACTTGGCAGCGGGAATGGCCGCGATTGGTCTTGACCTCGGACACCTAGAGCGCTTCATCAAGGCCTTCACGCGGCCCCACTGGAGTTCGGGTGAAATCAAAGATGTATGGGGCTACACCCTCTTTGGCATATTGGGATTGGTGGCTTTGTTCATCTCCATCAAGCAGCCCAAAAATGCGGCGCTGAAAATCGTCATGGCTATTGGCCTGGCAGTAGCACTGTTCGTAGCAGGTGCGCCTGGCAAGATGCTGGGCATGAATGCCTCGCGCATGTACTGGCATGCTGCCCTGTTGCCCGTGCAGTTTATCTTCTTTGCGCTGACCACTGGCGCAGCCATGCTGCTGGTCATTCGCGGCTTCTTTAGCAAGCCTGCCGATAACGAGAAACTGTTCCCTGTGCTAAACATGACTGTGGTGGGCTTGCTGGTGGTGAACCTGTACTTTGTCTGGCTATTCTACTCGCAGGCGCTAGAGGGCAATGTGCCAGACATCGTCCAGCCGATTAATGCGGCGCTTTTCGGGCAGTACAGCCTGTTGTTCTGGGGCGTGCAAATCATCCTCGGGGCGGTCCTGCCTATCGTTGTCCTCACCCAGCGTCGAGTAGCGGGAAGCGGGGCTTTGGTCGGGCTGATGGGTCTGTTCATCCTGCTCGGTAATGCCGTGGCCCGTTATCTGATCCTCGTCCCCGCTCAGCAAGTGGACTTTCTCCCCAATCTTTCGAGCGCATTTCAAGGGCGCGGCCTGACTTTGGCTTATTCCCCCAGCGCAACCGAATGGGCGGTGGCTTCGGGCTTGCTGGGCGTGATCATCCTGGGTTTGCTATTGGGCGCGGATGTCTTTCTGCCGCTCGTTACGAAATCTCAAAAGGAGGCATAACATGACTGAGCCTACTTCCAAAAAACAAGAACTTTCCCGCCGAGACTTTATCAAACTTTCCGGTGTGACTGGCGCGACGGTCGCTTTGCTGGGCAACATGGGCGAAGTGTTCGCCAAAACGCAAAAGACTTTAGCCGCCTCCGGGGAAGGCAGTTACTTCCAAGCCAGCCCGGAAAACATCATCTACGGCGAATGCCTGCAATGCAACACGCAATGCACCATCAAAGGCAAAATCCAGGATGGCGTGTTGGTCAAGGTGGACGGCAACCCGTACAGCCCAAACAATATGATGAGGCCGTTGGCTTACGATAGCCCGCTCACGGAATCCGCTCTGGTGGACGGTAAACTCTGCCCCAAGGGACAAGCCACCATCCAGACGCAGTATGACCCATACCGTATTGTCAAGGTGTTGAAGCGCGCCGGCAAGCGTGGCGAAAACAAGTGGCAGGTCATTCCGTTCGAGCAGGCCATCGCTGAAATTGTCAACGGCGGCAAACTCTTTGCCGAGGCTGGCGAAGACCGTGTCGTGCCGGGCTTCAAGGATGTGCTGGCAACGAAAGACGCCAAGCTCATTTCCGCGTTGTCCGCGGATGCTTCCGCCGTTGCTGGCGGCAAGATGAAATTGGATGAGTTCAAGACCAAGCACGCCGCGGAACTAGACCTGTTGATCGATCCCGAACATCCCGATCTGGGTGTCAAGAACAACCAGTTTGTGTTCCAGGCCGGGCGCATCGAACCGGGGCGCAACAACTTCGCCCAACGCTTCACGCTCAATTCCTTCGGCTCGAAGAACTGGTACGACCACACCACCATCTGCGAGCAGTCACATCACATCGCTTACACCTATGCCACCGCGCAATACAAAGATGGAAAATGGGCGACGGGCCCGAACCACATGAAGCCGGATACCGTCAACTCCGAGTTCGTGATTTTCTGGGGCACCAGTCCCTTTGAAGCCAACTTCGGTCCGACCATCATGAGCGAAGCTGTGACCAAAGGCGTGGTCGACCATAACCTCAAGTTCGCGGTTGTGGATCCGCGCATGTCGAAGACCGCCGCCAAAGGCTGGTGGATTCCCGTTCAACAGGGCGGCGACCTGCCGCTGGCGCTGGCGATGATCCGCTGGATTTTCGAGAATGAACGCTATGACTCTAAATTTCTGGCTTCCGCCAACAAAGGCGCCGCGCTGGCTGCGGGCGAAAAATCCTGGACGAACTCCACCTGGCTGGTCAAGCTGGATGAGAAGGGTCATGCAGGAGCATTCCTGCGCGGCAGCGAACTGCAGCTGGTCGAGAAGAAGGAAGAGACCGATGCGGATGGAAAAGTGATCGCAACCTGGGTCACACCGGACGGTGTCGTCTTCAAACTCGATCCCTTCGTCGCGTTGACTGCTGGAGTTCCCGCCCTGGTTGACCCGGCGGACGATAAGACTGCGGTCACCGGCGATCTGCTGGTGGATACCTCCGTCAAAGGCATCAAGGTCAAGAGCAGCCTGCAACTTCTGCTCGACGAAGCCTCCGCTCAAAGCATGGAAGACTGGGCAAAGTTGGCTGGCGTGGATTTGAACACCATCACCCGCCTGGCAGACGAGTTCACCTCGCATGGCAAGAAAGCCGGAGTCGAATTCTATCGCGGCGTAGTCCAGCACACGAATGGCTACTACACCGCCCAGGCGCTGGTGGCGCTCAACCTGCTGATCGGTAACATTGACTGGAAGGGTGGACTCAGCAAAGGTGGCGGCGCCTGGAATGCCATTGGCAATGCGGACAAGCCCTTCGACCTGGGTGCCGATCATCCCGGCAAACTGGGCGCGTTTGGCGTCAAAGTAACCCGCGAAGGCGCGGCTTACGAAAAGACCACCCTCTTCACCGATTATCCTGCGCCGCGCCCGTTCTATCCCTATACCAGCAGCGTCTATCAGGAAATCATCCCGGCCGCGTATGCCCAATACCCGTATCCGATCAAAATCTTATGGCTGCACATGGGCACGCCCGCCCTGGCCGCGCCTGCTGGCGCCGAACAGATCAAAATGTTACAGGATACCGAGAAGTTCCCGCTCTTCATCGCCGACGACATCGTCATTGGAGAAACTTCGATGTACGCTGATTACCTGTTCCCCGACCTGAGTTACGCCGAACGCTGGGCTTTCCTCGGCTCGCCGCCGCCTGAACCGATCAAGAATATCCGCGTGCGCCAGCCGATGGTTGCACCAGTCCCGGAGATCGTCAATGTGGACGGCGAAGAAATGCCCATTTCGATGGAAGCCATGATGATCGCCATCGGCAAGGCGCTCGAACTGCCTGGCATTGGCAAAAACGGATTCGGTAAGCACGGTGATTTCAACCGTCCCGAGGATTACTACCTGCGTGGCATTGCCAACATCGCCTTTGGCGACAAGAAAGATGCCGAAGAAGCCGTGCCCGATGCGGACGACGCCGAGATGGAGATTTTCCGCAAAGCGCGTCGACACTTGCCCAAAGCTGTTTTCGATGAACAAAAGTGGATGGCCGCTGTCGGCGAATCCCTCTGGCGCAAAGTCGTTTATGTGCTCAATCGCGGCGGGCGTTTCGACTCCCCGGACAAGAGTTATTCCGGTCCTTTCCTGGCACACGCTTTTGGCTCGCAGATGAACATCTTCGTCGAGCCGGTCGCTACTGGTAAAGACAGCATCACCGGCAAACCCTTCAGCGGTGTGCCACACTACGAGCCGCCTCAAAACAGCACCGGCGCGCCCGTGGACAACCAGGACTATCCCTTCTCGGTCGTCACTTATAAGGAAGTCACCGGCGGACAATCCCGCACCATCAGTAACTACTGGACGCAAGGCGGTATGGGCATTATCCCGACCAACCATGTGCTCATCAATCCGCTAGACGCCATCTCGCTGGGATTGAAGGATGGCGACATGGTTAAACTGACCTCACGCACCAACCCGAATGGCATGCTTGATCTAGGCAACGGTCACACGGAGCCTGTGCAAGGAGAGGTCAAACTGACTCAAACCACCCGTCCTGGTTCCATCCTTGTCTCCTGGTCTTATGGTCACTGGGCCTATGGCGCGCGTGATGTGGTCATCGACGGCAAGATTGTCAAGGGCGATCCGCGCCGTAATGTTGGCGTATGCTCGAACCCGGTGCTTCTGCTTGATGAAGGCACGCAGACCACCTGCCTGACCGATCCCATCGGCGGCAGTGCCAGCTTCTACGATACGAAAGTGAAAGTGGAGAAAATCTGATAATAATCGTTAAATGTTAGGCGTTGCGCCGTCCCGAAGGAGAATGATCTTTCGGGACGGCGTTTTTGGCTCGGAGTGTATTACGCCTTCTTTACGCCACCGCTGTGGTCCATTTTGCCATCCGTCACGTTCTCCTGCTGACATTCATCCTTGACAGATGTTTGTTTATGAATATAATTCAATGTATGTTGAACTATATTTCCAGTGAATTAAAATTTCCTCCGGTCAACCTTGAAACCCTGGCTGAGCGTCTAAAGGTTCTTGCCGAGCCTAAACGCTTGCTCATCTTCAACCTGTTGATGCAAGGCGTGCAGTGTAATTGCGAACTGGGCGACAACCTGCAAATGGCGCCCAACTTAATTTCGCACCACTTAAGCAGATTGCGCGCTGCCGGGCTTGTGAATGTAGAACGTGACGCATTTGATTCCCGCTGGGTGTATTACTCAATCAACCGCGCCGCGCTGGAAGAACTCAATGCCGCTTTTGGCGCGTTCTTCAACCCGAACCGCATCCAGCCGCGCCGACCGGCTTGCGGCCCGCAAAATAGTTTTATGGCTGCTGACGAAATTGTCACGGGAACCTAAGTTTTTTGCCAGATTACTTCAACGGAGGTTGAACCATTATGACAGATACCATCCAGATTCTGGATTCTCCACCCAAAGCTCCCCAACCCGTCGAGGTTGAATTCTTCGATCCATCCTTATGCTGTCCTACCGGGTTGTGCGGACCAACACTCGACCAAACGTTGCTGGATGTCAACGAGATGATACTCTCACTCCAAACCCAGGGCATCCGGATAGAACGCTACCAGATGACTAGCCACCCCAACGCTTTTCTGGGTAATGCCGAGGTGATGAAACTGGTGCGCGAAAAGCAGTTGGAGGCTTTGCCTATTATCGTCGTGTACGGCAAGGTGATTAAGGCGGGGGCGTATCCCACGCTGGACGAAGTCAAAGCGGCGTTGTAGCGCAAGTCAAAGACTTGCACCACCGTGGGGCAAATCTCTGATTTGCCATAAAGCGATTTGCCATAAAGCACAAGTCAAAGACTTGCGCCACATGATAAGGAAAACCATGCCTCAATTCATTTTCTTCTCTGGCAAAGGCGGCGTCGGCAAGACCAGCATAGCCTTCACGCACGCTGTACGCTATGCTGATGAAGGCAAGCGCACCCTCATCGTCACCACCGACCCGGCCTCCAACCTGGCGGATGTCTTTGAGCAGGAAATCGGGCATCAGGTCACGCCGATTGCGGGCGTTCCTAACCTTTCTGCGATGGAGATTGACCCCAACAAAGCCACGCAGGAATACATTGACCACGCCATGGCGCCCATCCGCGCTGCTTTCCCACCGCAGATTGTGCAGGTGATGGAAGAGCAAATGAGCGGACCCTGTACGGCGGAGGTCGCCGCCTTTGACCGCTTCACCGATTTTCTGGACATCCCCTCTCAAAACGGGAATGCCTTCGATATCGTCATCTTCGACACCGCACCGACGGGTCACACTATCCGTTTGCTGGAACTGCCCGCTGAGTGGAGTCAGTCCATCGACGCGGCTAGCGCGGGCAGCGGGCAGACCTGCCTGGGCCCCGCCGCGGCTATTCAGGATGCCAAACACAAATACGAACGCGCCCTGGCCGCCATGCGTCAGTCGGCGCAAACGCAATTCGTCTTCGTCCTGCACCCCGAAGCGATATCTATTAATGAAACCGGCCGTGCGATTGACGAGCTGCGCAAACTGGATATCCACAATTTCCGTTTGATCATCAATGGCATCATCCCGCCCGATGGGGCGGATAATCCGCTCTTTGCGGCGCGCGCTGAAATGCAGGCGCGCTATCTCACTCAGATTGAGCGCGAGTTCACATATCCCAAACGGCGCATGACCCTGCTTTCAGACGAGATCAAGGGCGCGGCGAAACTGCGTCAGGTGGGGAAAATCTTCTTCGCCAGTAAAGCCCTCACCGATATGCGGGCGTAGCGGTGATTATATATTAGCCAAGAGGATAATTTTAATGAAACAAAAAGTCTTATTCTTATGCACTGGAAATTCCTGCCGTTCACAGATGGCAGAGGCAATCGTCAATGCGCGCTTGGGCGAAGAGTGGGAAGCCGTCAGCGCGGGGACAAAGCCTGCGGGTTACGTACACCCAAAGACGTTGGAAGCGCTCCGAGAAATCGGCATCCAACACGAGGGTCGGTCGAAGCAGGCAGACGAATTTCGGGATGTGGATTTTGATCTCGTTGTCACCGTATGCGATTCAGCTGCGGAGGAATGTCCCGTTTGGCTTGGGAAGGGAAAGCGCGTCCATTACGGTTTTCCCGATCCGGCAAAGACGGATAACATGGATGACTTTCGCAAGGTGCGCGATGAAATAGCGCAAGTGATTCCTACCTTGTTGCGTGAGATAAATCTCTGATTTGCCATTATCCGCAAGTCAAAGACTTGCGCCACTGTAGGGCAAATCTCTGATTTGCCAAATCCGCAAGTCGGAGACCTGCGCCACTGTAGGGCAAATCTCTGATTTGCCA
>DYKH01000132.1:0-2710 GCA_020722685.1 Caldithrix sp. | reverse complement strand
TGCGCCACTGTAGGGCAAATCTCTGATTTGCCAAATCCGCAAGTCGGAGACCTGCGCCACTGTGGGGCAAATCTCTGATTTGCCAGAAACACAAGACAGAGACTTGCGCCACGGGCAAATCTCTGATTTGCCATAAGCAAAAGTAGGAGACCTGCGCCACTGTGGACAAATCTCTGATTTGCTATTATCCGCAAGTCGGAGACTTGCGCCACAGTCCGCCACAGGCCACATGGACTTAGCTATGGACACCGACTTTTTCTACCGTCGTTTACCTCACTGGCATCCAGCCAATGCGATATATTTTGTCACCTTTCGACTCGAGGGGTCGTTACCCCAAGAGGCAATTGACCGGCTAAAACAAGAGGGCGAACAGGCAGAGCGGCGGTTGAAAGTAATGTTTCAGGGCAAAACACTGGCGGAAGAAAAAAATAAGCTGTCCAAAAAGATGTTTACCCGCTACGATGACTTGCTGGCAAGCAGTAAAGGGGTGCGCTGGCTGGCGGACGAAGTGGTAGCAAAAGTCGTACAAAACGAAATCCACGCATTGCACCCTGGAACCTATCACCTGATTGCTTACTGCATCATGCCCAATCATGTACACCTGTTGGTTGACTTCCGTGATATTCCTGAGCCGGCTTCGCTAAAAGAAGGTAAACATTACACGGCGCTTAGCAAGGCGATGAAATTACTAAAAGGACGAACGGGATACGCCTGCCGCAAGTTGGTCGGAGGAAGTGGCCCCTTCTGGCAGCACGAAAGTTATGACCACGTTGTGCGCGACCAGCGTGAGTTCGAGAACATCATTTCATACATTCTGAACAATCCCGTCAAAGCCGGTCTCGTCAAAGATTGGCAAGCATGGCCGTACTTGTACATTGAAAACACGTAACGTGGGGCAAATCTCTGATTTGCCATAAATCACGAGTTCGAGACTTGCACTGTTGGGCAAATCTCTGATTTGCCACAAATCGCAAGTCAGAGACTTGCACTGTTGGGCAAATCTCTGATTTGCCACAAATCGCAAGTCAGAGACTTGCGCCACCTTGCGCCACTTTGGGCACGCCAACGTTTGAAATATTACCTGAACAGGTGCGTATACTGCGCCTATAAACTCTGAACTCTGGAGGTTTTTCATGTCTGAAGTTGCTGTAACCAAAGCCCAGGTGCAAAGCCTGAGCAAACAACTGTCCTTTTTCGACCGCTATCTGACACTATGGATTTTCCTGGCGATGGCGGTAGGAGTGGGTATCGGATTTTTATTCCCCGAAGCAATCACAAGTTTCAACGCGGCGGTTTCAGTAGGGACGACCAATATCCCAATTGCCATCGGGTTAATCCTGATGATGTACCCACCGTTCACGAAAGTGAAGTACGAAGAATTGGGCGATGTCTTCCGCAACAAAAAAGTGTTGTCGCTCTCGCTCATCCAGAACTGGATCATTGGTCCCATCTTGATGTTCATACTGGCGATCATCTTCTTGCGCGGCTACCCTGAATACGCAGCGGGACTGATTATGATTGGCTTAGCACGTTGTATCGCAATGGTCATTGTATGGAATGAACTAGCCCACGGTGACACAGAATACGCCGCAGGTTTGGTGGCTTTCAATAGCATTTTCCAGGTGCTGTTTTACAGTTTGTATGCCTATGTTTTCCTGACAGTCCTGCCAACTTGGTTTGGCTTATCGGGCGTGATGGTCAATATCACCATGGGACAAATCGCCGAAAGCGTGTTCATTTACCTGGGCATTCCTTTCCTGGCTGGTTTCCTCACTCGCTTGGTTTTAATTCGCCTCAAAGGCAAAGATTGGTATTACAAGAATTTCGTCCCCAAGGTCAGCCCGCTAACGTTGATCGCCCTGCTGTTCACGATTGTGGTCATGTTCTCGCTCAAGGGCAACCTGATTGTGCAGATTCCAATGGATGTTGTGCATATCGCGATTCCGTTGTTGATCTATTTCGTGGTCATGTTCCTGTTTTCGTTCTGGATGGGGCATCGCCTCGGCGCAGATTATTCAAAGACGACCACGCTCTCGTTCACTGCTGCCAGCAATAACTTTGAGCTAGCAATTGCGGTAGCTGTGGCGGTCTTTGGCATTAGCAGCGGTGCAGCCTTCGCCGCGGTAATTGGACCGCTGGTAGAAGTGCCGGTGATGATTGGGCTGGTCAATGTAGCATTCTGGCTCCAAAAGAAATGGTATCCGTAAGCCGTTCCCGTTCAATAATGGCTATGGCAGCCCTGAAAATCTGTACAATTCTCAATTTGCCTAGAAATCGGCTTGAAGTTTTTCGCAAAAACCATCCAGCGCATATCGAATATGGGATTTTTACTAATTAATTCAGATTGTAACTATTCAGGCTAGTTATTTTCTGCCTGGCGGCGGCCTGGAAGCCCTGCCTTAGTACAAAGAAGCCCTTCGGGCTACACGGTTCGCCGCCTTTAGCCAACATCCACGAACTAAAGCAGGGATTTACCCCGCTGAATACAGACAGCAACTATATGGTTGAACGGGTACTCCATAATGAGAATTGCGGAAAATCTGCTCCTCTGATGAAAATTGATGAATAACTGGAATATGATTTTTTCACCCCCTTATCGTTAACCCATATTGAAATAAATCTGCCTATACGCAATTCAATCTCAAATCTTTCCGCCGCTCTATTAATTTGGCATGCACCTAATACGTTGTATAAATGATCAAGAGACTGA
>DYKH01000527.1 GCA_020722685.1 Caldithrix sp. | reverse complement strand
TGGTGGTTTACCATCGCCAATTCCATGTTCATCGGCCTGAACGCCAACATTGTCTCCTCCGCAGGTAATCTGCAGAAGGCTTGGTTGGAAACAAAATTGCAAGAAGCAGAGAAGGACTCCACCCTTGATTTTGTCTTCTGTTTCGTGCACCATCCCCATCGTACCGAGCTGTGGGTCGATGCACTCACCTTTGATGCCGGCCCCAATTATGTCAATAATCAGTTGTTGCCGGTCTTTAAAAAGTATTCCAAAGTGAAAATGTTATCCTATGGTCATACCCACGCTTATGAGCGCGGCGCTGTTGAATCCAATCAAAATTACGGTGATTTTCACACGGTATTGACCGGCGGTGGCGGCTCTGAATTGGACCGTTGGGGTGTATATACGAACATAGACTATTCGCACATCCATACATCCTACGATTATTACCATTACATTATCGTAGAAGTCGATATTGCCCAGCATGCCTTTGATGCGGTCATGTACAGTCTCGGCAATCCGGATCGCCCGCAGGATAATGTCATCATGGATCAGTGGCATTTTCGCCTCAATCAACCGCAGCCGGATCAACCTGTGGTTCGGACGCCAACGGTTCAGCAGGATGTGGTTATCTTCCGGAGCTCGGCTTTTAGCGGCATGGACTCCCTGATGACCAGCCGCATTCAGATCGGTGTCGATTCAACATTTACAAGCACGCTGATCGATACCATGGTCAACTGGAGAAATGTGTACGGCGTTGACGCCGCCTTTAATCCCATTGATAAAAATGAGGGATTGGATTTAACGGTTTTTTCGTTCCGGAAATCGCGATTCGTGTCAGGTCAAGTTTATTATTACCGCATGTCGTATCGCGATCACAATTTGAAATGGAGTGACTGGAGCGAGGAAGAGCCATTCCAGGTGGAAACGGAGAACGTGGCGCGCAATATTGTGGTTTTGGGTTCTTCCACTGCGGCCGGTGTTGGGCCCACCTCCCCGGATAGCGCCTGGGTGCGCAGATACAGCAGGTACATCGCGAACCTCGACAATAACGCTAAAGTCATCAATTTAGCCGTGGGTGGTTACACGACTTATGACATCATGCCTACGGGATATACACCGCCAGCAGGCAGGCCAACTCCCAAGCCCAACAACAACATCACCTACGCGCTGACGTTGAATCCGAATGCGATCATCATCAATCTTCCCAGCAATGACGCTACTAAAGGCTATTCCATTGCCGAGCAACTAGCCAACTATGACACGGTTCTGGCGCAAGTGCGGTCTCAAAACGTGCCGGTCTGGATTGCGACGACCCAGCCGCGCAATCTTTCTTCTGATGGCCGCCAGAATCTGATGGCAATGCGTGATTCGACTTTTGCACGTTTTGGCAGCAAGGCCATTGATTTTTGGAATGGTCTGGCCAATCCTGATGGCACGATTCAATCGCAGTACAATTCCGGCGACGGTATCCATCTCAACAATTCTGCACATCGCTTACTCTTTCAGCGCGTTGTGGGCGCTGGAATTTGGCAAGTCATTACCGACGTAGAAGAAGCGATCGTCAAGTTCCCGCGCGATTTTGTTCTGTCTCAGAATTTCCCCAATCCATTCAATCCCTCGACGATCATCGCTTATCAGACGCCAAGGAGCGGGCATGTCTCCATCAAAGTCTATAATGCGCTCGGGCAGGAGGTGGCAACCCTGGTGGATGAAGAAAAACCGGCAGGAAGCTATCAGGTGGAATTCAACGCTGCAAATTTGAGCAGCGGCATCTATTTTTATAAAATGCGCAGTGGCGAATTTACGGAGAACAAGAAATGTAATTTTGTGAAGTAGTCGTAGTGCCGGCTTCCAGCCCAATGCTGCTAACTTTTCAGAAAGACAAAACGATTTCGGGCAAAACCATTTAAAAACCAAGGCAGAAAAATGGAGGACAGAAACATAGGACTTGCCATCATTAAAAAAATTTCATCCTAAAGCAACGAAAAGTTGAAAATTTTTCTGCCCTACATTTTTCTGTCTTTGCTTTCTAAAAAAGTGGTTCTTCTCCGATTTTCGGCGGATAGCACAAGATATAGACAGGACTAAAAGAC
>DYKH01000526.1 GCA_020722685.1 Caldithrix sp. | reverse complement strand
GGTCGTACCAGACCACGAGGCCGTTGTCGTTGAGCTGTTTGGCGATCAGGCTGATGAGATGTTTTGTTACGATGCCGGGGTTGGTCCTTGGTCCTTGGTCCTTGGTCATATCTTTTTGTTTTGCTTTCTAATCATGGAATAACCTGTCCACCAGATACCGATAAAACGGTATTCACGAAAGCCTTCAGTTCTGCGCACTGATTGATCGCTGCTGAAAGATCGTTTTCTCGGAGAATCCTCCCGGCGTCGCGCGGCTTAACATAACTGCCTCTGCATTTGCCGATCTCGAAAATTTCCTTGATGCGGTGCGCGGGCGGATTGATGTGATTCACGGTTTCAGGGTTTCCAGCCGGTGCGGACCTGTTGTGGCCTGCCAGCCTCTGGATCGTCGGCCAGTATGGCAGCAGCCACGCCTCGAAATCGTACTGAGCCGCATGGGGATGAAACCGTATCTCGTCACCGACCCACTGCCGCATCTTGGCCTTAGCATCCGCAGCATCTTGAAAATCCGGAGGATTGGTGCCGGTATAAACGTCCGTCAAAGCAATCACATGATCCGCTGCGTTCCTGCCTTGCAAAAGGTTCTCCACCACTCGTCTCAATTTGCCTTCCTTTGGAATACGGCCATCATAAGGAGAAACGTCCAGTCTCGGCATGCCGTCGGGCAGGCGAGGCTTCAGGAATGCACGCAGAGCAGGCATAAAAGCCCTTTCAGTCTTCCCTTCGACGATGATGGAAATCTTCATGACCGGCCCCCCATCCTGCCCATTCGCCAGACTTCATCTAGGCTATATTCAGCGAGCCATCTTTCGAGGTCCAAGGAATCCGCCCATGTCGCTGTCGTGCCTCCGTCATCATCGATGTCCATAACAACTACTTCTTCCGGCCGCAGGAAACGAATAAACCGGTCGGAATGGGTGGCGACGATCAACTGGGTCCGATTAGATGCTTCGCGCATGAGATCAGCCAAAAGGCTCAGTAGCTCAGGGTGCAGACTGACTTCCGGTTCGTCGATCATGGTAATGGTCGAGAGGCTGGGGCTTTGGAGCAGTGATACAAGCCACAAAAAACGGAGCGTGCCTTCGGACAGTTCATTCAGGAATATCGGTTTAGTAGGGATTTTTTTGTCTTTCCAGGTCATCGCCAGGACACCTGCAGCGACGGGAGGAAAGTTCAGCTCCTCAAAGTCGGGAAAGGCAGTGCGCAGGGAATCTAAAATTGCATCAAAACGGTCCTTGTCGCCTTCCCGAAGGTAGTAAAGATATGGGACAAGATCTTCCCCGTCCGCCCCGGGGAGCGTCGCGGGCTTCATCGGTTGAGGCAGTTTCACCGGTGCACGCGGCCCGACGTCGAGTACGTGGTAGTGTGTGGTGGTTGCCAGAATACGCCGCAATTCCTCCGGTTGACGAAACATCTTCGGCACCTGGGAAAGCGAGGTCTCCAACGGGTTGTGCTCCCAGTCCGGGCGAACAAGGCGGTTTTCCATGATCTCATAGTAACGGATATCGCCGTCTGAGGAGTCTATATGCTTGAATGGCTGAGAATAACTCTCCCGCTGCTGTGAAAGGATTTCCTTGGAAATAGAATAACTATGCCCCTTCGGTGAGAGATATAATTCATATTCCAGGGGCTGGTGGCCGGGGACCTCCATATCAACCAAAAAAGAAAATTCCTCACTCTTGCCGCGCGTCAGGAGATTTGCGATACCTCCGAGTTGCGACAACATGCTGTTCAGATTCCCGGAGGCTGAGGCGGAAAGCAGAGAGAAGGCATCTAAAAAAGACGTTTTCCCGACGCCATTAGCGCCGATGAGCACCATAAAGGGCCTGACCGGCAAGTCGATTTCCCGCAACCTGCGGAATCCACCTATCTTGATCCGATTAATTTTAGACATTTTTTTCCTCCAACGTTCATTTGCACAGTGGGCAGTGGGCAGTAGAAAAGTCTCTGATTCGAATCATTTCTTTTTTCTCCTTTTGGTTTCTCCGCCCTCTGCGTTTTGTATACTGCCGACCTCTCCACAAAGGTCTTCCCGCCCATGGGCGATGGCGATGGAGCGGTCCTTTTTACAGGCTTCCT
>DYKH01000525.1 GCA_020722685.1 Caldithrix sp. | reverse complement strand
ATCGCGAATCAGCCTATTACCGTCGCAAACCGTGTTTATTGGTGGAAATCGTATCGCCGAGTTCATTCCGCATCGACCGGCGTGAAAAGCTATTCGCCTACCGAACTCTGCCAAGCTTGCGTGAGTATGTTCTGGTGCATCAGGACCAACAGCAGATCGAGGTATTCCGCTATCCCGAGGGTGTGCACGACATCTACACCACAGGCGCGTTCCGGCTGGAGTGTCTGGATATGGAACTGACGGTGGGGGATGTCTATGCAGATGTAGTGGAGTCGCTGGGTTAGGCTACATTGGTGATAATGATATTTTGCATTACCATTTGACTGCGTTTTATAGAACACGGGGAATAGCATGACCACATTAAGCGTTACATCACGCGGGCAAGTCACCTTTAAGAAGGACGTCCTGCAACACCTCGGCATCAAGCCGGGTGAAAAGATTGAGCTGGACTTGTTGCCCGATGGTCGGGGTGTGCTCAGAGCAGCGCGTCAAAGCGGAACGATGGCCGACTTTATTGGACTGCTCGCCAATCGGACAACGAAAGTCGCGACGATTGAAGAAATCAATGCAGCGAGCGCGGAAGGCTGGGCAGGTCAAGAATGAAGGTCGCGGTGGATACCAATGTCCTGATTCGTGCAGTCGTGCGCGACGATCTCGCGCAAGCGAATGCAGCGGCCAAGCTATTGATGGAGGCTGAGTTGGTTGCGGTCGCGCTGCCTAGCTTGTGCGAATTTGTCTGGGTTTTGCTGCGTGTTTACGCCTTTCAACCCTCCGACGTTGCTGCGGCGATCCGCGTGCTACTTGCCGTTGAAAACGTGAAAGTAAACCGTCCTGCCGTCGAGGCAGGTCTGTCGCTACTTGAAGCTGGCGGAGATTTTGCCGATGGCGTTATTGCTTATGAGGGTCAGTGGCTTGGCGGGGAGACCTTCGTTTCCTTCGACAAAAAAGCTGTTGCTCTTCTTTCGGCACAAGGCCAGTTAGCACGGCTTTTGTGAGTGTCAGGGGAGCGGTCTTATTATTATGAGACTGTAAAACGTGGTATTAACTTGATTACCTTATTAGGCATCACTTGGCTGCTCCTCTGGGAACTGACCAACAAATGACAATGGGTCTACAAAACGCTCGGCAAATCTGCCTACATCTCTTATTGCACCCTCAAACTCTGTGAAAGATACACTAATTTCGAAAGACTCAAAACCTGTATTTGTAAGCCAAACTGAAAGAGTATGTTCATGAGTACATATTCCACTCTCAATGCAGCTTGAAACGTGCTTAATACAGTTTCCTATTTCATACATCCGTTGTTCTACGCTGCCATCATTTTTTTCAAACGCTTTAGCGTTTGAACCCAATTTTTTATTGAATTGATTACAAGCCTCAATGACAGAGCAATAATGTATGAAAATATTTGAGCAATGATTTACTAAGATATAGTAAGACGACAGCTTTGGATTGGTCGGTGAATTACCATTTAGGTATGCTTTAGAGAGTTCTCTAACGGTGTCGTACTCGTGAAAAATGTAGTGTGCTTTTTGAATAATATTGACCGCCATCTGTTTAAACGGAGGGTTAAATGGTTTCCGAAATGGCGTGCTATTTAAAAAATGGTTTTGTAACCAAAAGCTTGATTGTGGGAACTCTTCATTTAGATCGGCCAGCTCCATTGAAGTGAACTCGCTTATCTTCGGAGCAATAAGTTTGTTAAGGATTTCAGGATTCCAACCTATCATTATTCATTCCTTTAATATCCGATTTTAAAAGCCTAACGTGAAATAGACAGACTTGTCAGGTGTCTATATTTTTGGGGATCGGTGTATATCAAATGTGGCATCAACATATCATGTTGTTTTTACAAGTAAAACTCAAAATAGTGGGGTTTTTATGAAGTTAACTACACCTTCGGCGGTCGTTCCCAAGTCCAGTGGCCAAATTAATTATTGGACAGCTTATTTCATCGAAGCAGTTCATGCGCCATAAGTCCCGCGATGGCGACCAACAGCCCGAATAAAACCATCATCCACCTCTGCCCACGCGCCATTTGCTGGCGTAGGGCATTGAGTTCGGCGGTTTGGCGTTCCATTAGTTCGCTTT
>DYKH01000524.1 GCA_020722685.1 Caldithrix sp. | reverse complement strand
TGGGCGGATCCAACCTCGAGTTCTCTACCATTGAGAGATAGGGAGCACTGCACTTGAGTTTTTCCGCTAGCTCGTATTGCTTGATGCCCTTCTCCCACCTTTTTATTTTAAGCAGGTTAGGTTTCAATTTCTCTTTTCTCCAGAAGCTTTCAATGGTTAATCTCTTGAAAACCTGTCGGTACTGCTGAAATCGCGGTATCCATGCAAACGATAGCCGTTGTCACATTTTCTTGACAGAAGAAGGCCATCCCCGTGTCCGCCGGCTTGTTTCGCCGCCAAAGCATCAGCGAACGGCACCGGCGGCAAATCAGTCAGCGACTTGTCGCTTACGCGCCTGGCTGTCCAGAGCCAAGCCCCAAACATTACCATTGACTTATCAGTCAACCGGTGGCAAACCTGTATCCGCGCCCTCGGCTGCCTTCGCTCCGGGGTTCCAGGTAAGCGACTCCGCCACAGTGACCGGCTGCCTCATTCTCTGCTTTACCTGCAACAGCACTTTTGGTGCCAGAACGAATAATATTTTATTATGGATTCAAGATCATGATATTTTAGGCGTAAGCGGAGCGCTACCATCTCCCTGTGAAAAAGAAAGTGAAGCAATATCATTACAGAGGTACTTATTTTTGTGACCTGGAGGCTTGCTCTGATGTGCGGGTCCCGCCGAAATAATAATTTATTCGCGCCACATGACATCCCAAGCAAGTAGCCCGACTCAGCGATGAAAATGGTACCTTTATCGGGACATGGCAGAGGTCGAGAGAAAAATGGCAGTCTTGGAGATGGTGAAAGGTAAGAGCGTGATGGTACCCCGCAAGCCGGTTCTTGATCGCATCGATAAGAACTTGGGTTGAGCGGTTGCGAATCTATCACGGTGTTTCCCCATTGGGCCGTTTTGATAGTTTTCGTCGCAGCACGGAAGGCCGCGTGAGGGTCATAAACTTTTGCGCGCAATTGGAACTCGAATCACTTCAGATGACCGCGAAAGGCCGTGACCTTTTGATGTCTGGTCGCAACCGGCTGTCGGCTCAGCTTCCTCTGTTCAATTCCGAAAGTATTTGTGAATCCCCAAAGCAAAAAAAGCATCGTCAAAGCCGGAGCCAATTCGATGTCAAATCGATCCGCGACTCGGGTGACAAGCTTGTCATTGAAAAGATCATGAATTCATTCAACAGTCCTGGGTAATTTGAAAGTGCGTTTTCCGCCGGCTACGGTGTGAACACCCAATACCTGCCGGGTGACTTGAAGCACGTCCGCTTCGTCATTGAAAATATGAACACCGGCAAATCTGACAATGCCTCGCAAAAGTGAAGCCGGAAGATCGGGAGCTGATACAAAGATGGAATTCCATTGGGAAAAGGTTTTCAGCCCCATGCCCGGCAGGCATTGCCCCTGCGCACCGACCACAGCCCCAAGATTTGTGCGTCGGTATCATCCAGATGAAAAACCGGTGAAAGCAAATTGTCCGTTCCCCAGAATAGGTCTTGTAACAATGCGGACGTAATGGGGTGTTGAAAATCCACGATCTGCATGAAAGGTCCCCAGGGTTGTTTGAGCATGCCAAAGCGAAAACCCGTCACGTCGGTCATGTTCTCCAACGAAAGATCGTCATCTATCAATTCCGGCGCACGCAACCGGAGCGTTTTCATGCCTGCTGCCTTATTTGATTCTTTAAAGCGCGTTGTCTCGCTTTGTCAAGACGAAAACAATTGAGGAAAATATAAAGCTTGTACGGACGCAGACGCTTGCTGAAAAAATCTTCCAACAGAAAGGTGTTTATTGAGAATCATAACCTTGTGATCACTCACAAAATGAGAAAAGACGTAGCCCTCCCTGCTCAGGCTTTAGCTCTGAAATCCCAAAAAATCCAAACCGACTCAAATTCGCCACTTTGATTTGTCAAAGCCCGTCCTCATAGCATTCTAAATTCCGCCACCGGATCACCGCATTCGTCCGGGTCAGTACCAAAACGTGCCCAACCAAAAATGGTCATAAAAAAAGCCTGTAATTCGCCTTGATAGGCTGAATAACAGGCTTCTTGTTTCGTGGAGCTAACCGGGATCGAACCGGTGACCTCTTGACTGCCAGTCAAGCGC
>DYKH01000523.1 GCA_020722685.1 Caldithrix sp. | reverse complement strand
GGAGGTGTGGCATATTTATTTTTGTCAACCGAGCTGCCCGGCTTTTTTATCAAGCGAATATAATCAATCGCCAAATCGGCGGCTGCTTGATTGGTCGGATCAAAGCGAAGCTGCAATACTTTTCCTTTCCACCGGGCATGCTTATTCAAAGCAATCGAATAAACGCGATCCTTCCCGTCCGCGAGAATGGCGAAGGGATAGCTTTTGCCTTCATCGTAAAAAGGAGCTTCGCTGGTCATCCAAAATAGTTGTGCCGCCGCGCCTTTGCTTACCCGCATCTTGACTTGGAAAGAATCATAGTCAGCCGCTTGAAGGCTCAGCAACGAGCTGGTGAGCCAAGGATCTCCGCCCAGGCCCTTTGCGCTCAGAAAACCATCTGCAACACGCACGCTATCCAAATCATAATTTGGCGTCCAGCCATCGCCGTAGTCGATCTGATCAAATTCCCAATTGGGTTCCTCACTCGTCGATAACAGCGAAACAGGACTAATCAGGATTTCCGAGCCTTCCGGCTTGGCGAATGTCTTGATGAGCAAATCCCCTTGAAGGGTATAGCTCCACCCGGCAGGCGCCTTGTCAACGTCCTTGACTTGCAACAACTCTTGCCCTTCATAAAGAACTTGACTTGGCTTCTTAATTTGGGAAACCAGACAAAAGGCTGTATCGGCAATGACCGGCTGATAGTGAATCTTGAGTACCTCGCCAGACATTTCCGCGGAAAGAGGCAAGCCGCTGCTCACATGCAGCCTGCCTGATGGGATGGTCAGGACTTGCGTGGAAACATCGGGATCTTGGCCTTCCAAGGCCAGTACATTCTGCATGATCTTAATCGGGGCCAAATCCCAATGGTATGCTTCATCCCCAAGAAGCATACTGAACGCGTCGGGGTACATGCCTTTGTTCTGCGGATAGGCTGTGTCACTCGTCCTCTGCATTTGCATTGCAAAAATTGTCAAGCCTTCGGCGATGTGTTTCCACGGTAGAGTTTGATCGTACTGCCAGAGCTTTTGCAGCGCATAGGCATAGTCCAGGCCGTTCCATTGCACCACATTGCCGAACCAGGCGCCCGTGTACCAGGTGGCGCCAAATACGGGTATGGAGCCGTAAGCCATGATGGGTCGATCCTCCGCAGCCCACAGGTACACAAAGGGAAGTCCGGCATAAGCCCAGCGCACCGCCTCTTGCAGATGGGTCGCCTCGGCAGTGATGCGATAACCTTCCAAATAGGCCAAGACGGCTTGCCCGGCGGCCAAAATATCCGGCGCATGCAAGGGCACTTCCCAGACTTGAGCGCCGCGCGGAACACGAAACCGCTGCATAAACGCCAGTCCGGCCAGCCCATGTTCGAGACAAAATCTATCGCCGGTAATGCGCGCCGCTTTCAGAAGAAAGTAGGCTTTGCTGCTGCACGAACCAAGGGAAGTTTCGCCCGCATTCTTTAGCGCCGGATCGCCTTGGAACAGCCAGCCGCCATCCGCTTGTTGGTCCGCAGCACTTCTGGCCGCCGCGGCTTTTAATGCGCCAAGAGATTTATCCAGCTCGCCGTACCGGAAAGTAAAATCCCAACCCAATGCGGCGGGATCGGGACTGGCGAGCTTCTGCCCTAAGCCGCGCATCTCATCACGCCATTGTCTGGATTTGGCTGGATCATCAGCGAACAAGCTGCCGAGCCAGACTTGGTTGGCGATTTCGTTATTCGCTTGCGTTCCCCAAGGGTCAGGCTCAGCCAAATGCCAGCCTTTTGCAGACGGAACCCAAAGCACGTCCATAAAACTCGAGCAGTTCAATCGAATATCGTCCTCATAGGATCGGGGTGGTATGGGCAGCGCCGGCAGTCCATGTCGATCTAGCCACCACTTCAAGCCGGCTACCGGCTGGTCATCTAAAAGGACGAATAGAGTGGCGCTCAGAGTTATGGAGGCATTTGCTGCTAAAAGATAAGGCTTGAATGCGAGCGGAGCATTTTCCTCTCGCCATTGGGATACCGGCGGCACCACCAGTCCCAGCAGGTGATTTGCTTGGCCGTTCAATGAATTGGGGGAAGCAAAGACCGGGGACGGATAGGCGGAGGCCGCGTGCCATTTTTGCAGCGG
>DYKH01000522.1 GCA_020722685.1 Caldithrix sp. | reverse complement strand
AGTCAATTTTTTTCGAGAGGGTAGTCATGGGAAAGTCTCCTTTTGATGATGAAATGGGTTGGTTATTTTGAAATGGGGTCGTCGTTTGAGTCAGAAGCGGGCTTTTCTTTCTTCTCCCCCATCTTCTGCCGCTGACAGTAGTAACCAAGCAAATATTCGCCCGTCAGCGGCTTGTTGCTGATGAATTCTTCGGGAGTGAACAGGTCTTCCACCTGGGCAATCAGCCATTTGTAGTAAGAAGCGCTGTCTCCCTGCCGCATGAAATAGGGAGTAAGCAGTTCGTGGATTTGCTTCCATGTGCTGAAGGGACGCTGGGAAAATTGTTGCATGTAACGGGTGGCATTGGTCGGGCGTTTTTTCTCGGCTTCCGAGAGCGTGCGTTCCTCCATTACGTCAGCGATGGCAAGCAGCCTGCCAAAGAGATAATCTCTTGTGTTGCGGGTTTCGTCGAGTGACATTTCGTACTTCTCCTTTCCATGTTTGTATTTTCGGTATAGAGCGCAGGCAATCGTGAGTGCCTTGCTCCAGTCGTAACCACTTAAGCCGGCACGGTTGGACGCCCGCCTGACCACCGACTCGACCAAATCGCGTGGGATGGGTTGACCATCAACGATGCAGGGAAGCAGGCGTTTGATGGTGGCTTTTTTGAGTTTGTCATCCACGCGGTTGCCATAGGCGGCTTCGGCAATATCGGCGGGTGCGGGCGCGCCGATGAAGGGGATGTAACGCGTTTTCGGCTTCCCTTTCTCATCCTGGACTTTTATAGCGTGGTAGGTGTGCCGCCAAGCGCAGGTCTCATGCCAGGCTTCGATTCGTTCCAAGAATTCAGAACCTTTCAGAGCGCGGTAATAGACAATGGACAAGCGCCCTGGTGTAGCTGAGTCGACTGCCATCACGACCACGTCTTCCCGCTCGCCGATTTCCTGACGATAGCCCGCGATCTTTTTCTTCAGGCGGATACCAACTTCTTGCGCAGTGGCGGCGGGGAGTTGATTTTCTTCGGCGTCCAAGCCGCTGTAGAACGAGTCGTAGGTATCTTCAGTGAGCTGCGGTACTTTCGCGCCCGAAACCGCCCAGGCGACGACTGCCAATTCGCCTTGGCTGTCGAGATAGCCTTGCCGACTGATAAGCCATGCAAGCATGTAATGGGCCTTTTGAGATGTTTCAAGCCCAACTCCGCAGGCTTGAGCATCGGTGATGAAACGCCCTCGGAAGGTAAATCCACTGGTGTCGTTGGCTGAGATTATCTTGGCATTATCACCCTCGCGGCGGATATACTTGGGATGGTTGTTTGTGAGAATTTGGCTCTCTCCAGTAACCAGGCAAATATCTTTTTCCTGTTTGCTGTTAAGGTAGTAATTTGCCCAACTATTCCACAAAGTAACATCGCGCCATGTTCTGCTCTCGACATCACCAGGAATTTGCACAACCCAACGCACAACGGCATTGTCTTGAGCGTTTAGAACCGAAAAAATGTCTTTGGCGTTTCTCTCTCGCTTTACCTGGTCTTTGCTGAGTAGTTTTCCATCACCATCTACCAACAAAATCTTGTGATTTACCAGGTCGCGCATTAGAGTTTTATTTTGAACGTAAGCCAAGACTGCGCGGGCTTTGGGGTGACTGTATGGCGAATTGCACCACTCTGTTAGTGATTTAATGAAGTTACCATACGGTTCTGTTGGATTTTTGGCAAAGCCAGAGGTGACCTCACCTCCAAAATCAATGAAATCGCCAGCAAGGTATTGCAACTTATCACTTAAGGGATGACCTTCAGGTTTGCTTCCTGCACGGCTGGCAGAACTTTCAGTGGCTGGAATAATTGTTGTCGAGTCGTCTTTGTCCACAAGGCGGGCATCTCTAAAATTGCCATTTCCATCTACAACAACCTCGATGTGAGTTTGTGTGGTAATGTGACAGATAGGCAACAACGGTCGTTGTACCTCCGCTGAATAGCCAATCATGTTCTGGCAATTCTCATACGTCTCGTACAGACTCTGAATCCAGTTCATCTCACACCCCTCCTTCCGCGTAGCCTTCCAGTAAGCCTTCTTCAGCCAGCCCAATCGTATCGGGCGGGTTGGCTTTCATCGGACGCA
>DYKH01000521.1 GCA_020722685.1 Caldithrix sp. | reverse complement strand
CCAAAAGAATCAGCGCCGGCATGGCCCAGCTCGGATTTCCCAGCCAGTCGATGGGGGCAACGCCGACGAAAGACAGTAGATAATTGATGACCCCAAATCGCGGGTGGTACAGATACCGCCAAACGATAGCCACCGCCACCAAGGTCGTCACTACCGGCATGAACAGGGCCAGGCGAAAGGCGCTTCTAAAGTGCAGCCATTTGGAGTTGAGGGCGAGAGCCGCGAAAAAGGCCACCGTAATGGTCAGCGGCGCACCCACCAGCACAAAGTAACAGGTATTGAGCATCGCTTTCCAGAACAACGGATCGGCCAGCAACTGGCGATAATTCTGCAAGAAGACAAATCGCGCCCAGCCGATCCGACCTAACGAGTAAATGTCAAAATCCGTAAAACTCATGGCCAAGGCGGCAAGAACCGGCAGGAAGAAAAAGACCAGCAGCGTCGCCAAGGCGGGCAGTAGGAAAAAATACGGGGTGTACAATGTTCGCTGTGAAATGCTCATTTGTCGATCAATCCTTTGACGAGCAGCCAGCGCCGCTTCTCCAAAATGCGATCCACGTCGCGATTCAACTGTCGCGCCATCTCCTCCATGGTAACTTGGCCGAAAATGACTCGTTCCAAATGCTCCTGAATCTTGACGGCGATCTGCTCCCATTCGGCGATTTTAGGAGTGGGAACCACGTTTTCCAATTGCTGATAAAACGCCTGAATCTCCGTATCGGCTTTTATCTCCAGAGCTTCCCAAGCCGAGCGCACGGCGGGCAAATCGCGTGTCAGGCGGAAGAACTCGATCTGCGTCTCCGGTTGCGACAAGTATTCGATGAGCTTCCAGGCGGCTTGCGGTTTCTTGGAGTTTTTAAAGATGACCAAACTCGATCCACCGGCAGTAGATCGGCAAAGTTCTTTTCGCGGTATGGGCGCCGTGCTCCACTTGCCGCTTAGGTCGGCTGCCCGTTTGCGCATCTCCTGCACGTCCCAGGGACCGGTTACCATCATGGAGAAAAAGCCGGTGGTGAAGCCTTGGAAGATGTTGATCACCTCGGTCATGTTGCGTGGCGCCAGACCTTCGGCAAAAAAGGTCGTGTAGAAGCGCATGGCTTCCAGGGTCGCCGGCTCGTCGAAGGCGCCGTAACAGTCATTGTCGCGCAGCAACCGCCCGCCATTGGACAGAATCAAGATGACGGGGGCGCGCCATTCATTGAAAATGAGGGAAAAGAAGATGGCGTACTTTTGCTCGGAGCGCGCTTGCTGCTTGATCTTGCGACTGGCATCCAGCCATTCGTCCCAGGTGCGCGGCGCTTTTGGGTAGCCGACCGACGCTAAAATATCCTGGCGATAAAACAGCACCCGCGTGTCCACGTACCAGGGAATGCCATACGGCTTTTCGCCAATGACATTGGTGTTCCAAACTCCGGCAAAAAAATCTTCGGGTTTGAGTATTGAGGATTGGGCTACCAGCGAATCCAACGACAACAAGGCGCGCATGGCCTGAAATTCGGGAATCCAGGTGTTGCCCAATTGGCAGACCTCCGGAGTCGAGCCGCCGACAAAGGCGGTCAACAGCTTCTCGTGCGCCGGCTGCCAGGGAATGGATTGCACTTTGACCTTGATCTCAGGATGGCTCTGAGTGAAGCGAGGCAAAAGCTTTTCAATCGACTCTCCTTCGGCGCCCATGGCCCAGAAGGAGAGTTCGGTATGATGCGTAGAATCGTTGTTGCAGGCTGGAAAAGAGATGAAAACTGTTAGTAAAAAAAGGATAGCACAATGCCGTGCTTTGCAGAAGATCGCCCTCGGTTACAGCCCTGATTGGTCCGGTATAGGTAGCTCAGAAAACATGTGATCGGTTAGAATCCTATTCGATGCCAAACGCAAAACTGTCATTCTGTAAGAATCTTTTTGAATCAACAGCAGAGCTCTATTCAATGACCAGGAAATTCCATTTGGGATTCATGGTCGCTATGATGGCTTCTTTCTTTTCTCTGGTCATGTTCTTAATCTCTTTCTCTCGTTCAATTGCTTGATTGATGTCCGAGTAGGTCTCGTGGTAGATGAGCTTGTAGCAGTAATATCTTCCAGCGAAGGTTTTCTTATTTCCTTT
>DYKH01000520.1 GCA_020722685.1 Caldithrix sp. | reverse complement strand
TGTATTGTCCCATTGGCTTTGATTTTGTGGTTGTCTTATCCGAGAAGTACCCGGTTTCAAGGCTTCCTCTATTGCTTCTTCGACAGAAACAAGTTCATAAGCCTCTCTCATCGAGTTAAATATACCTCTTCCTCTGTCCACAATTGCTATCTCTACATCTCCTGCCATATCTCCATGATTCCATTTTTGTGCCATTATAGTGCAATAGTCAATCATCGCGTGTTCAAACACATTTCTGATTATCTCGCGGAAACAATATGATAGCATAATTCTTTGTTCATCATTATCATATATCATTTCTGCAATGTTTCGACTCTCACTTTGGACTGCATCCTGGATTTGGGTAGACTTTTCAATCAATTCTCTTTCTGTAAGTATTCGAATAGGGATATAATTCCTATTTCCAGGGGCCTCATTAGGCATTTTTCCATAAGGCAATCCAACAAACTGGAAGAAACCAAAGTGCATCAAGTATGAAACGGCTTCAGACCTATAAAACGCGGGAGAGCCAGTAGAAGATTGGGTATGTAATCCTTTCTGTTTGCGGCACATAACCAAATCCCGGATACTCTCTGCTAACAACAAAGTGGCAAAAGGAAAAACAAATCCTAGTTCAGAAAAATCTATCGTTAGTTCGGGTACATCATCCTGACTTCTCAGTTGATTAATATACTCAATAGCAGCGCGGTCTGTCAATCTTGAAGGACACTTAATAAGCATTACTCACCTCGCGTGAAGTCTGTTAACTCTTGCTTGAGCTGCCCGTAACCTTTGCCTGCGAAATGCGCTTCGATGGCCTCCCGTTGTTCCCCGGTGAGTAGCTCGTAGATTTCGAGCAGGTTGTTCACCCCGACCTTTTCCGGCGCATCGCTGAATACAATTTCGCGGCCCGGGTCGGCGACAGCGCGTTTGTCGTATGTAGATCGACGATGCAGAAGAAGTTCTCCTTCTTCTCCAGCCCGGCAACCCACTTACGGATCGCACCCAAGTAGTTGCCCAGGGTGAAGGCGCTGGAGGGCTGGATGCCGGAAAAAACGCGTATTTTGCTTTTGTCGATTTTGTCATAGGGTCTCCTTCATGTGCGCCCTAAGGTTTTCGCGCCGTCAGAGTGAAAATCCACGGCAGCTTGCCCGCGTACTGCGGGAAGTGATACCAACGCTCAATGCAGGGTTCCATGCCTGGGAATAGCTTGAAGAACAAGCGATCGTACTCGTGGAACGACTCCAGGCGCAGCCCGGCCTTGAGCAGCGCGTCGAGGATATCGCTGATGGACCACGTCCATTCGTATGAGGCGGTCTGAGATGTGTACGTCTCGTCCGCGTAGTCCCCGCCAGCCTCCCAGTGCATCGGGTCGGCGGTATGGAAGTACGAGTACAGCGGCTTCAACTCGCCCGATTCCAGTTCCTCAAAGGCGTTCCACAGTGGATGCGATTCCATAATGTAGAACAGGCCGCCCGGCTTGAGGAAATGCGCGATGATACGCGCCCACTCGTTTAGATCACGCAGCCAGCACAGCACGCCACGCGAGGTGTAGACGATGTCGAACTGCTCCTCAAGAACGTTGGGCAAGTCGAAGATACCCGCTTCGATGAACGTCGCCTCCAGTCCTGTCTCTTGGGTTAACTGTCGCGCCGCCGCGATGGATGCCGCCGAGAAATCCCCACCGGTCACGAGTGCGCCCTGTCTGGCCCACGAGAGCGTGTCCGTCCCGATGTGGCATTGCAGATGCAGCAGCGTTTTGCCGGTCACATCGCCGACCTCGCGCAACTCGATCTCGTCCAGCGTGATGCCGCCGGCTTTGAGCAGCGCCACTTCTTCATACGCTTCGACGTGAACGGGCGTGACTTCATCCCAATGGGCCTGATTCGTTTGTTCTGCTGATGTCAAGGTGTTTTTCATAGTATTTCCTGTGACGTATACGAATTGTGCTTATGACAAGGGAAATCAAGAGCGCATTTATTATACTTGTTCGTTAGGGAGAGCACAACTCAACGCCAGACAGAAGGCGCGTTCTCTCCAGACCTGACAGGTTTCTGGAAACCTGTCAGCAACTGTGATAAACGCACTGGTTAGGCCGTTGCGGTCGCCGCTTCAGGGGCT
>DYKH01000519.1 GCA_020722685.1 Caldithrix sp. | reverse complement strand
GACGGATGAAAGAGACCATTATTAAGAGAAAAATATCAATGCTGGAAAAGTACCCGGATGCGTTGCTCGTCGCGCCGAGGACGCGCGAGGGTCATTTGCTGGTCAAGGTGTTATATGGTTTCGACCGGATGGTGCATCGCCTGCGCTGGCTGGCGGGGACCCGGATAAAAATCGGAGATGTTGTCGAAATCATGAACGAAATCAACACCGTCATATCCGATTTAGAGAATGTCACCGTCTCGTTAGGCGGTCCCAGCATGGCGTTCATGTACGAGCTCAGCGGCGACGAAAAGAGGAGGCTGGCTCAGCAAACAAACACATACGTAGTGCAGCCGCGCACGGAGGAAGGCAGACGTGTAGTTTCTCTTATTCAGCGTCTCGATCCCCGTCTTGTGCAGTTAAGGACTACCAGTTCCGATTTCGCAGCGCTGGACGCGACCGTAACCAAAATTACGGCGATCATCCGCGCCATGAATGCAGTGGCGATTAAAATATCCGATAAACTGCCGCCGGATAAAGCCGGATATCACGTACCTATAGAATTAAGACCGGAAGTGGGGGATGACAGAACGACGGTTGATGTCCATTAAGTCCCTCCTTAGCGCACTAATCGCAGTTGCCTCCGTCTTGCTGACGACGCCTGCGGTTAGTGCGTTTTGTTTTGAAGAGGCAGGAGCGATGTACGGAATATCGCCGGACCTGCTGAGGGCCATAGCTGCTGTTGAGTCGGATATGAATGCCACTGCTATTAACCGTAACGCCAACGGCACCTACGACTACGGTGTAATGCAGATTAACTCGTCCTGGGCTTCCAAGCTCGGCGCCGAACGCTGGGCGAATCTTGCAGACGCCTGTTACAACGTAAAGGTGGGCGCCTGGATCTTATCCAATTGTATCAGCAGATACGGCTACACCTGGAAAGCCGTAGGCTGTTACAATGCGACACAAGATAAAAAACGAAAAAAATACGCCGCAAAGATATGGCGGCAACTTCAGAAATTTAAAGGATATCATCATGCGAATTATCAGATCAATCCGCGTTGAGAAAGACATTTGGGAACGGGCGAGGATTGCATTCAGGCAAAATAAGCAGTACATTAATCGCACATAGAAGAGAAGCTTTTCGAATACATCGGAAAGAGTAATAAAGGGAACGATGTTGAAGGCAAGTAAAAAAGCCCTCTATATTCTATTCTCGTTGGTCGCGGCTGCGGCAGCAATTCTCTGCCTGGCCCCGGCGGAGCTAATTGCACACAGTCCCGTCAAGATCATCAGAACCGTTGAAGGCACGGTTGTCAAAGTGTCCGACGGCGACACCATCCAGGTGGTTACACGCGAACAGACAAAGCTCAAAGTCAGGCTCTACGGCATAGACGCCCCCGAAACGCCGAAACCTAAGAAGCCAGGACAGCCGTTTGGAAACAAATCATGGCAGGCGCTTAAACAGAAGGTCGAAGGCAGACAAGTTAGATTGGACATAGTTAATATAGACCGGTACCGCCGCATGGTTTCCATTGTTTGGGTTGACGGCCGCAATATCAATCTGGAAATGGTCAAAGAAGGATACGCGGAGGCGTACCGGGAATACCTTAAACCTCCGTTCCGGTCTTCGTTTCTGTCTGCCGAAAGAGAGGCGCAACAAGGCAGACGCGGCATCTGGGTGTTGGCTGAATACGAACGGCCACAAGATTTCAGAAGAAGGATATCAAAAAAAGCGCGGAAGTAGCGCTTTGTCAGAGCATTTCCAGAGTCAGGCTGCAAAAGAAATCTTCCATACGTCCTGCCCGCCGACGCCGGTTCACGTCATCTTTTTTCACGCATTTTGGCCTTTCTTGATCACTGGTCAAGCTCAGCTCACAAGCAAGCTGTCCGTCTTGGACATTCTGCCCGTGTGCAACGTTGCAAACCGTCTGCGTTGGACAGCAAATCACAGCTCGTTTGCATATACATTTTTGATTTCTTCCGGCTGCACGCACAAATAGGCGAGAGTCTGTTTCTGGGTTGCATGACCGAACACTGTCATCAACTCCGGGAGGCCGACGCCGAAAGTAACCCTTTGGTGGTATCCCCACGTCTTGCGGAGAGTGTGGCTTCCATAATTTC
>DYKH01000518.1 GCA_020722685.1 Caldithrix sp. | reverse complement strand
TGACCGGATTATTATTGACAAACGCGTACCGATCCCAGGCCTGCGTCCCTTGCGTGGAGGTGGGGACGATGGTATCGGGCGACATGAACCGTCCCAGCGACGGGTCCATCCAGCGAGACTGGAACCAGTAAATCCCAAGTTCGGCCTGCAAATGCTGACCGGTGAATTGGTAGTCCGTGCCGAGATTGCCGGAGGAGTACCGCGTCTCGCCGAAGGCTTTGTAGAGCGCGGAGGCAGTCTTGACTCCGTTGGCATCGGTCGTGACCGACGAACTGCCGAGATGGTCGGCGAGGAGGAAGGATAAGGTCCCGTTCGTGCGGCAACTCGCACTGCCCGAAGATGCCGCGAAGGAAGCGCCGCACATTGGAGAGTTGATCGCCCTCACCGACGCGCTCCGCAACGGGTCGCTCAATCCCGCACAGACCGAACTCGTCCGCGCTTTGCGCGAAGGGCTGGGATTACTGGAAGAGAAAAATATGGAGGATGTTAAGGTGCTACACTGAGCCTGTCGAAGTGTGCTTGCGCCCGCGTAGGCGCGGTATAATTTCACTACCCCCCCCATTCAAAGGCGAGCCTGCTGGTGTTCCAGTCGGTTCGTCTTTTTGTTGGGGGGAGTTCCTTTTTGTTGATCTGGCTTCATATCGCATTTGGCACAGAAGAAGAGGAATTATTCGAATTCCAGAACACACTTGATTTCAGCAGGTAAGTTTCTTTCATCGCCTCATTCAGTCTGTGGTTGCGTTGCGTTTTCGCAAATTACAAAACCTTCGCTATCATAAGCACCAATAATTAAATACCGCGTTTTTGAAGCAAGAAGCTCCCACTGAAATAATTGAATGTTTTGGTTATCCACGACAACAAAATCAGTGTCATTTAAGTCAATCAGCCCACACACAAATGGATACAGGCGAGCACCTTTAAAAGCCCTCTTCACCCTGTCAAGTTTTTCGTGGGGCCGTAGGATAAAATAAACCTCGCCAGTATGACGGATAACAGAGGGAGGAAAGGGCTTATGCTTTATGGTGACTGGGTTAGAGAGTGTCTCCAATATTGAAATCTTGTTTTCACCATCAAGAAACGAAGCAACGAATTGGCAAATCAGATCTCTAGTTTCGTCATAAATGCGAATCCCTGTCGCCAGGTAAATGCTCTTTTGAAAATCAATCGGCCTGTTCTTGAATTCCTCGGGCAGAAATGTGTACATTTTTCCCATGCTCATTAATCTCAATAAACTGCGCGCATAGGTATCTCCTCCTTCCAACTCGGTTCTGATATAGTCAAAGGCATCTTGCCTAAGTTCGATTTTAGCCAACATAATTATCCTTCTTCTACTTTGGAATCATGGTGCCATCAGGCCAAATCCACCATTCATCCTCATTTGGATCCACATAGTCCCAGTGTCCATCGGGTGCAGTATCTGTATGATGTGTTGGATCCCAATGAAGGCTCTCATCATTCGCGTTCGGATCTGGGTTAACCCAACTTCCCTGTGAAGAACCCGGCTCCCCTCTGCCATGCCATTCCCATCCTTCCACAGGGGCTTCGCCATTGTTTTCTGGAAATCCAAATGGAGATTCTTCAGATCCAATCCCACTTGGCTGAACTTCACCGCAACCCGTGGCGGCACACACTCTCTCTCCAGTAGTTATAACAGTCTCGGCTGTTCCAATTTCGGCAATTGCAACCGCGACCAAGGTAACATGCGCCCACATCCATGGAACAGCATATGCGGCCGCTACTCCCTTTTGCGCCAGGTTCGCATTGGGATTTCCCATTATCGAGAGCGCCGTTCCAAAATTTGTCCATCCGAGTTGATAGCTGTTCCAAAGCGAAGAAAGAATCGAATCGTGACCGCTTGGCTCTACGTACTTGACAGGATTGTTGTTTGTATACGCGTAGCGGTCCCAAGCTTGCGTTCCCTGGGTTGATGTTGGTACAATGGAATCTGGTTGAATGAAACGTCCGAGTTCGGGGTCGTAGCGCCGGGAGCCGTAGTCCAGCAACTTAATGTAACTGTCATCCCGCTGTCCCGTGAATTTGTAGTCGGTGGAGAGAGTCCCTGAGGAGAAGCGGGTTTCGCCAAAGGCTTTGTACAGCGCGGAGGCGG
>DYKH01000517.1 GCA_020722685.1 Caldithrix sp. | reverse complement strand
TCGTTTTTTAATACGCAGCGAATGTTGCAGCAATATGTGGTGAATGCCTATCTGGAGTAAATAAAAATTGAATCACTGGACTACAACCGAAGGCTCTCCCTTTCCTTTGGGTGTAACTTGGATCGAAGAAGAGCAAGCCTGCAATTTTGCCTTGTATTCCAAACACGCAACCGGGATGATCCTGCTTCTGTACGCCGAGGACGACCTGGTTAATCCCGTTTACCAATATCGGATGAATTATCTCAAAAACAAGACGGCGCGTATCTGGCATTGCCGAGTGCCTGTCACAGTCATGAACAACGCGAAATACTATGGTTATATTGTCGAAGGCCCGTTTAATCCAGTAGCGGGACATCGCTTCGATGCACAGAAGGTCTTGCTTGATCCATACGCGAAAGCGGTTTTCTTTCCCGATGATTTTAGTCGCGAAGTTGCAAGAAATTCTGGCTTCAATGCGGGCAAAGCCCCACTTGGTGTGATCAACGGCGAACGTATTGCCTTCGACTGGGGCAACGACCGGCGACCGCATCACACTTTTGATACAATCATCTATGAGCTGCACGTCAAAGGTTTTACGATGCGACCCAACAGCGGCGTCAGCGCTGCCAAGCGTGGGACGTATGCCGGATTGATTGAGAAAATACCGTATCTCAAAGAATTGGGTGTGACGGTTGTGGAGCTCATGCCTATACATCAATACGATCCGCAGGAAGGCAATTATTGGGGTTACATGCCGCTGAATTTCTTTGCGCCGCATCATGCTTATGCCAGCACCAAAGTTGCTGGTGAGCAGATCAATGAATTTCGCGCGATGGTCAAGGCTTTTCACCAGGCGGATATTGAAGTCATTCTCGATGTCGTTTACAACCACACGACTGAAGGCGACGAAACCGGCCCAACTTACAGCTATCGCGGCATCGATAACAGCACCTATTATCTGCTCGAAGAGAATCGACAACGGTATCGCAATGATTCCGGCACCGGCAATGTGTTGCATTGCGCCAACCGCTGCGTGCGCAAGATGATTCTCGACAGCATGCGGTTCTGGGTCAAAGAAATGCACATCGATGGGTTTCGCTTCGATCTGGCCTCGATCTTCATCAGAAATAGCGACGGCTCACTGAACCTGCACGATCCACCGCTCATTTTTGAGATCACCGCCGAGCCGGAATTCGCCAACATTCGCCTCATTGCCGAAGCTTGGGATATTTCCAGCTATCAATTGGGACGAAATTTCCCTGGCATTATCTGGTTGCAATGGAACGGAAAATTTCGCGATGATGTCCGCGCGTTCATGAAAGGTGACAATGGCAAAGTCGGCGCGCTCATGACACGCTTATATGGCAGCGACGATCTCTTCCCTGATGATTTGAGTAGCGCCTGTCATGCTTATCAGAGTGTCAACTATGTCACCTCGCATGATGGCTTTTGTCTCTATAACCTGGTATCCTACAATACCAAACACAACGAAGCAAATGGGCACAACAATACGGATGGAACGGATAATAACCTTAGTTGGAACTGTGGATGGGAAGGGGATGAAAATGTGCCGCAAGAGGTGATGGAATTGCGCAAACGTCAAATCAAAAACTTCTGCTGCATATTGCTCTTGTCCAACGGCACGCCGATGTTTTGTGCTGGTGACGAATTCATGAACACGCAAGGTGGGAATAACAATCCCTATAATCAGGACAATGAAACAACCTGGTTGAATTGGGATCTTTTGGAAAAGAACCACGACATTTTCCGCTTTTTTAAAATGATGATCGTCTTCCGCAAGGCGCATCCCTCGCTTGGCCGCAGCCGTTTTTGGCGGGAGGATGTGCGATGGTATGGCGTCGGCAATCAGGTGGATTTGGCCGATCATTCGCATAGCTGTGCCTTTTGTTTGCGTGGCGCTTCCCAGCAGGATGCTGATATTTACGTCATGATCAATGCCTATTGGCAAGACCTTCCCTTTATCATCCAGGAAGGTGAGGCGCATGATTGGTGGCGCGTGGCGGACACCAGCCTGCCCAGTCCCTCAGATTTTGCTGAATCAGGAAAGGAAGTAAGGTTGCAATCCCCTAATTACACCGTAAAAGCACGATCTATTGTGATCTTAATTCGA
>DYKH01000018.1:40340-58759 GCA_020722685.1 Caldithrix sp. | reverse complement strand
AGCCAATCGCGAAGCCAAGCGCCGTATTCGAGCTTGGTAGGGGGAGTGGTTTCGGAAGCGAAAGATGTTAGGGTCAATAGCAGTAGCAAGATCAGGATGGAAGCGGTGGTGCGCATTTGTTTTCTCCTTTTTTGTACATGTTAAGAGTCGGATCGTAACGCTCCAAGGGGCTGTCATCATGGAAGAATCCTTTCAAGATTACGGCGGAGATTGATAATTTAAAGATAGTTCGCTACCTTGAAAGGATTCCTCATGAATGACATGGTTTTTGGCCTCATCATGATAGCGCGGTTATGGTCCAAATTGAGAGGCTGTCATTCAGGAGGAATCCTGCCAAGGCCGACCTGGCGGCTTTTCAGTTTTGCGCACATACTTCACAATCCCAAGAAATTCTATTTGGGATTCTTCGCTGCAATAAGCTCCTCTTTCTTTTTTCGATTCATGTCCTTGATCTCTTTTTCTCTGGCAATGGCTTGTTGGACGTCGGAAAAGGTTTCGTAGTAGATGAGCTTGTGGCAATAGTACTTTGCGGCAAAGCCCTTGTTCGTTCCTCTGTTTTGGTAGTGTTGCAGCATGCGAGTTCTTAGGTCGTTCGTCATTCCAGTATACAGAACAGTTTTGCCGGGGTTTGTTGTTATGTAGACGTAGTAATTGCCTTCGGCCATGGCTCTTCCCCTTTCATGAAATAATTCCTCCTGAGCCGTTTTCTATTGCGGGAACGGCTATTCGTGCTCTAACTTGAAAGGATTCCTCCTGAATGACATGGTTCTATTAAGTGCCATCTTTCCCAAAAGCACCAAGCTTCCGGGAAGCCTTCATTTTGATCGCTGCAACAGAACCCTGAGATTCCTCGGCCAAAGGCTCAGGTCTTCCGATAAGCCCAATCGCCGAAATTTTTCCATTATTTCTGCAGGAAGCTGATCGGTTGAATCACAGCTCAAAAGCACTTCGGTCTCCGGCTGCGAAAAGCTCGTCCCTTGCTCCACCCAATTGAGAAAACCTTTGCATTCGGGACAGACCTGCTGGCAGCGCATGCAGCCCAAAAGACAGTTATGCCAATCAGGGTCGATCCAGGCCGGGAAATCACCCTTGCGCTCATTGTAAAAAACGAGACACCGCTCCGCATGAAGCAGGAAACGATCACGGGTGATAGCCCTGGTGGGACAGGCATGGAGGCAGGCAAAACATTTTTCACAGCGCGGCAGCATCTGCATCTCGTTCCAGCCGTCGTGTCCACAAGGAAGATCGGAATACATGCCCACCAACTGATGAAAGGTGCCCATTTTGGGAACGTAGGTGACATTGTTGCGTCCGTAAGCAGCCAAGCCGCTGTGCACCGCCAATAGCTTGAGCGGCAGCGCCGCTCGCGTTACCTGGTATCCTTCGGGAGCGAGCATTTTTCCCACAAAATTTTCTACCATCTCTGACGTCTTTCTATATTGCACATAGGTTGGCGGCAAAATAAAAGCTCGCGTCTCCCCCTGCCAGGTGAAGACCACTCGGTGCTGGGGGCGAGGAACGGCGATGATCAGGATGGTCTGGGCATGAGGCAACCCCGCCGGCGGGGAAAAATCAAAGAACGAAAGATTTTCCCGGTAGACCGTCTCGTCTAAAAAGCCCCGCTGATAGCGTCCAATAATTTCTTCCCGCAGCTCGAAGAGGTGTCGAATAGACGCAAGACGCGCTCGATAGCCATTCTTCCCCAGTTGCGTGAACAAGTCATCCATAGTCTTTGCTCCGGATGAAAAAGTACAGTCCTTTTTACTCAGGCTCATTGCAAACGATGCCATCTGAAGGGAAGAAAAGGCCCTTCATCTTACTTGCAGGAGTTGCTGCCAACCTTGAAAGGATTCCTCCTGAATGACAGCTCTCTATCTCCAAACAGATTCTTTTTCTCGTCAAGAATTTAAGAGTCGTGTCATTCAGGAGGAATCTTTTCAGTTCAACGCACAGATTTTACAAACCTAAGAAATTCCATTTGGGGTTCTTGACAGCGATAAGCTCCTCTTTCTTTTTTCGACTCATGTCCTTGATCTCTTTTTCTCTGGCAATGGCTTGTTGGACGTCGGAAAAGGTTTCGTAGTAGATGAGCTTGTGGCAATAGTACTTTGCGGCAAAGCCCTTGTTCGTTCCTCTGTTTTGGTAGTGTTGCAGCATGCGA
Organism: Caldithrix sp.; assembly: GCA_020722685.1. The sequence continues at coordinate 56,598 of DYKH01000018.1, read as the reverse complement.
GTTCTTAGGTCGTTCGTCATTCCAGTATACAGAACAGTTTTGCCGGGGTTTGTTGTTATGTAGACGTAGTAATTGCCTTCGGCCATGGCTCTTCCCCTTTCATGAAATAATTCCTCCTGAGCCGTTTTCTATTGCGGGAACGGCTATTCGTGCTCTAACTTGAAAGGATTCCTCCTGAATGACATGACTGTTTTGGGCTCCATGGAGTATGTCGCAATTGCGTCTCGTTGACGCCAGCTCATTCCAAAAGGGATGTCATGCAGGAGGCACCTTTTCATGTAAAGCACGCAATCTGCCAGTTACTGTCTTTTTGTTGTTTTGAAAAGATTCCTCCTGAATGACAGCCGTGACATTGGCACGTTTGCCAAAAAGCGATCATGTCAAGCAGAAGGCATCCTTACATTAAAGTTCGTGATCTGCCGGTTAGAGTCCGTTGGGTGTTAGGAAAAGATTCCTCCTGAATGACATATTTGCTTTAGACAGCACCTTCTCGGAAGCCGGAGCTTCTGGGAAGGAATCGTGGAAGCAGAGCCTATATCCCTTCCCACTTTACCCCAATCTTCCGCGCGGCGTACTCGCCTTCTTTGAGATAATCCCCATAGGCCATCACCCAGTGAGAATCACGCGCCTCACTTTTGAGCTTTTTCCAATCGCCACAAATTTCCACGTCCTGTTGCGAGCGGCAGATGTCGTAAAAAGGATTGGCCTTGACGATGCCCTTGAATCCCAGCCAGCGCAGGGTGCTGTATTCGGGATCGAAGAAGGTCACATCCTGACCGATGGGCATGCAGACCTTCGGCGCAGCGCCGTACTCCGACTCGTAATGCGTGACGATTTCTGCGGATTCGTAGCGGGCACCATCCATGCGGCGGGGAGCCGTGCAGTGGGCACAGGTCACCATGCCTTGGTGCGGAAAGGTGGAGTTGTGCAAAAAGACCGGCTTGCCGGAAATGTGCCGCAGCAAAATCCCCGGCGGGATGACCACGAAATCGGATTCGCAGAAAGCGAGATAGCCTTCATCGTTTAGCAAGCCCAGGGTTAGGCATGCGGTGGTTTTGGACATGGGCATGATGGTTCCCATGCAGCTTTTGATAGTAAAGGCAGTGGCGTCATTTTCACGCATGAGATCCTTGAACAAGGTGTACAGCACGAATCCGTTGACGACGAAATGCTCCTCTGTTTTCAGAGTAGTGCCGGTTAGTTCCAGATATTCGCCGGTCCATTTCTTGGCTTTGCGCACCAGCTTTTTGTCAGCCAACATCGCGGCCAGGCGCTTTTCGATGGCTTCATACGGCACGTCTATGATTTGCATCTGGAATTTCTCCTGCGCCACCTGCGGAGCTTCCGCGGCGTATTTTCCCCACGAGCCGCCCAAAGCGACGATGCGCGTGCCGAGAAAGTTCTTTACGCCGTACAAAGCGCGCAATCGCCATTGCATCTCGTCATAGTCGTCGACCACCACATCTTCGACGTGAAGCATTTTCTCAGTCGTGCCAGCCGGTGTCGGCTCCGGCTTGTCGGTTTGCAGGTAGGCGACGCTCATGGCCTCATACCAGTAATACACTGGTCCGGATTGGTGGCGGACGAAGACGATGGTGTGCTTGGTGGGCGAGAAACAGGCTTGCAGCGTTTTGCCGCCGCCGGTGGCAGGGTAGAGGAGGACCACGTCGTGATCGGTGGTGTGAACCTGCGCGGCTTCTTCGGGGGTCTTGACCTTGATGAGGGGCGAGATTTGCAGGGCAAAGTCGGATCGGGCCGCCAGAGCTGCAAGCTCTTGGGTGATCCGGTTGGCTTCCTCATCCGCGCTCCGGTCGCTTTGCACGCCTCCCCATGATTTCCATGAGGTTTCCGGTTTTCGTTCTGGCACGCGGTACATCAAGACCGGCTGAACCGTGAGTGGTTTTCCAGGAATCAGCAGCGGCTTATTGGCATCCCAATCTGCTATTTCTTGACTGAACAAGCCGGAAGCGGCAAGCCCCAAGGTGGCGCCGGCGGCGCCAATAGCTGTGACACCCAAGAAATCTCGTCGATTCATGGAACAACAACAGGACATGGTTACCTCCTCAAAGGCTCTTAGGCTGTAGGCTGTTAGACTGTAGGCTATTAGGCTGTAGGTTTTTTGTTGGCGGCCTCGCCGCGTTAGATAAGGGTAACTTACTGCAACAGCACCACGCCGTGAATGTGCAGCGACGGCACAGTAGTGGCCAGTAGACCGTTCTTCCAAGACCATTTTAGCTCGGTGCCCCCCGGTTCCCAGGTCACCTTCTTGGGTTTCTGGGAAACTTGCATTGTGATGGCTATCGGTCCCACTTTGGGAATGTCTTCCACAAAGCCGTAGCGATCGGGAATCGGCATATTGGCGCGATTCAGCAGGTGCAGGCTGGTGAGTCCGTCTTTGCTCCGGCGCAAAGCCACGTCGATGTAAGCGCGACCGTCAATTTGCACCGCCGGATTGGGGAACAACCGCTGCGCCAGCTCGCCGATGAATTGTCGCAGATAGGGATGATGGCAGCGGAAATAAATTAGCGGCAAGGGTCCATATACGGCCGCAACTTGACCTTTGCCAAAAGTGGAAACCGTCGCCGCGACTTGTCCGTTCTTTAGCATGTTGCGATCCGGGTGACGAAATCCGGCGGCTTTTGCCGAGGCAAGCGTTACTCCCTGCCAGATTCCGTTTACGTTCACTGGGCCAGCGGAGGTTGCCAACTCCGCCGTCATGTTTTGGGCTTGGCCCTCAAAACGTACACCTAACATTGGCTCGAAGAGCCGGGCGCACTTTTCGCCTAACAACAGCAGCTTTCCGCCTTGCCGGACATATCTGGTGATGGCTTGTTTGAACTCGTCCGTAAGCTTGTAGGAATCGGGGATCACCACCAGGGGGAATTCCTGCAGTCGGGGCTGGAGTTGGAATTCGGCCAAAACATCCACAGAATAATGCGCTTCTAACAAAGCATGCAGCGCCCCTTCCAATTGATCGAGGTATTTTCCACCGGCCGAATAAAGGCGATCCGATTCATCCCAAACGGTTTCGTTGGAAAGCAACAAGGCCACTTGAGGGATGGAAGTGCTTTTGTGGCTGACGGCTTGCCGGGCGCGACAAAAGTCAGCCACCTTCCCTTCCTGCTCGATGATGCTTTCGCAGATGTAGCCGGCGCGAGTGGGCGTATGGTAAATCTGGAAGCCGCCTCCCTGCATCAAGACGACGGCCGCCTCTTGCTGTAGGTGCTCGGCGGTCTTGATGCTCCAGCCCAGTTCTTTCCCTTTGTCAAAGCCCCAGGCCATCAAATCCCAGGGCATACCGGTGCTGGCCAGATAGCGTGCATCCACCCGGGCGCGATCGACGGAGAGCGAGGGGGAATAGTCGCCGGAAAGAAAGTCCAGCTTAGCCACCACAGGCTTGGGCGCCAGTAGGCTGTACATCCAGTTGCTGGTGATTTGCAGACTTGGCATGAAAGCGTGCAAGGCATCCACCCAATGGCAAAGATACTTTTCGAAAGAGCGGCGGTTGAACATTTTCCATTCCAGCCAATTTGGGTCGGTGCGATCTTTGGGCGCGGCAGTATAGCCGGTTTCATTTTGCCATGCGGTCAGCGCCGCTGGGGAATAATCCCACTGCGCCGCCCAACATTCGCCATCCACCCAAAGCCCGTCCAATTGGTAAGCGGAGGTCACTTCTTTAAGCTGGGGAATGAGCAGCTCATCCACATACGGCCCGAAGACGCTGGTGGCGTTGGCGTCCTTTTTCCCCTGGCCGTCGATTCGCGCCCATTCGGGATGCTCTTCGATGGCTTTGGAATCCCAGACGCCAGAATAGTGGATGTAAAGCCCCACGCCATGCTCGCGGGTCACCTTGCGCCAAATCGCCAGCCCGTCCTTTTTGATGCCGGGACTGGGCCAGCCCACCTTTGTCGGGTAGCCGGCATAGCCGGCGTGACCTTTACAGTCATACTGCACATAATCAGGCTTGATACGATCGAGCAAGTGAGCGATCATTTCTTCGGTGATGTCGGCGCTCAGGGCGGTATCGGTTTTGGAGGGATGCAGGTCATAGTGCAAGCCGAAAAACGCATCTTTGCGGGGAATCGGCTTTGGGACTGTGGTTGAGATTTGATTCAGAGATGGAGCAGAATGAGAATGGGCTGGGTTGCGATCTTCATCGCTGCCGGCAATTACGGCTATGAGCAGAACAAGTGCGAAGCTGATCAGCGAAGCAATCTTTTGCACACTGTGCCTCCTTTCCTCTCGTTGCGTGCGGTTGGGATAACGATATTGATTTTTGTGGATAATTCCAAGGATGTTTTTTGCTTTTGCATCATGAGGCTTGAGCGGTCTTTCAATTGTTTCGAGTGTACGCAGATGCTTTCCCATTCCCTACATTTTATCGAATAGTCAACATTTTTCTTGAAAATTGTCTTAATTTTGCCAAAATTGGTTCGGCATTTCTGCAAGATCGCAAATCAGAATCATAACATCGAGGGAGCACGCCATGAAACACATTAGCACTCATCTCTCCGGCTTTATCTGGATCGCTGTAATTTCTTTAGCATTCATTTTTGCTCCTTCATCCGGTCGAGCACAAAGCTTTAAATGCTTCGTTCTGACGCCACCCGAGCAAGTATTGGATAGCGTGAAAACGGTGGCTATTGCGGATTTTAGCTTGACGACGCGATATGCCTCAGACGGCAGACCGACATCCGGGAAGGCAGGATCGTTGGACAAAATCCTCGGCACCATCGAAAAGGTGGCCGATGCCAAAAAGGGACAGAACTATTTCCCCGACAGCGGCAAGAAATTGGCGGATCTGGTGGTGGCCGCCTTGCTTGAAGAAGATCGCGGCATCAAGGACGTTGGCAGCGGCTTTTTGGGACTTCGGAAAAAGGAAGGCAAAAGCTTCCAACAGGGTGCGCGCACAAACGTCTTTACCGTCGTGGAACGCACACGCATGGAACAAGTGATGCAAGAGCTGCAATTGGGGCAAACCGGCATGATTGATGAGGCTCAGGCCGCGCAAGTTGGAAGAATGTTGGGCGCCGATGCCATCATCACCGGCAACGTCAGCGTGTCGTGTGAGGATGAATGGGTCAAGGAAAAACGGACGGAGAAGAAAAAGACGGTGGAAGTCAATTGCGAGAAACGTACCGCCAATGTCAGCGCGTCCATTCGCATTACCCACGTGGAGACCGGACGGCTGATGGGGTCGAAAGAAGCCAGTCACAAGCAGGAATTGAAAAAATGCGAAGGCGATTTTGGGGCGGCGCTGCCCCCGCCCGAAGCTACGGTCGACGTTTGCTTGCAGGCGGTCGCGGCCGAGCTGGTGAATTATTTTGCCCCACGCTTTGTGCAGCAAAAGATGGAGCTGGTGGACGCCGAAGGTCCGGATTTCAAACGCTACCTCGATGCTGCCGAAGCCGCCATTGACCGGTATGATCTCGATACAGCCTATTTGCAGTACACCGCCATGGCTGAGAAGGATCCCTACAATGCGGCCGTCCTCTACAATCTTGGCGTTTTGAATGAAGCCGTCAGCAATTACAGCAAGGCCCAACAGTTTTACGGCATGGCGGCCAAGCTGAAGAGCACCGAGTCCCGCTACACCAAAGCGCAAAGCCGGGTGGCGAAACAGGTCGCTTTTTGGGAGAAGCTACAAGTGCTCGGACTCGGTTTGGAAGAATATGCATTCAATGTTACGGCCGACCAGGTGCGCGCTGCCACCGCGAAGAAAATCGTGATCAATGGCAATAGCAGCGACAGATTCGAGGTGAAGGCCGGGCCGGATTTAAACAGCGAAACCTTGGTGCGAGTGCCCGGCGGCATCGAATTCGAGGTGATCGATTCTGGCGGCGAGTGGTACAAAATCCGCTTGCTGGACGGACGAGATGGGTATTTTCTGAAGCGGAATGCAAAGTTCATCAAGTAGATTCAACATATTTGAACTAAGGAATTGTTGCGAGAGTTCGCCGCCCGAAGGTTGGAATTTGTCATCTTCAAGGTTCGGTTATCATTTCCATAATCTCGGCCAAGTTTTTCCAAGTTGATGAGAAGGAAGCGTGGGTGCGACAAAAAATGCAAGACGTGATGGTTTCCATCGAAGCTATGAGGAATTCAAATGAAGAAGAGCTACACAGCAATCGTAGAGCGATGTCCCGATACTGATTTGTATGTGGGTTATGTGCCGGGATTTCCCGGAGCTCACTCTCAAGGCGAATCCTTGGATGAATTGCAGGACAATCTTCGAGAAGTGATTGAAATGCTGTTAGAGGACGGCGAGCCGGTCTTTGAAACGCAATTCGTCGGCACTCAAGTCGTAGAGATCGCGTAAAAATGCCAAAGCCTCCTGTCCTAAAGCCGAAGGAAGTCGCAGCGATTTTGGAGCGCTTGGGTTTTGTAAATGTTCGCCAGCGTGGTTCTCACAAACAGTACCGGCATGCGGATGGACGAAGTACGACAGTTCCGTTTCATCCGGGAAGAGACATTTCGCCAATTTTGCTGCGACAAATTGCCAAGGACATTGGCTTGACAGTTGATGATCTGTTGAAGCACAAATAGAAAAGCTCACCTAATCGTTCCTCGTGACCAAAGCTTCACCAGCGAAATTATGCTCGTTCGAATGCGGTTATAGGGGTAGCAAGAAAAATCGATTAGCGGCGATGAACTGCTAAGACAAAGAAGTCCCTTGCTTGAAGCCGAGGGTTCCGAACTACCTGATCGCAAAAAGCGCCCTCGATCCTTTAGTTGATGGAATGGCTAAAAGGAAGAAATAGGATGCCTCTTGAAGTCAAAACCTATATAAAAATCCAAAAGCCAGCACATGAAGTATTTGAAGCGATGATAGATCCCAGGAAAATGTCCAAATATTTCATAACGACTGGGAGCGCTCGTCTGGAAAAGGGCAAGTCCGTTACGTGGACCTGGGCTGATTTTAATGATGCCAAAGCGCAAATCGAGGTCCAGAAAATAGAAGGAGATCGCCGTATCTCTTTTCGTTGGCCGGCAGGCGGAGTGGAAACCACTGTCGATATCACTCTGGAGCCAAAAGGGGAAAGGGAGACCCAGGTAAGAATACGTGAGGCTGGCTGGGAGAAAGACGACCAAGGCATCGCGGCTGTTGTCGAGAATACGCAAGGTTGGACTAATTTTCTGGATTGCCTGAAGGCTTCTCTGGAATATGGCATAAATCTGCGCCAAGGGGCGTTTTGAGTGCGGGAACTTGCCGCAATTGGTACCCCCATCCACTAGCACAGCCGCCCGTAATGAAGAGGGACTTTCCTTGCTTGAATAACTTTTTTCCCCTCGTCGACAATCGCCAGCTTACACCAGAGGGGCGAGAAGTGGCGCATAACGCGACTGCCGGTCGATCAAAACTTATGCCTGAGAGCCTTGTTTCGTGGTTGGCGGCATTTCCGAATTTTGATTGCGCGCCTGCATAAGCTGCGTACGAAATTCAATACCATATACTTCCAATATGGATATAAACAAAGCCGCAATGATGGGGCCAATGATGAATCCCATCACTCCGAACAGACTGATGCCGCCCAGGGTGGAGAAGAAAATCAGCAGGTCATGCAGCCCGGCGCCGCGGGCGACAAGGCGCGGTCCCAGCACATTGTCCACGCCGCCGACGACTACTGCAGCGATGGCAAAGACAGCGATTCCCTGCCAGACTTCTCCACCGATCATCAGAATGATGGCCGCCGGGTACATGATCAGCCAGGCGCCTACCATGGGAATGATTGAGAGGAGAGTCATGACCACGCCCCAAAGGATGGGAGAGCCGACATCGAAAATCCAAAAAGTCAGCCCGCCGAGGGTGCCTTTGATCACGCCGATGAGCAATGTGCCATTAATGGTGGCGCGCGATACCGCAATAAAGCGGGAGATCAAAGCTTCTTCGTACTTGTCGGCCAAGGGACTGAGATATTTGAGGCGTTCGATGATCCGGTCGCCGTCACGGAAGAAATAGTACATGGCGAAGAGCGTGAGGAAGAGATTGGTCAGGAGTTGAAAAGTCCCCTTGGAGGCCTTGTTGATGAAGGTCGCCAAGAGGGTGGCGGCCGTCTTAGCGCCCTCCTGCAGGGACGATTCCCAGTCGATCCTGTCGAGATGCAGCTCTTGCACCCACTTTTTCGTCTTAAGCTCGCCGACGATGCCGGCGTTTCCCCTTTCCAGAATCTTCTGAATTCTATCTTCTGCTGACTGATAAAAGCCAATGGCTTCGCGCGATACCAAATTTGCCACGATATAAGTCGGGATGAGCAGCGCCAGCAATAGGATCAGACAACAGACGGCAGCGCTTATGCCTCTTCTTTGCCGGGTGATTTTGAGGAGTCGTCGATAGAGCGGATAGAATATCCCGGAAAATACCGCGGCCAACATCACCGGAACGACAAAAACTTTGATCATGTTGAAAAAGACAACCCCTATGGCGATGAGAACTACCAGCAAAAAATAGCGGCTGAATTTTTCCGCTTTGAACATCTGCTCATCCTGCTGCGGGTTGTTGACAGGGGAAGGCTCGGGATTGTCTGATGGCATACTTTGTTCCTCCACATGCATGCTTGCGAACATGATTGGGTTTGGAAGATAGTTGGCGGCCGCGAAAAATTCTGCACCTACCTTCTTGAAGGTTTGTTGTACCTTTCTGTTCTAGGATGTCACGCTATGAGCACCGGCACCGGCAGAGATACCCAAATGTCCATGATGGACTTGATCGGCATCCTCCGAAAAGCCTTTGAGAAATTTCCGGCGACCGCAGGCGGTGGTCGATTCCAGCCACCCTGTGCCAGGGTCGCTTTTTCAGGCAGGTGGGTGAGCGTTGCCTCAGCCGGCAAAACGCCGCCGCAGCCATTTCTCCGACTCTACGCCGGCAAAAATAATACTGCTGAGCGCAAAGCTGACCAGCAGATCCGTTGCCGATAACGCCACGGTATTGAATAGCTGCTGCAAGAAAGGAACGTAAATGACTATCAGTTGCAGCACAATGGTCAAGGCAACCGCTCCCAGCAAAGGTTTGTTGGAGAATAGGCCGATGCTGAACATGGAAGCCCGGTCGGAGCGAAGGGCGAGGATGTTGGCCATCTGCGCCAGAGTCAGGGTCGTGAATACCATCGTTTGCCAACCTGCATGATCGTTCCACCAGTACCAGTAGCCAACCAAAAGAGAGATCAAGCCGATGAGGATGCCGCCGAAAACGATCTGGCGTCCGACTCCCCGGCCAAAGATGCTCTCGGCAGGCGGATACGGCGGCCGACGCATGGTATCACGCTCCGCCGGTTCCAGAGTCAACGCCAAGCCGGGCAGTCCGTCGGTTACCAGATTAATCCACAGAATTTGCAGCGGCAGCAACGGCACCGGCATGCCCAAGAACGGAGCGATGAGCATCACCAAAATCTCGCCAAAATTGCTGGCCAAAATGTATTTGAGGAACTTGCGGATATTGTCATAAATGACCCGCCCTTGCTCGATAGCGGCGACGACGGTGGCAAAGTTATCGTCCTGCAACACCATGTCCGCGGCTTCCTTGGAGACATCCGTGCCGGTGATGCCCATGGCGACGCCAATATCGGCCTTTTTCAACGCCGGCGCATCGTTCACGCCGTCCCCGGTCATGGCGACGATGTGTCCGCGATTTTGCAATGCCTGGACAATGCGCAGCTTGTGTTCGGGTGACACTCTCGCATAGACGGAAATCTGCTCGACCTTTTGCTCCAGATCTTCCACCGACATGTTCGCCAGCTCCTTGCCGGTCAGCATCTTGCCGTTGCCATCGGATATAGCCAGGTCTTTGGCAATGTATTGCGCGGTGAGCGGATGATCGCCGGTGATCATGACCGGTCGAATGCCAGCAGTCGAGCACGTCAGCACGGCCGCCTTGGCTTCCGGGCGTGCAGGATCGATCATCCCCACCATGCCGACAAAGACCAGATCCTGCTCCAAAGTATTCAGGCTTTGCGCGGAAGGGAGACTGGGAAGCGAACGATATGCCAAGCCCAATACTCGCATTCCGTATTGGGCGAGGTTTTCGTTGGAAGCGGCGATTTTCTGTTTCCATTCATCCGTCAGCGGTTGGGCTTTGTCCTGCAGCCACACGGAGGAACAGATTTCCAATAGGCTGTCGACCGCTCCTTTTGTGAAGGCGATATAGGGTTTCTCTTCGATATTGGAATGCCGTCGCCACATGTCTTCCAGCGCCTTTGGGATGGGAGCGCTTGCGTCTGGCCTTTTGTGCACCGTGGTCATCCGCTTGCGGGACGAATCAAAAGGCATCTCAGCGATGCGCGGGAATATCTGCTCCAGTCCCTGACGGGAGATGTCTAGACGGGCAGTGGCTATGAGTAGTGCTCCTTCTGTCGGGTCGCCGACCAGTCTAAAGCGCTCAGGCTCTTGGCTGGCATATTCCAAGAGCGCGTCGTTGCACAAGGTGATGCCTGTCGCCATCAGGGCAAGACCATGTTCTTGGCGCAAGAGGGCATATTCCTGTTCATCAAGCTGCACGTCGATGCCTGAACGCCGCATTTCCTCGGAAATTTCCACTTTATGACTGCCGACATCTACCACGGTGACGGTCATGCGATTCTCTGTGAGCGTGCCGGTCTTGTCCGAGCAGATGACCGTCACAGAACCCAGGGTTTCCACGGCCGGCAGCTTGCGAATGAGAGCGTGACGCTTGAGAATGCGCTGAGCGCCGAGCGCCAAGGCAATGGTCACCACGGCGGGCAATCCTTCCGGCACCGCCGCCACCGCCATGCTGACGGCGGTGAGGAACATGAGACGAATCTCTACCCCTTCTAACAAGCCAAGGAAAAAGACCACTGCAACGATGGCAAAAGCCGCATAGGCCAATGTCCGGCCAAGCTGATCCATACGACGTTGCAGGGGAGTCGGCTCGCGCTCGACAGTCTGAATCATTTCCGCGATCGCCCCCAGCTCGGTTCGCATGCCGGTGGCGGTGACCACGCCTTGGCCGCGTCCGTAGGTGACCACGGTGCCCATGTAGGCCATATTGCGCCGGTCGGCCACCGGGAGATCCTCAACCGGCAGTTCTTGGACGAATTTTTCCACCGGCTCAGATTCGCCTGTGAGAGCAGCCTCTTGAATTCGCAGATTGACCGAATCCAACACGCGACAATCGGCCGGCACCAAGCTGCCCGCTTCCAAAAAGACAATGTCGCCCGGAACCAAATCGCGTGATGGTATCTCCTTAACGTAACCGTCCCGTCGCACCCTGACCGTCGGCACGGCGAGCTTTTTTAACGTGGCGATGGCCTTCTCCGCCCGGTATTCCTGGCGAAATCCCAGCAAGGCATTGAGGATAACAATGGTCAGGATCGCCGTTGCGTCTTCATAGTCTCCCAAAACGGCGGAGATGGTCGCCGCGATGATCAGGATGACGACCATGGTTGCGGTTACCTGTCCCCACAGTATCTGCCAGGGACTCTTTCTGCCGCGCTCGATCAGCTCATTTGGACCATATTGACCCATTCGCTTGCCGACTTCGGCAGCATTCAGACCACTTGCGGTATTGCTGCCGAGTTGCTCGAGCGCTTCCAATGGTGTTAACTTGTGCCAGATGCTCACTTCGCGCCCTTGCTCCTACTCCTGCTCATGCTCTTACTCTCACTCCTGCTCCCCTCGTTTCCAACCTCATTCCCCCAGCAGTTCTTTCACGCCTTGCGACAGTTTTTCTTCCGATGCCTTGCCGGACCCCACCGCAAACACACGCACGCGCCCCTTTTTATCGAGGAGCAGCATATGCGGAATGCCGTATTCGCCATAAGCTTCACTATTCGCCTTGGCGTCCTCTCCTTGGCCGATAGCATAAGGAAAGGGGATGGCATTTTTCTGCTTGAAAAGCGCTATCCATTGCTGCTCCTGCTCCGGCGATATGTCCTTTAGGTTTTGTCCCAACTGGTTAAAGTAGCCATAATATCTGGTCACGCCGATGATCTCCAGCCCCTGGTCGTGATAGTTTCGATATAGTTGCTTGAGGTGCGGGAACATGGCCCGACACGGAGCGCACCAAGGGGCCCAGAAATCCAGCAGCACAACTCTGCCGCGTAGATCGGCCAGTCGGAATGGCTTTGCACCCACCCAGTGCTTGATTTTGAGCTCCGGCGCCGGCTTGCCGATCAAGTTGAGCAGGTTCCACTTGGCGGTGATGCCGCGCATCGTTTTGGGATCGTCTTTATGGAGCGAACGCAACTCTCTCAGCATGGATAGACCTTCCTGCTTTTGTCCCGTAGACCAAAGGATCTCCGCCTTCTCGATGGAAAACTGTACGGCGTCCTTCGGCGGTAAGGTCCCGATGGCTGAATCGGCGATGGCCAATGCTTTCATGGGCGCACCGGCTTCCTGATAACCCCAGAACAGATATTCAAAATAACGCTCAAGCCTGGCTCCGGCGATGGCTCGGATGCGGGTAAAAAACAATTTCTCTGCTCTGCCGTTGTCACCATTGTCGAGATAGCTCTCGAAGAGCAGTCTCAAAGCCGCGAGATTATCGCGTTGGGCAGTGTATCGTTCCAAAGCAAGGATGGCGGTGTCCAGCTTGCCGGCAGCGTTGTACAGCCGGGCGGCATGGTAGAGGTCTTGCTCTGCGATTGACTGGAGATCGATTGCGCCGCTGTACTCGTTTACTAAAGTGCGCACCGCCGTTCGCAGACTGTCGATGTTGCGGATTCCCGCTTTCCGTCCCTTGATGACCAAGCTATCCACCTCATCGGCCTTGGCTTGCAGTTTGGCATTGGAAGGCTTGCTGCAGTGAATCGTTACGATTCCCCAAACCAAGGCCATGAGAATGGCTACAACCGGAAGCTCTTTCTTATTCATGAGTTTCCTTTCGATATAAAGTGAGATTCCGTTTCTTATGATCTGCTGGCGGAATAGCCGGTCCTGGATTGCTTAAATGCACGCCCTATTGACGAACATGTTGACTCGTCCTTGAAAGCAGACTCGCCCCGGAAAACTCGCGGAAAATATAAAGATTATTCATTCGAGTTCAAAAGAATTTTTGTCGGTGGGGAAAGTGGCCACGTCGATGATACGCATTGCAATGACCAGTATCTGGCATTCAAAACTGACGGCGGTGAGACCTCACTCATAGGTGGAAGCAATCTCGTTCCCAAACTCAATTTGGAAACGGAATTGCCTTTCAGTCCTCAGTAAGTGAGCTTATCACTGACGACGCGAATCATTCCTTGATTTATTCAATACTTTTTTGTATTTTAAAGCGCAGGGAAAATCGAAGAACAATAGAAGGATAGGTCGAGATGGCTGATAAAAAGCTTCCCGAAGTTGGTAGTGAAGTTGAAGCTCTTTGCACCAAATGCAAAAGCGCCACGGTTCATGTTGTCGAGGCGATAAAGAACGACAAAATTACCAGGGTTATGTGCAAGGTCTGCCTTAGCTCGCACAGGTACAAATCACCTGAGGAGCCGGTAAAAGTCCAGACTGTTCCAAGGAAGCGGGCGACCAAAGTTGCAGCGCCTCCCAAGACGCGCGAAGAGAGGAAATGGAGCCGGTTACTGGCGCAGGTAGATGTTGAACATCCCATCGAATATACAATGAAGGGCAAATACGCCGAACGTGATGTCATAAGTCATAACACCTTTGGTCTGGGGGTCGTCCTAAAAGTTCTGGATACCACCAAGATGAGCGTTGTTTTTCAGGCAGGCGTAAAGACGTTGGTACAAAACTATTAGGTTTCCTTGGCGGAATGTGCAAATTAGAGGCATGCCTGAAACCGGGCACGCCTTTTTCTTTTATAGAATTGGCAAATTAAAAGTTCAACCAAGGATGATTCACACGCCGGCAACGGCTTCCGGCGCGTTTCTGGGTCGGAAAAAGAGGTCAATCCCAATGAGTATCACCAGTGAAGAAGTGAGCAGCGCTGCATCAAGGTCAATCGGACCGGCAGCTTTCCAGAGGCACCATTCTCTCCCTGTGTCCCGTTTGTCAATGCCGTGCTGACTCTTTTCGAAGCGATGGGTAATCGAACTCTCTTACGGTTTCATAAATGACAAGGATGTTTTCCAGCGGCGCATCATAGGGAATACTATTTTCAGGACTAATCACCAGCCCACCGTTATAGCCCACACTCTTAATGCGTGTCATGACCTCGTTTCGTACATCCTGCACCGTTCCATTGGGAATGGTATCTTGCACGGAAATGGTGCCGTGAAAGGTCAACTGATCGCCGAATTCGAGTTTAATCTTGGCCGGATCCATGCAAGCGGATTGGATGGGATTCAGAATATCGATGCCGCATTCTATCAGCGTCGGGATCACGGCTTCAATATTGCCGTCGCTATGATACAAGATTTTCGTCCGTGGGTTGGCTTTTTTGACCTGCTTGATCAAGGCAGAAAACCTCGGCGCATCGAACCGCTTAAATAGGAGGGGGGAGAACATCATTCCGTACTGCCCGGCAACGTCCCCAACCAGAGCGATCACATCATAGCCCGCCTTCGCCGCCAAGACGGCTTTCTCAGTTTGAAATGAATACAGTCGATCATACAATTGCTCGACCATTTCCGGCTTTTCCAGCATCAGCATCATAAAGTGCTCCATGCCGCAGAGATGCCAGGCAATCTTGAAGGGGAATTCGATCTCGATAACGGTGACGTAATCGGCAAAGGGGGCAAGATCTTTAGCGATTTCTTTTTCAGTTGGATAGACGACATTCGGCAAGCTCCAAGCCCTCAAGTCTTCCTTTCCTGCCAGCGGACCACCTTGCCATTGCAGGTATTTGCCGTCATCACCAACTCGCTGAACGATTCCCCAGGGATCTTCAAAGGTTTGTTGATCGTGGAAAATGCAAGGTGTTCCAGGTGCAGGCGTGTTTTCGCCCAGCACGCCGTTCACTCTCTTCTCAAAGTCCGGGAAGCGCGCCGCCATCTTAATCCAGCGGAAATCGATTTCCAGCTTGCGAAAGACCTCCTCTGCAGAGTCCGTTTGGAAATGATCTTTTAGAGCCGCGATGGTTTCCACCCTGGGCCAGAGCAAATCCATGGGCAAACGATCGGGAAGCTGATGAGCTAAGGTTAGAGTAAAGCGCTCGTGCGGAGTCATGTCTCAATTCAAGATAGGATCAATTGTATCAAAAACGGATACGCCTTTGGAAAGCACGGAGAAGCGAACCAAGCCGGATTGGCCTGTCCCAACAACAATTGGCCGAGTCGTTTTGGGATCGAGGGAAAGTCAGGAGCCCGCCGGTTTGTCAGGCTTGACGACGCCTTTGCTGATCTCCTTTTCCTTCATCCAAAGCTTTGCAATGACGCCTAAGTATATGCACATGGCAATACCCCAAAAGAAGCCGTCCACCCAGTCGGTGCCCTTGTATTCCGCCCATACCCGGCGAATCCAATTATCGAAATTAGCCCTGTCCAGAGCGAGGATCGTCGGATTCACAATTTCTTTATAATAATAAAAGCTTCCCACCGTGAAGACGGCCAGCATCGCCTTCCTGACCATTGAGAGCAGAGCCACCCCATAAGGAATCAGAAAGAACCAAAGAAACAACGCCCCAACGGTGAGCACCTGAAAGAAATGTGCTTTGACAAAAGCAAAAATTGCATCGATACTCATAGGTGGTCCTGTGGCATGTGAGACATCTCAGGTACGGCCAATAGGAAAAGTTTCATAGGAAAAGGGCGGCTGGTAATCGGGCGTATCGGTCTTTGCCGGTGCGGCTATGCGTTAGAAACCTCCTGCGTATCCCCGACTGTCTCATGTAGCGTGTGCTCTTGTGGCAAGCGGAATTCGTCAATGGCCATTTGCAGCTCGATATTGAAAAAGCGGTACAGGTCAGCCAAGACAGAGCCGCCGTCGGTATCTTCCACCTTCGAGACCATGGTCATGGCAGCGTATTCCGACTTGACGATGTCTGCATCCTCGCCTTTGCCGATTTTGACCTTCTTTTGTTTGACATTGAACGGCTTGATGGTCGCCCCGGCGATGATATATTCCTCGCCGGTCAGGTTATCCATGAAAGTGACGCGCACCAACCCACGCACCATGCTATTGAAGAGCTCGCCGACTTGTTGGCTGTTGTTAAGCTCTGCTTCCACCTGCACAATCAGTTGGCGAACTATTTCGTCGTCCTCACCTTTGTCTTCGGCTGGCCAATACTTCTTGATGACGGCTTTGTCAAAAACGAGCATGCAACTTCTCCTATATTTGAGGGTTACTTTTCGGCGAACATACAAAATTCTTGGCTGGAAAGCAAGGCGTTTATGAACGCTCAAGCAAGACCTCCTTCGCC
>DYKH01000018.1:0-40240 GCA_020722685.1 Caldithrix sp. | reverse complement strand
CCTTCGCCTGCGCCCTGTAAGTGAGCTATTACCTCCTCAATGTCGGCATGAATGGATTGCGCTCCTGATTAACCGCCGTTTCGGTTTTGCCAAAATAAATCTTGACACTTGCTGAATAAATTGTTATAATACCCGCGAGCACCAGAACAGGAAAGTGTGGGAGGGCTAAGAAATTTTAGCTTTTGCGGTAACGGAGGTAAGTTAGCATGCTGGTTCGCGTGAGAGTAGAGCGAGTCACATTGGATACTGCGACCAGTCGTTTTGTTGTCATTTTGAAGGACGAACAGCGGAGCCGATGGTTGCCAATTGTGGTTGGCTCTACTGAGGCGCAAGCAATCGCGCTGCAGCTCGAAAAAATCGCTCCACCGCGCCCTTTGACACACGATTTGATCAAGAACTTGCTTGATTCCATCGAAGTTCAGGTCTCAAGAATTGTTGTTAATGACCTGCGCGAGAATACCTATTTTGCGGTAATCGGCCTGCAACGCAATGGCCAGAGTCGAGACGTGGATGCCCGTCCCAGCGATGCCATAGCACTGGCTCTGCGAACGAACGCTCCCATCTACGTGGATGAAGAGGTGATGAAAAAAGCCGCCATCAACGAGCGTGACGCGAGTTCCGAGGAGCCCATCGAGGATTTGGCTCCAGGCGACCAATTGGAGGAGTTGAATCTGACTCTGCGCAAAGCCGTTCAAGACGAGCGTTATGAAGACGCCGCCAAGATTCGTGATGAAATCAAGAAAATCAAAACCCGCTTACGGGATTTAGCAAGTTAGTAAAATTTCAGCCGACTTTTGTTTGCCTCATTTCTGAGGCTTTTTTGTTCCAACGCTATCAAGGGAAAAAATCCAGCTGATTTCAATCTGAACCGGTGCAATCTTTATGTGCACGCTCATGCGCCAGGGAAGCCCTGATTGATCGCTAAACGACCGCTATGATGAATGAATCCCCCGCTGCCACGAAGCCATTGAGTCGAGTGACGTCCAGCATGGTGGACGATAAACGCCTGCCATCGAGACGAAAAAGAACTCCGTGGATTTTTGTGCCGACTTTGTACTTTGCCGAAGGCATCCCGTATGTCATCGTCAATACCGTCTCGGTGATCATGTATAAGAGGATGGGCATCTCCAACGAGCTAATCGGCTTCACCAGCATTCTTTACCTCCCTTGGGTCATCAAGATGCTCTGGGGACCTTTGGTGGATATTTATTCAACCAAGCGCAACTGGATTGTCTTCTCGCAACTGGCCATGTTTGCAGCTTTGGCTAACGTCGCTTTCGGCATTCATCTGCCGGCTTTTTTTTGGATAACCCTACTCTCCTTCGTCTTGGTCGCATTCGTCTCCGCCACCCATGACATTGCTGCCGACGGCTTTTACATGCTGGCCTTGGACAGCAAGCAACAGGCGTTTTTCGTCGGCGTGCGCTCGACCTTCTATCGCTTGGCGATGATTTTTGGCTCCGGGGTGCTGGTCGTCCTTGCCGGCAATTGGGAGAAGAGCACGGGCAGCATAGAAATGAGCTGGACGGCGGTGCTTGCCATTGCCAGCGGTGTTTTTCTTTTGGCCTTTGTCTTCCATCGTTTCTATCTGCCATACCCTGATGTCGACCGTTCCGGCGCCCAGGAGGGGGAAAAGGCACCCTTTGTGGAAGTCTTTCGCACCTATTTTCAGCAGGAAAAGATCGTCGCCATCGTTCTGTTCATATTGATGTACCGCCTGGGCGAGGCCGTGCTTGTGAAAATGGCCGCACCGTTTCTGCTTGACAAGCCTGAAGCCGGGGGCATGGGACTGGACACGGCTACCGTCGGTTACGTCTACGGCACCATCGGCGTCTTGGGTCTAACCGTAGGCGGCATACTGGGCGGTTGGGTCATCGCCCAATACGGCCTAAAAAGGTGCATCTGGCCCATGGCGATCATTCTCAACGCCCCCCACGCGCTTTACCTTTACATGTCCATCGCCCGCCCGGCTCTGGCGGTCATTTATGCTTGCGTCGCCATCGAGCAATTCACCTATGGATTCGGATTCGCCGCCTTTATGGTCTTTCTCATGTACGTTGCCAAGGGCAAATACAAGACTTCGCATTTTGCCATTTCTACCGGCCTGATGGCTCTGGGCATGATGGTTCCCGGTATGGTGAGCGGCGTCCTGCAAAGCTGGTTAGGTTACACCCACTTTTTCATTTTCGTTCTCGCCCTGACGATTCCTTCGCTGGCGATACTCTTTTTTATTCCGTTGAACGATAGCAACAAGACTTCTTCCGATACCCCAAGCAACTGAGACATGCGCGAGGAGCTATGACAACCATCCCGACGATTCGCCCGATTGACAAATCAGATCTGCCTCAACTGACCCAGCTTTGGAACGAGAATGTGGCATTCGACAGAATGACGGAGCCGCTTCTGTATGAGAAAACATTTGGTGACGTTGACTTTCAGCCTTCGATGACGCTTGTTGCCGAGGCGGGCCATGAGATCGCCGGCTTTATGCAAGGCTTGCACCGCATCAATCATGAGGGCGAAAAGGTGGGATGGATCAAGCTATTTTTCACCGTGGCAAAGTTCCGACGTCAGGGCATTGCCTCCCGCTTGCTGGCCGGCATCGAGGAGCAGCTCAAATCTGCCGGTGTTTCTCGCATCCAGATTTTGGATTCCAATCCCAACTATTATCAGCCGGGCATCGATCCATTTTATACCGAGGCAGTGGCTTTTGTCGAGCGGCGCGGCTATGAGAAGATCGGCGACACGTCCAACCTGATTGCGGATCTACAGCAGGATTTTGACACCTCTGAGGAAGAGAAAACGTTAGCGGGCCAGGGAATCGAAATCAGGCGCGCCAGGAAAGAGGACGAAAAAGAGGTGGCCGATTTTATCGCCAAGGAGTGGCTCGCCTGGGTTCCGGAGGTGGCCGCCGCCTATAGCAATGATCCCGTCAGTCTGCACTTGGCCTTTTTGCACGGGCAAGTTCGGGCTTTTTCGGGTTATGACTTGAACAACAAAAATACTGGCTGGTTCGGCCCTATGGGCACCGACCCGGTTTTTCGCGGCAAGGGCGTGGGCGGCATCCTGCTCAAACGCTGTTTGCAGGACATAAAGAATCAGGGCCACAAAACGTCTATCATTCCCTGGGTAGGCCCTATACCCTTTTATATGCACTACGTCGGTGCCCGAGTGCATCGGGTTTTTTGGCGGTATCGAAAGCTTATCGCATAGCGCCAAAGTCCGTTGTGCGACGTGAAGTGATTGGCGTCGTTCCGCGGCCTTGTAAAGGGCTTTCTAAGGGTCTTGCCTAAGATAGTCTTGCCATTCATGATGCTTGAATTGCTATGAACCTGAGAAACGAATGAGGATGGTTTGACCAAACGCGCGACGAAAGCTTGTATCGCCATTGGACTCTTGTTCCAATTTGTTTTAGTAGCGAACCGATTGCCGGCTGCGGAGCCTAAGATCAAAGTGGGCATCGAAGTACTGTTAGCCGAGCAAATGAACTTGATCAAGGGCCGGAACATTGGCTTGATCACCAATCCCACCGGAGTCACTTCCCGACTGAAATCAACCATTGATGCCTTGCACGAAAACCGCGACGTTAGACTGGTTGCCTTGTTCGGCCCGGAACACGGCGTACGCGGAGACATCGAGGGCGGCAAAGCCGTCGAAGGCTATGTCGACCAGCGAACCGGCGTTCCGGTGCACAGCCTGTACGGCAAGGCGAGAAAACCAACCCCGGAAATGCTGAATGGAGTGGATGTTCTGCTGTATGACATTCAAGACATCGGCTCGCGCGCTTATACCTACATCTACACCATGGCTTTGGCGATGGAAGCCGCGAAAGAGAAGGGCATCCCCTTCATGGTCCTTGATCGACCGAATCCTTTGGGCGGCGAATTGGTTGAGGGACCGGTTCTCGATCCGGCATTCAAATCCTTCATCGGGCTTTATCCCATTCCTTACGTCTACGGTTTGACGGTCGGCGAGCTGGCGCAGCTTTTCAACAATGAGTTCGACATTCATGTCAAGCTGCACGTCGTTCCCATGCAGGGCTGGCAGCGCTCCATGCGATTCGAAGATACCAATTTACCTTGGGTGCCCACATCGCCGCACATTCCGCACGCAGGTACGGCTTTGTTTTGCGCCGCTGTGGGCTGCATCGGCGAATTGCATACGGTCAACGAAGGCGTCGGATACACATCGCCATTCGAGCTGATTGGTGCGCCATGGCTGAACGGCGAGCAATTGGCCGATGAATTAAACAAGCGAAATTTGCCGGGCGTGCGCTTTCGGGCACTGCATTATCGCCCCTTTTATTTTGCATTTCAGAATCAGGATCTCGCCGGCGTTCAGATTCACATCATTGATCCCAAGTCATTTCGTCCTATGCAAGTGCAGATACACATCCTGACGGCTTTGAAAAAGCTATTTCCGCAACAAGACCTGTTTGCCACCGATCGGGTGACCTCGTTCGATAGGGCGATGGGCACGGACAAAGTTCGCCTGGCAGTTGCAGCGGGGGAGGAGGCCGAGAAGATTATCTCGACCTGGCAAACGGACTTGCAGAATTTTTTGCAGACGCGGGAAAAATATTTGCTCTACTAATGTGAATGCCGCGCGTTCGGCACGAACACGGGCCAAGAGCCTGCGATTCAAGTCGCAGGATCAAAGCGAAAAGTTACCTAAAGGTAATTTGCCGCTTCATCGGCGGCAGCCGCCCTCCGGGGGCTTGAATATTGGGCCTGAGAATTCATTCTCAGGGGATCCTGAATGGGGAGAGCTGAGTGTTTTGTTGTTTGGCCGCTTGATCGCACCAAAGGCAGGGCAATTCAGTTCTTCTTTCCCTGACTCTTTCTTCAAGCGCATTCCCAAGAGTTTTTTCCGGCGGGACTGGGGGATTTCATGAGATGAATTTCCCTTTTGGGATGGCCCAACCAAACTGCATCTTTCGGAACGTTCGCTCAATGATGACCCTTGTAGGTGGGATCGAAAGAAAGCTTTCGCTGCCGGGACTCTTTCGCGTTGAGCCGTTGTTAGTAGTTGGCAACAACCGACGGAAATCCACCATTCATTACAACAAACACAAGGAGGACACGTTATGTATGCGATGTACAAGCAAGTGGTGATTTCTGAAACGCAGGAAAAGTTGGGTACCGGCTGGCTGCCACCCATGCCAGATCTGCGCGATTACTCCGAAGAGCATCCGGATATCGCAGCCATGCTCAAGCCGTTGGGCATTGCCGGAAAGAAGAAAGTCACGCTGAAGGCCAGCGCCTCTTTGCGCCAATACTGTTCCAGGGTGGAAAACCAAGGTAACCTTGGCTCCTGCACAGCGCATGCAGCTATGGGAATCGTCGAGTACTTTCAAAAACGCGCTTACAACAAGTACGTTGACGGTTCCCGGCTTTTCGTCTACAAAGCTACTCGTAATCTCATGGGCGTAGCGGGCGATACCGGCGCCTGGCTGAGAAATACCATGGGAGCCTTGGTGCTTTGCGGCGTGCCACCGGAAAAATACTGGCCGTATACCGATCAGGACCCTGATTTTGATGAGGAGCCGCCCTCATTCGTTTACGCCGTAGCGGACAACTATGAGGCTGTCAAATACTTTTGTCACGATCCGCAAGGAGCAAACAAATCGCCGGCTGCGGTGCTGGAAAGCATCAAAAAGTATCTCACCGCCGGCATTCCTTCCATGTTCGGATTCTATGGCTTTGATTCGTTTGAGGAAACAAACGTGAAAGGCGGCATACCTTATCCTTGTCCGGGCGAAGAAGCCCAGTGGGGCCATGCCATCGTCGCCATCGGCTATGACGATAACATGAAGATCAAGAACCTTCGCTGCAACCAAGAGACGACCGGCGCATTGCAGATCCGCAATTCATGGGGAACCGGTTGGGGGGACAAAGGCTATGGTTGGTTGCCGTATGATTACGTTCTAAACAAACTGGCCATGGATTTCTGGTCGCTTTTGTCCATGGAGTGGGTCGAGACCAAGCAGTTTGGAATATAGGCTGTTAGGAGGTAGGCTGTTAGGCTTTAGACTTCAACAGTGCTCCGCCTGAAAGGATGATTCCAGCAAGACATGCTTGATTTGGCGTGATTGTGCCAATGGAAAGCCAGGACATTCAAGAATCACTACAATGCCGAGCACAATTTGCAGTCGGATGGCTTGCGGGAATGAAAAGTTACTCAAGGAATCACCCGCTTGGTTCCCGTTTTAGCTCCCAATGGGAATAGCACAACCTAACAGCCTAACAGTCTACAATCTAACGGCCTTCCTTACCATGAGGTGCCTATGTTAGATCAAGTCGATTCTTTGATTGCCTTTGTCGCCGTGATTCTGTTGAACAGCCTGCTGGTAACCGTCGTCACACAAATGGTGATCAGCGCATTCAACCTGCGCGGCCACAATTTGGCCTGGGGACTCACAAGACTGCTAAAGGAAATCCAACCCGGCAAAACCGAGGTGATTGATGAGATCGTGCACAAGGTTCTTAGGCATCCGCTTGTCGCCTCCACGGAAAAGCGACTGGCCTCGGTTATCAGAAGCGAAGAATTGTCGCAATTGCTGATCAAGTTCGCGCAACAGCCGGATGCTTATCATCTGTCGAAGGAGGCGACGGACTGGGTGCAGGAATTCGTCAAGATTGATGAGAAGCAACTGGCCGAACACCTCGAAGCTTTGCCGGACAAATTGGAATCCATGCTGAAAGATGATGTCATCGCGGCTTATCAAAAAATCAGCGACACTTTGGAGAAAACCCGTCAGCGCATCACTCAACTGGGTGTCTGGTTCGACCGTGTCAGCGATCGCATGAGCGAACGATTTACTTTGCGCTCAAGATGGATTACCGTTGGCGCCTCCCTTATCATCGCATTTGGCACCCAGCTCGATTCCATCAGCCTCATGCAAAATATCTATGGCAACGCGGAATTGCGCGCCAAATTGACGGCGAGCGTGGACGCTTTATTGACCAAGAGTGAACAGATCCTCGGTCAGAAAAGTACCTTTGATGTGGCCATGGATTCGCTTCGAATTAAAACAAAGGAACTCGACATCCCTGCGGCTCCTACCTTTGTCAATCGCACGGGTGCGGAGGCGTGGCTTGCGCAAATAAAAATCAAGAGTGCCGATTCCGCGGCCGTGAAGGAAAGGTTAATCGCCGCCTATGATCAGACTCTCGCAGCCGTTACAAAAACCCGCCTCGGATTGATGGGTCAAGAGGCGCTGGCGTTACGGGATCAGCTTGACGAAATGGGCATCAAACTTCTAAGCAAAGATTACAACTGGGATTTCAGAAAATGGGGCATCAGAAAAGTATTCGGGATCTTGATCACTGTGGCGCTGTTAAGCTTGGGCGCTCCGTTCTGGTTCAACGCCTTGAGAAACCTTGCCAATCTGCGCAGCAAAATCATGCAAAGCGAAGAAAGCGAAAGGGAGAAAAGAAAATCTTAGGGAGGCAAGAGCGACCTACGAAATCATCGATATGCACATCCACTTTGGCGCGCCCGAGGACGTGCAAAGCGGGTGTTATTGGTCCAAGGAATTTGAAAAGACCGCCGCCTATCTGGCCATGTTGCTGCTCAAAGTCCCTCTTTGAAAAAGTGAACGCCAACCGGGTCAAGAATCTCCTGGGCGTCATCAACGAATCCAAATATGTCGGCAAGAGCGTGCTTTTGGCCATGGACCAAGTCTACGAGGAGAAGGGCCAAGCGCACAGAGAGTGGGCACATTTGCACGTGCCCAATCGCTATTTGGCGAGCCTTGCACATGAAAACGAGCGCGTCTTGTTTGGGGCATCCATTCACCCGTATCGGGATGACTGGGAGGATGAGCTGGATTTGGGTCTGGAAAACAACGCCGTGCTCTGCTATTCGCTATTCGGAGGCTTGAGATCGATGGAGCCTTCCCATGCAAAAGGATTTTCATTATTACGGCGTGTTCGTCTTGGCCGACCTTGCCGGTTTTTTCCGAGACGAAGCAAAGATCATCGCTTATTCGTCACAGTAGGTAGATGACGCTACGGACAGCAAACAGATCCGCATTGGCGAATATGTTTATGATACCGTGCGCACAGCGGTATTCGGTCTTTCAAATGAAACGTGCACAAAAAGATTTACTTTCCTTTTCACTTCCTTCCGCCTGAGCCGGTCAGCGGCAAGGAGCTCTCCTGCGGATGCAGGAATGACAGCACTGGCAGGGCACCCCGCGATTGGTTACAAATAGTTTTGGTTAGACAGATGACAACAAGGGAATTGGGCGAAGGTATTGTTATTGCCCTTTTTTGTTTCAATTCATCTCCTTCAACCTCTGATACAACCCATGCAACCACACCCGATTATCCGCCGAGACGTACCTCATCGTCCCGCCCATACGGGAAAAAGATTTTAGGAAGCGGAGGTAATAGGCCGGAGATGATTTCGGCGGCTCGCCTTTGTGCCAATCCCAATCGGATTCCTGTAAATCGTTGACGAGCAGGTAGTGATCGTGGATTTTCTCTCCTTTTTGTAGGGCGACGTTATTGGCGATGGAAAGCGCCTTTTCGAAAATCTGCGGCGCCATAATGGCGGAGCCGATGGAAAGAAAAACGCCATTGGATAGATTGGCCACCGAGTGGACGAAGGTGTGATAATCGATGTGGCCGCCTCTTCCCAATGCCGCGCCCTTTGCATATGGATGATTGTAGATGATATCATAGCCGATGCCGGGGTGCACGGTGATGGGGACTCTAAGTCGGTAGGCGTTGCCGAAAACCGAATAGCGCTTGTACGGATGAGGGAGAGGGTGAAATCCCGGCTCAATGCCGAACTTTTCCACAGTTGCCAGCAGCTCCACTCTCGCCGGCAACGATGCGGCGTCTTTTTCCAATCCGCTTCTGATCTCTGACCTAAGCTCCTCAATCGAGGGAATCTGCAATCCTTCATTCTCGATCAACGATCCTAGCGCTTCGCCATATCCCATGCCACTGATGGCGCCCACCTGCACAGCCAGATTGATGTATCTTCCAGTCTCGTCCCAGGTGCCAAAGGTGCCGGTGTCGACGTTGGCGCGCACGTCCTCTTCCGACCTGCCAAGAAAGGCAAATTCCCAATCGTGAATGCCGCCGGCGCCCTGAGTAGCCAAGTGGGTGAGCCAGCCGTGCTCCATCATTTTGACCAGAATTGGTCCGGCGCCGTTTTTGACCAAGTGGGCACCAAACGCCAGGATGATGGAAGCACCCCGCTTTTTCGCCTCTAAAATTTTATCCGCAACTTTGTCAACTGCTTCTTTGATTTCCGGCGCAGCGGGGGCCGGTGAATCCGGATCGATGGCGATGTCCTCGATCTTGCTTTTGCTTTTTCTCTCGGCTAATGGAAATACCTTGATTTGATCCGGATCGAATTGCGGGTATGGCATGGAGAAACTCCTTTTGGAAAAATTCATTCATTTTCCCAAAAGTTATAAAAATACCTGATAAATTGCTATAGGAATTTCCATGCCCGCAGGCACTCGATCATGATGCAAATGCCTGAACAACCGCAGGAAGCATACAGTCGGAAGAGGGAAGGACTATTGAGTGCCATCTCCGTTTGGATTGGCAACTACTCGCAGCTTTGGGTGACAGCAGAAATGGCAGAGTCCCAGTCCTCTGTCCAGCAAAGGTCGAGAATCTCGACTCAATGACCGGCTGCATGCAGGGACTCTGCCAGGTACTCAAGACCGATTGGAGAGATGGGCGGTCTTATCAGGTTGGTATTTACCAGCGCCACTTGCATAGGGTTATGGTTCTGCTTTCGGAGCGGCTAACCGTGCGGCCACCAGATTGTACAGCCAGGCGAAAATAGCCCCGCAAACCACTCCATCCACCAATGCCCATAGCAAACCTATCACACTACCCAATGGACTGATGCGATACCCAAGATAGAGTCGCCCAATCAGAGTAGTCTCTCCGGTGGATCCCTGAAAGACAATGATCCACCAAGTGAGAAGAAAAAGTCCGATTCCCCAGAGTATCCCACAAGTGAGAGCAAAAGCCTTTACATTTAGCTTCATGGCGTTCTCCTTTTCAAAGTAAAAGTTCATTTGCCCCAAGAAGCTTTTGTCTGCTTTGGAGGAGTTCTAAGGCGTACAAGTCTCCACCTATCTAAGCCGATCCGGATGAACGGGGGGCCGAACAGTCCTTCCCCACGAATTGACGCGAATGAAAGATTAGCGTGTATTCGCGTTCATTGGCGGGAAAAGTCTTTGCCCAAGAAGCAAAGATTTAGCTCGTGAGTCACCAATCATCCCTGAAATCATTAGCCGAAGCCGTGCTCCGCTAAATCTCCGAGATGATTTTGTCAAACTCCTCCACGGTTATTGCCGGGTAGGTAGAGATCGAGATGCCTGTGAGGTCGCTTAACGCAACCGATGCTTTCATCGCCTCTTGCATACTAGGGAAATTTGTAATGAGGACCAAATCGTGTTCTCCGAGGAGCGCATACCCGGAGCCTAACGTACCACCAAACTTCTCGATGAGATTGACGGCTTTCTTGGTGCGGTCGGCGCTGATTTTTTTAATCGCCTCCGGGGAATATTTCCCGATCATGAAAAAGGTTGACATATTCGCCTCCTTTTCTGTGGGTGAGAGATGGAACGATCAATTAGAAGGGTAATTGGAGAGAATAGATAAGCCGGCTCACCTCCTTTGCGTTTAAGGTGCAAGAACCAGAGAAAAGTCAATACATGAGCTATAAAGAATATCTCAGTCCAATTATTTCATGAAAGGTTAAATTGATCAGATTCAAACTCACATCTTGGATTGGAATGCGAGCGAAAGATAAGGTGATTTATCCTTCAGCAACAATGAAAGGAGATTCCAGGAATGAAATCATTCTCATGAGATTATGCTTTTTCAAAGGAGCCATAGTGCAGCGTCGTGCCGGACTGATTAGCAAGTAACGTGAAAGAGACCGATGGCCTTTCCAGTCGTCTTGTTCCACAACTGGATTGCCTTTGGAGTACTGGCCATAATTAATTGCGCCTCTTTCTTTTCGAGGTAGTTCTTGGCCTCTTTGGAGAGCCTTACCTGATCGTTCTGGCCGGTCCCAATGATCACTATCTCGGCTCCCTTTTCGTAGAAATACTTGGCTTCGGCTCGCGAAATGATGTGCGAAGTATTGTACACCTCTTTTGATAGCTTCTTTTTTCGCTTGCGTACACTTCCGTCTAAGCGAATCATCACATCATGAGGGAACTCCTGACCTTCAATGGTTATGGAGCCGAAAGTTGTTGTCGTTATGGTCGGCGTCATTGCTTTGCCTCACTTTCGAAAGGCATTGTCGTCGGAGAAGAAAAAGAGAGTGTTGGAATCAGGAAAGAATCCACCCCAATTGTCGACTACCTGTCGATCTAAGAATGGACTTCGTGTTGTTGATCGGCTATGTGGCTTTAAGCAGCTTTTGCAACGATATTATACGGACTTGCTCCGAGAATGTCAAGAAATTATCTGCTTGGGCGGTCCAACAGCTCATTTAGGTCTGTCCTTTCGGATTAAGTAACGTGCACTCTGAATGCAGGTTCCAAAGGTGCTGACAAAGCATTGGGCAGAGCCGATGGATAATTTCCTCGGTGCGCATCTGTGCTCTTACGCCACTTTCTCAAGAAGCGTGATCGCCGCCATTTTGTCGCCAAATAACCTATTGATTTTAGCCTTGTGCTTCATTACATTTGCGCCGCCTTGGAGTCTACCGAAATCGAACTTTTCTTTTGTCGGAGAATGACTACGGCTTTTGATGATGCTCAGGTTTGCTGCTACCGATGACGTTCCCACAAGTCGGAACGTGGCGTCGGAAATTATGGCCAGTGGAATGGGTAATGTTTCCCAAAGATCAAGCCAACGCCGGTTTCGTCGCCTGAGTTTTTAGCTGGAAATTTGTAAGAAAAAATATGGAAGAAAAGGCGCAATCGCGTTATCTCTGGTATGCCCGCATCAATGCTCTCTCTTTTGCATGCACGGCTGATACGGTCCTAATCCTTTACGCGATCAAGGTCGGCGCGGACGATTTTCTCGTCGGCCTGATGGTATCCTTCGTCTATCTCACCATGCCATTGATGCTACTGGGCAAACAGTCCATGGCGCGGCGCGGCGCCGCCAAAACCTTTGCCCTCGGTTGGCTATTGCGCAACATCTCGGCTCTGACCATGGTGAGCATTCCCTCGATTCAGCAATACGGCCAGCAGGCATTGGGTTTGTTCATTCTCGTCGCTGCGGCCTTTGGATTTTTTGCCTTCCGCAGCTACGGCGCGGTCGCCGACGTGCCCCTCATCGGCGATATCACTTCGCCGCAAAGTCGCGGGCGCTTCATTGCTAAAGTCTGGTTTCAATCCAACATTTACTACCTGGCCGCCATAGTGGGAGTTATAGTAGTTCTCAATCGCTTTCCTTCCATTCACACCTTTCAGATCATCCTCGTTTTCGGCGGCATCACCGGCATCATTTCCCAGCTTAACATTCGCGCGGTGCCGGAATCGCCGCAGCCGGCATTGTCCGCCAGAGAGCCGCTGCTAAAGGATGTCAGCTACGTTCTAAGCGACCTCGGGGCCAGGAAGCTGTTAATCGCCTGGTCCCTGTGTTTGGGCAGCATCGTATTGGTCATTCCCTTCAGCATGATTAGCCTGAAGAACGGCTATGGAATTTCCGATTATGGGGCGCTGTCCTTTTTTATCGTGCAGGTTTTGGGAACCATTATTGCGACCTTTGCCAACACCCTTTTGTTGGATCGGGTGGGTCCCCGGCCCATGACCATCATTTACACATTTGCCATGGCGGCCATTTGCGGGCTTTGGATTATGGCTCCCCAGCAATTCACCCTGCTTCCGCTTCTTTTGATTTTCCTCATCGCCGGCCTGTGCAATGGAGGAATTCAAACGGCGCTCACACATTACCTGCTCATCTCCGTGCCTTCAGATCGCATGGTGGGCATCTCCATGATCATGTCGGTGACCACGGGCGCCATCGCCGGCGTTTCCGGCACGCTCCTGGGCGGCGGCCTGTTGCGAATGATTCGTTCTCTGGGCGTAGAAGGCCTGCTGGTTTATCGCCTCTATTTTGTCGTCGTTTTGGCTTTCGTCATTAGCACCATCGCCACGACGATGCGACTCAAGCCGCTGGCGGATAAGGCAGTGAAGGATGTCTTGGGGATTTTTTTCTCGGTAAGGGATTGGCGGGCGCTTTTCACTTTACAGAAAATTTACGCCAGCCGGAGTGAAGAACAAGAGCAGGACATCATCGAAAAGCTGGCGGTGATCAGATCCGACTTGTCGGAAGAATCCCTGGTTGCCTTTCTGGCCTCGCCCAGCTTTCTGACTCGCTCGCGGGCTATTACCGCTTTGGGCGAAATCTACTTTGGCAAGGCGACTGCTTTCAAGCTTATTGAAGAGTTGCAGAAAGGCGAGTTCACCACCGCTTACCTTGCCGCCGAGGTGCTTGGAGAGCATCAAATCTACGAAGCGATTCCCTATCTACGAAAAGCTTTGGGTAGTGACGATATTTTTCTCCGCGGCAAGGCCATGTTGGCGCTGGCCCAGCTTGTGGATGCAGAATCCTACCAAAAAATCAGTGATATTTTTGCTGCTACGGAAAATCCTTGTTTGCTGATCCATGGCGGACGCGCTTTTGTCTATATTGGCAACTCTGACAATCTGCGCCTGATTCTGCAAAAGGTCGCGCAACCCAATTTGGCTCCTTCCGTTCGGGATGACCTGCTATTCAGCCTGTGCGAGATTTGCGGCGTTGGCGAAACATTTTACCGACTGTACAATCTTTTCAAAAACGACCGGCGTGCATTGGTCCGGGAGATGAACGGGCTGCTGCAAAAGGTCAAGACAAAGGACGTGGAAATGTTTGCCGGCCTTTCCGTGCTGCAAAACGCCTGGGTAGAAAACGCCGACGGCAGCGTGGTACGAATTCCGAACTGTTCCGCTCTGGCCAAAAGCTTGGAGAGAAGGGATTGCCTGCCTGAGATTGGCGAGATGCTGTGCGACCCAAAACTGGAAATTTCCGTAGAGCTCTTTTTCACCTTGGTCTTGATTATTATGGCCAAGGCGGTTTGACGAACCGGTTTTCAAGAGAATGCCGGGAAGACTTGATTTTCGGGATGGGAAAGGCTCTCAGCTTTATTTTTTATCTGCTTCTTGCTTTTTTTGTGACTAAAAAGTCGCCACTTGAAATCTTTGTACCACACTTTGAAAGGAACCAAAATGTCGGGAGCGAGATTTTTGGCATTTGATCTGGGCGCGGAAAGCGGTCGGGCAATTTTGGCCGGCTTAGCAAAGGACAAGCTCATTCTGGAAGAGATTCATCGCTTCGTCAATCGGCCCGTGCAGGTACTTGGGCATCTGCATTGGGACGTCCTACGGTTATTCGACGACATGAAACAAGGCATGGCACAAGCAGCCAGCAAGGCAAATGGTCAGTTATTAGGCATCGGCGTCGATACTTGGGGCGTGGACTTTGGCCTCACCGGCCGCGAGAACCTCCTGCTTGGTAATCCTTACGCCTATCGTGACAAACGCTTGGATGGCATCATGCCCAAGGCCTTTGCCTTTATGCCGAAAGAGGAGATTTATGCCCGCACCGGCATCCAGTTTTTGCAGTTCAATTCCATCTTCCAGCTTTTTGCATTGGCGCAGGAAAACAGCCCTTTGCTGGAAGTCAGTGAGCGCCTGCTCTTTATGCCGGACTTGTTCAATCTGTTTATGACCGGCGAAGTCTGTTCCGAGTACAGCATTGCTTCTACTTCGCAGTTGCTGCATGCGGCGCATAAAACCTGGGAGCCGGAGCTCTTTAACAAACTGCAATTGCCTATGCACATTATGCCGCCCATCGTTCCACCCGGCACGGTGCTTGGCAAGCTGCTGCCGGAGATTGCTGCCGAAACCGGCTTGGGACCCGTGGACGTCGTTGCACCAGCCTGTCACGACACGGCCAGCGCCGTCGCAGCGGTTCCGGCCCGTGGCGATAATTGGGCTTATCTCAGCTCCGGCACCTGGTCATTGATGGGCATCGAAGCCCACGAACCAATCATAACTGAACAGACACAGGAGAACAATTTCACCAACGAAGGTGGCGTCAATCAAACCATTCGCTTCTTGCGCAATATTGCCGGCTTGTGGCTGCTGCAGGGCTGCCGGCGCAGTTGGGAGCGCCAAGGCTTGACGGTTGGATACGATGAATTGCTCAGCGCTGCAAAAAATGCCAAGCCTTTCAAGTGCATCGTCAATCCGGATGATGCGATCTTTTTGAATCCACCGGATATGCCCACGGCCATCGTTGAGTATTGTCGAAGCGGCCAGCAGCCAATTCCAGAGTCCAAGGGCGAGTTTGTGCGCTGCGTACTGGAAAGCTTGGCCTTGAAATACCGCTTCATTATCGACAAGATATCAGAGATGCAGGCCAAGCGAATCGACAAGCTGCACATCGTAGGCGGCGGCTCGCAAAACGATTTGCTGAATCAGTTCGCGGCGAATGCCACCGGTCTGCCGGTCATTGCCGGACCGGTGGAAGCGACGGCGATTGGCAATATTCTCGTTCAAGCCATCGCCAAGAAAGAGCTTGACTCGATTGAGGAAGGAAGACAACTGGTGGCGAGATCATTCCCGCTGAGAATGTTTGAGCCTAACGATCACGAGGCATGGAATGCGGTCTATGAAAGATTCAAAAGGATGTTCGCATGAATTGTTTCACCTCGATTCAAATGAGCGAGTGTGAATCAATATCGAAGGATGATTTTCAGGCTTGTGCCAAAGAAGGACATAGTCGCTGAGTTCCACTCGATGCTTCGTCTGCAACTTGGAAAAGGTGCTTTTAATTTCAAGGAGATAACCTATCCAGCAAGAATTCTCGTTTTCGTGAAAACATCTATCAATCTTAAATCCTGCCCCTTTCCTAAGAAAGCTGTGGCATAAATAATGCTCCCAGAGAACGGGTATTATCTCAATTCTATCTTAGACGGGCTTGGCACTTCGATGACATTTTACCCATCTGGAAAGGGCATCATCATGAGACCAGCGATACTGATTGTAGCAGCCGTGATCATTGCGATATGCGGCTTGAGCTTTGACTTGTTCGCTCCCACCTATGCCTATTCTGCTAATCTTTATCGACCCTATGATCCGGTCGTGGTTCAAGGTGCACAATTAACCGCTTTCTTGAATGCACCCGTTGCGGAGCTTTATGTCTATGCTTACAAAAATGGGGATTGGACACAAATTCCTTTTCAGATAGACGAAAAGGATGGAACCAATGATTATTACGGACTCAAGAACGGGGTATTGGATTCCGTCGATGAAATTTGCTTCATGGCCGCCGATATGGGCGATAGTGTGGCCGATTGGAATTGGATCGATAATGCTGAGTCGCGGCTAAATCAAAGGTATCAAGTCGGAGCGCAAGATACCTTGGCAACCCCACCTACCAAGTCCTGGGCTTATATTTATCAATCCGGCACTCTAACTAAAGATCCTACCATTCAGGCTTATATGAGCTACGTCCCGGCACCGGTTGGCTCCTTTAGTGATACAGTGAAAGCTAAGAGCTATGTTTTTGGCAATAACGCGAAATCTATTCCAGATTACCTGTCCATAAGGCCCGCAGTAGGGGGAAGTGGTATAGATATAATGGATCGTTGGAAGATTCGGATCAGCGGCAAGCTATTTGGAATGCCGGCTTTTGCCTATAGCGAAAATGAGGATACCGGGCTACAGATTAGTAGCATGGTCTATAAGGCCGGCCCCGTACGAGTCATCCGACTGGCCTACTTTCACCTTGCATTGTGGGGCGCCCCGATTACGACGGACTCGGTGGCTTATCTGGGCTTTTTCTATCCACATGCCATTCATATCAGCGCACAAAATAAAACCCTGGATGCATCGTTCGGCGTGGAAGAACTGCGTCAATCTGTAGATTATCTGCCAAACATTGCCGGCGCAAAATTTCACAGTCCCAACAACTCCGACATTACAGTTGATGGTAACCCAGACGTGGTTAACAAGAACCTCACGGTGCCGGGCATCAATTGGTTTTTGACTCAAGGCGCGTATGGCACCGTAGCGACCATCGTGGATTTGCCGGTAGTCGGCGATCACCAAGAGTTATTTTATAAAGACAGCAGCGCCGTGAATCCGAGCGACACCGGAGATTCGTTAGCCTATGGTGACTCAGGAGTCCGCGTAACCTCGTCCACAGCCATAACCGGCACCTTTGGCATAGCAACGAACACTTATTATCTTGAGCCCCATCATACCCCCGCCATCGGCGATTCCCTCGCTCAGCAATTTGCCAATCCACTAGCCGTGAGTGTGATGCCGCGCGAATTTGTGCTGCCGGTGGAACTGGCTAACTTTGCTGTTAGGCAAGTGGATGGGGGTGTGGAACTAGCTTGGATAACAGCCAGCGAAAGTAAAAATTATGGATTTGAGATCGAACGGCGGAGCGCCGGCACGGCTGAATGGCAGCGAATCGGTTTTGTGAAAGGGTCGGGCACCACCTCGCAACAAAAAAGCTATTCTTTTCAGGATCAAGACTTGCAGCAAGGCACCTATCTCTATCGCCTAAAGCAAATCGACACGGATGGAAGTTACACTTACTCCGCCCCCATAGAAGTCACGGTCAATCTGCCACAAGCTTTCCACTTAGGGCAGAATTATCCAAATCCGTTTAATCCTACCACTGAGATTGTTTTTCAGATTCCCGCCAGTCGAGAGGGACTGGTTAGCCTCAAAATCTTTAACCTTGTGGGACAAGAAATTCGGACACTGCTGAACGCGGAAATGAAGGCGGGCTCTCATCGAGTGTTATGGGATGGCCGCGATGCTCAGAGCCGCGAGGTTGTCTCTGGCGTTTATGTCTACCGGCTACAAGTTGGGTCTCAAGTAGCAGTACGCAAGATGATCAAGCTGCAATAGTCGTAGTACGAACAGCGAGCCCTCCGGGATCAATGACCAATCACCGAAGGGCTTGCATGGATAACTCTTTTCCCCTGTTCACGTAATCCGCATTACTCCCGCTTTACCTCACAATCACAAAAAGTAAGGACAATCCCCGAGGTCTCCAAGACCCCGGGGATTGGGCTATCTCACAATCACAAAAATTCCCTTCGTGCTCCCCAAGAAATGGCTATTCTCATCCCAGCCCTCGACGTGGTAAACGTAAGTGCCGCTGGTTATCAGCATGTTGTCGTCCGTGACCTGATTCCACGGCTCGCTGTGACCAATATATTTGGGTTCGCTGGGATGCTCGATGGTCTTGAGCAGATCTCCCGCCAGCGTATAAATTCGAATCTTCGCCTTATAGGGTAGTCCCATGAATTTGATCTCATCGGGATTATCCCAGCGAAAAGAATGCGTATCGTACGGGTTGGGAACCACCACGACGCCTTCCAATGTCTTGGAGGGTGGCCGGGTAGGCTCCGCTGCATAAATGACATTTCGATTCAAAAAGTGACTGGATTCTAAAGACTGTCCCGGGAACAGTCCGGAGGTGTTCTGGGAGCCGTCGTCATAAGCCGTGACATAATAGTAATAGCGCCGACTGCTCTCCACATCGGTATCCACGTACACGTTTGTGTCTGGGATGCCCGTGTTCCCTCCGCATTCCCAAATTAACTCATAAGGATTCATGAACGAGCCTTTGGCGCGGTAGAGGCGGTAACCGGCAAAGTCATACTGTCTAGTATCCCGATCCCTGCCTTTTGCCGGGACAGACATGTCCGACCATTCCAGGTAAACCTGTCCCGTGCCGGACTTGATGGTCAAAGAAGGAGATGCCGGCGGGTCGGGAACATCCAAATTATGCGCCCAGGCCCAAGCAGCGCGATACGCGGTTTGAAACAGGGAATCCCGTCCGGTCGCTAACAGCGCATTCTTGGCATCGTCACCCACTTTTCCGTTGAATTCCAGGCTATCCACTTTCCACTTGTGGCCCAGCTCGATGCATTTTTCTCGGGACAAGCCGTTGACCGCAACGAACAGCACAATTTGCACGCTCTGGCCGAAGGCCAAATTATAGGGGCCAAAGCCGAGCATGCAAACGGGAGCCACAATGGATTTGGAAGAGGGATTGGTCAAACCCACTGCATCGCTGCCGAGAGATTTTTTCCCCGAAGAGAGGTAATCATACAAGTCTCTCTCTGTGATTCCGGCGTTGTTGTGAGTCAAATGCGTTTCAAAGGGTTGAAAGTCAACGGTGCTGGGTTGATTCAAGTCATCTCTTTTGTCCGACGGCGAAGTGTCCACCTGAATGACGCCGAATCCGGCATACTGGGGTGACAAAAACTCGCCAGTGGATTTATGCGGGTCGCCGGTATCGTCGGTCGGATAGGTTTCCTCGGGGGCGTTACCATCGTAACAGTACCACAATCCGCGCAGGGTATCGCCGGGTTGGCTGCCGTAATAGTGAACCCAGTCGTCGGCCGTGGTGCTGCCGGAGGTGCCAGTGTAATCGGCCCCTCGCTTACAAGGGCGAAGATAGTTGAAAGCCCCAAAATAGACTCCTTCCAGGTGTTGGCTTGGAAGCTCGACTTCCGCATCCAGGTCGGTGTTGCCGGTGTTCTTCAGATCGTATTTGAAGATAACGTAATCATCGTGGTTTTGGTTGGCAAAGGCATAACTGGTCATTGTCACGCTGACGCCCACGTCGGTATTCCAGGTCGCCACGATCATTTCATCGGCTTTAAAATCGGTTTTCCTGCGGTCGTACTGTCCAGTGAGTCGCTCCTCTGTCTTTTCATCTACGATGACTGTGGGTGGCGGATTGTAAACATATTTCATCGGCGGGACGCCAAATAGCGACGCCTCGGTCCAGTGCGGCCCACCCTCAGAGACTTTGTGATTATGGAAGATGCCGTTTTGATTGGTCCAGTTGCGAACGCCAATCCAGTGACCGCGGCGTACCAAAGAGCTGGTTTGATCCGTCAAGTAAAAGCCGCCCGGCCAGGACATGAGGTCAACAAAAGGGCTCTTGGTGGAGTAGCCGTTTTCCGTTAAGGTTTCCCATAGTTGACCGATTTCATGGCTGCGGACCACTTGGCCCCAAGAAATTCCACATAATAGCATACCGAAAAACAAGGCACCGATGACCAGAACTTTGCGTGAATATCTCACAGTTTGCGCTCCTTAC
The DNA here is from genome assembly GCA_020722685.1 of Caldithrix sp. The sequence continues at coordinate 20,111 of DYKH01000018.1, read as the reverse complement.
GATTCGGCTGAGTAATAGAATGACTCTCAAACGTTTGGATGTTCGTGCAATCGTAGAACAAGATGGCATCTTGTTCTACAAACCGGAGTGTTGGCATAAAGACCCGTCAAAACGCCAACCTCAGCCCAAAGTAAACCCGCCTCGGATTAAGAAACCGTTTGTAAGCCCCTCTTTCGGGTAAGTAGAGGTGCGCGCCTTCGCTGATGCCTACTTTATTATGTTCCTCCGGTTTGAGGGATTCTAAGTAGCGAGTCCAATCTTGTCCGAAAAAGGAGCCGCTTTCCAGTACCTTCTGGTTGAATAGATTATCGACATCCAGGTAGAATTCGAGGAATGGCGCGCCCTGATAACGCACGGTTTTGGAAAAACGCAAATCCGTGTTTTGTCGCGGCAGCCATTGCATGTTGTCTATTGGCCCCCAGGTGCCGACCGGATAATAGGTGAATTTGCTGCCGCTGTAATAGGTATAAAAGAAGTTGAAGCGGATATCGGCCAAAGGACGGGTGCCAACCAAGACCGGTCCCCATGCGGACGGGGTGTGCAAATCAATGCCGGCCCGTAGGTAGGGTTGCGCGCGATATTTTATCGGTCTGGGAGAAAAAAGGTACTCTTGCTCGGACGCATAAGGACTGTTGGTGACGATCTCGGTGCTTTCTTCCGGAAACTGCGCGTTCTGCCGGCTGTTTTCGGATTTTTCCATATAGTTGTAGTTCAGCCAACCGGTGATCCACCGGCCGTAGGTTTTGTTGATGCGAATCTCAAATCCCCGAATATCGGCGTAGCCGTTGTTGCGATAGGTTTCATAAAACTGGAGCGTCTTTCGGTCCACATAGGTCACGTCGCTGATCTCGTCGCGCATGTCCTTGTAGTAGCCGACAATGTCCACGGTCATGGTGTTGAAGAGAGATTGACTAAAGCCGACCTCCATCTGCATGGTCTTGGCGGGCTTGAGGTTGGGATTGGCGACCTGATCGATGTCCTCCTCTACGGGATCCATGGTGTTGGTGTAAAGCTTATTGGCGTCCGGCAGTTGATAAAAGTGGCCATAATTGAAAAAGATCTTGCTGCTGGCACTTAAAGGATGTGAAACGCCGATTCGGGGAGCGATTCGGTATTGCGCCGTGGTGCGAATCCTCGGAATGGTATCCAACTTGACTCCCCAATAAATGTCTCGCCCCATCAGGTATTGGCCGAAAGGATCGGTATACATGTCGATGGTATTGAAATCGGCATCGAAACAATCAAAGCGCAGCCCGATGTTCGCGATCAAGCCCTCGAATTCGAGTTTGTCCTGAACATAGTAAGAGAATCGTTTTGGAAAGATGTTATAGGCGCGGGTATCCCGCCATCCCGCTGCCACATTGTTGTACTCCTGATCTTCCTTGATGTGGTTATAGACGAATTCAAAGCCGGTCTTTAGCTCGCTGACGGGGTGGAACTGATAAGTCAGGTCGCCGGCTGCGGTGACGGTTTCGGTAAAAGAGTTGTCGCGATTCCCTTGTCCCAGCCCTAACTGATACAGACCCAATTGATCCCGATACGTCTTGCCCGTCCATCCCAAGGGCGTTTCGTCGAACTGATAGTGGCCGATGGTGATCATCGGCTCTTGGCTGCGCATCCGAGGCAAATCCACCCAGTATTTGGTGTACATGCGGTTAAGGCGGAATTCGTAATACGCTTGCGGACTCAGAGTATGAGTCAATTTGGCGCCAACCATGGAGCGATAACGATTGAGAATGGGACGATGGTAGAGGATGTATTTTCTTTCGTCATTACCGCCCATCTCCATTGCCGTGTATGGGCTGTGCATGAAATCCTTTTCACCGGTGCCGCCGGGCCGGGCTTGTACGGATTCCACCTCGCCGTACAAGCCCTGTACCGTCAGACGGATGTTAGGGGTGATTCGCTGGGTGATTTTCAGGTGCGTGTTCTCATCCCAGTAATGGTCGCGCGATTGGGGATAAGCAAATTGGCTGTTCTCGAATTTGTAGCTGGCAAAGAAATGGGCATCACGGAAAAGAGAACCCAAGAGGGGGAGGTAGCGCAAGGGCAGAGGGCCGGATAATGAGACATCCATATCGTGATCCGGCTTGTTGCCGTAAGCAAAGCGGCGATGCTGATAGCGCCAAATATTGAGCGCATCTTCGGCGGTGATGTCGTTGTTGGGATCGTTGTCTTTGTTGACAGCTAAAACATCCACCGGGCCCTGGGCGGTGTAAATCTGATTGGTCGGATCGGCCAGCCATTTTGGCCATCCTCCTTTAAGAAGGGTATCGCCATAGCCGGTCACGTACATATAGTCCGGGCTTAAGCTGGCCTTACTCCCATACACTTTCCAATCAAAGTCATATATATCGGGACCAAAGTGCTTTTTCTGCGCCGGTGAAAAGCGATAGTTCAGCGACCCGCTCCATCTATTGGAGCTTCCTTCCTTGGTGATGATGTTCAAAACGCCCGAGCGAGCATTGCCGTATTCCGCATTAAAGCCGCCGGTGAGGATTTGGATTTCCTGCACGCTGCTTTGGTTGATGTTCATATATGGCTCATTCAATTTCTCGTCATAAAGGGAAAGACCATCAACCATAAAGGCTACTTCATTTTGCCGGCTGCCACGAATGGTGAATTTGCCCTCCACCGGATCGGTGGCGTCGATGCCCGGCTGCAACAGCAAAAGCCGCTCGATGCGATTATGACTGGGGGTGTTCTGGATGACCGCCTCTTGAATGGAGATTTGACTGGCCGAAACATCCATTTTCACTTGTTCGCGTTCGGCGGTGACCACGATTTCCTTGGCCTGAAGTGCTTCCAGTGTCAACTCGAAATTCAGCGTTGTGGTTCGGTCGGCATTCACCGTCACCTTGGTGTGAACGGTTTTGGCATAGCCGAGAATGGAAGCCCTGACAGAGTAGCGACCGGGCGGAATGTTGATGACTACATACTCCCCTTGCAGGTCTGTGACGGTTCCCAAGCTTATGGCCATGGGAAGCTCTTTTTCTTCCTGCCAATACCCTGAAAAGATGATATTGACCCCCGGCAACGGCTCGCCCGTCTCCGCATCGGTAACCTTGCCGCGCAATTTGCCGGTTGTTCCGCCGAAAGCGGGCAAGGCCAACGCCAAGAAACAGAAAGCCACCATAGCAGTAAGGGCGGCCAAAGCGGACCTTTTTCGCATCACAGTTTCTACTCCTGAAATAGTATGATTGGCCTGCAGCCGGTAACCGCCTCGTTCATTTCCCACCCGAGCAAAAGGGGACCAAAGGCTTTCAGGCTTTGATTACTCGAAATCGCTCCTCCTACTTAAGGATGCGAAAGGGAATGTGAGGCTTCGCCTGTAAACGCTCACAGGGCGAAAAAGAGAGCGAATTCGGCACCTGTAGAAAATAGACCACGGATGACACTGATGACATGGATTGACACGGATCGATGCGGGTTCTCATTGGGCTCCTCACAGAGCGGCCAGTCTTAACTGCTCTAAACTAAGCTTGAATTAGGTCATTTGGAGCAAAACGAAAGGTTCTTTTTCTGATCGTCTCCCGGTGTCTCCGTGCAACTCGGTGTCATCCGGCTTACCCGTGTTCTATTTTTGCTCTTTTTCCCTCAGGCGCTTATCATTCGCGATCGATTACCTCAGCTTGTGATCGCACCCAAATGAATTGTGCAGTTCGAATCTCCATTTAGAACAAGAATCCGAATGAGAACCGGTTGACCCTTCCCAGATAAGCCCCAAAGTCGGTGTAAGAGTAGTCGATGGTGCCCTTCAATTCGCCCAACGACACCCTAAACCCGGCGCCCACGGCAAAGGTCTCTTCATCGTAGTTGAATTTGTACCCTGCGCGCAAGGCAAGCAAGTCCATCAGCCAATATTCAAGGCCGGCGTGCACCCGTTCATAGTTATCGCGCGGATGGAGAATGTCTACCGCAAGGGTCAGGCTGTGCTTCCCCCTTTGAGTCGGCCAAAAGTCGATTAAATCCATTGCCACGCCCATCTTGAAGGTCAACGGCATGGGAAATGGGTCATCGCGGAATTTTACATCGCGGGAAAAATTTAGTACCGTCATCCCAAAGCGCAAGCTTTTGAATCCGGTGTAGTAAACGGTGCCGAAATCGTATCCCAATTCATGGGCGATGTTGTCTTCAAATTTTTCCACCGAGTCTTGGATAGCCACAGCGCTTTTCCACAAATCTTGCCAAACCATTTTAACCTGTCCGCCCAGCGAGAGCTTGTTGGTGATGCGGCGAGAATAGACCAAGCCCAAAGCAAACTCATTGATTTCCAGATTGCCCATCGGAACATAACCGAGTGGGGCGAATTCGCCACTTTGGGGAACGCGGGTCGCAGGGATGGAGGGGTAGTCCATGTACAGCAAGTTAATGCCGGCGAAACCGGCGTTGCCAAGATCAAGACCGGCAGCGAGGTAATACTGCTTGATCTCGGCAATCCAATGGGTCTGATTCAGTGTAATCCCCGAAGAAGGACATAGCGCCAATCCCCCGGGATTCCAATACATGGCGTCCATATCATTGGCGACGGCCAGATAGGCCTCCCCCATGCCGGCTGCACGCGCCCCGACGCCGATCTTTAAGAATTGCATGCCCGCTTGTGCGGCTTTTCTTCTGGCAGCAAAAGCGTCATCCGTCGAGAACACCGTGAGCGCCATGAGAAATAAGCCGATAACATGCAGATGTCTCATATCGACCTCTGAGAGAATGAAGAATCTGAGAGAAAAGGTTCAGTTCTTGGGAAGCATACACAATCGTTATGATGCAGTTGCACGATCTTTTTAAAAAGCGATGATGCTGATGTGAATATCGAATCTATGGAGAGAAACAGGAAAATAGGATAATATGGTGAAAAAAAGAGTCATTTCTTCTCGGCCTTTAGGCATGACGTCCAGATTTTGGAATGTAACTATCCCCTCGCTCCAAAGCCATCGCCTAACTCTGAAGAAAACATATCAAAAATAAAAATGCGTGTCAAGCGAAAATTTCGTAATTTTTTTCTCACTACCGGACACTTCAAAAACCACCGAGCTACGCGGAGCGTCACGGATTTTGTAGGATCCTTGATCGCAATTGACGACCAGACGTTATGAGTGGCCACACATTTACGCGGTTTTGAGCGGCCGTCTAAAATTCCATACCCGAACCATCCTCCAAATTGGTCAATATTGTTCTGTCGCCTTTGGAGAATTGCACGATCAACCTCAGCCAACATCGGGTATTCGTGTAATTCCGTGATGATCCGTGATTGGTTTAAAAGTGTCCGGTAACAAGATTTTTATCCATGTTCATAAAGGTGAGGCGTAAACGATGAAAAGCCCAACTTGAAGTTCTGATTCGCAAGGGCTTTGTGGTGCAATATTTCACCGCCTTCTCATTGATAGAATGCGGAATTTTTTTTCTTGATTTTTTGACAGATTTTTGGCAAATAGGGCACAAGAAAAACGCTGCCTTTTCAAAATAATGTAAAGAATCCGGTCCATGCGCATTGATCGCCAACAAAAGAAAAAGCGAAAACGTGAGCAGAAACGGAAAGATCGCCGCCTCCGAATGGAGCGAATCAAGCTGCACGAAAGAGCGGAGATGCATTCCTATGATGCCTATGAGTTCTTTATCCATGGCGACTTTGATAATGCGCTGAGCTCCGCCATCAGAGCGTTAAAAGTCAACATCGATGATGACGGTGCCCGAAGGATTGCCATCGAAAGCGCATCCTATCTTGGCAAGGAAGATGTTCTGCTGCAATGCCTACATCAGGGTTACCTCAAAGGCGCCCTGATGGATCGGGAAGAATTGATACTTCTCGGCGAGATGGCGCTCAGGCGCCGAAATCTTGATCTGGCAGAAGAAATCTTTCACGATTTATTGGACGGAAGATTCACCTATGCAAGGCCGCTGACCAAAGTGCAAATAAGAACCGTCGAGCGCTATCTCGAGAGTTGTGCCCTCTTCAGGAATCTGCAAATGAATCCGGATTGGCAGCGTTTCCAAATGGCGCCGGTTATGCGGAAACGGGGACGAAAGCCGACCGCTCAATCCGGCGCCGAGCCTGCTGCCGAGGAGGTGAAAGAGGATGCCGAAAAAGCCGCAGAGCCGGAGATTCTCTGGGAGCCGCAAATTACCTACGAGCTCAAGCCTGAGTCGGTGCTGTCCGCCATCAAGGAGATTCATCGCACGAGCGTGGCCAAATTAGAGTTGACCCTGCAAGCCTTTCGCATCTCTTTCCGTTCTTCTTACGATCAATTGCTGTGCCTTTCAGCCGTGCAGAATATGCAGTCCTTGTGGTATCAGGAAGAGACCGCGCGCAAGGTGATGAAGATGTTTCGCGGCAGAGCCATTCTGGCGGACGAGGTGGGACTGGGCAAAACCATCGAGGCCTGCCTTTGTCTGAAAGAATACATGATGCGCGGCTTGGTGCATTCGGCTTTGATTCTGGTTCCGAGCAATTTGGTCAATCAGTGGCAGGCGGAGCTGTGGGACAAGTTCCAGCTTGCCTTTGTTTCCTCCAATGATCCGCTGTTTCGGCAGGACCCGGATCAGTTCTGGTCTTCGCCTTACGTCTTGGCTTCCATCCAAACCGCCAGAAGCAAACGCAATTTTGAGGCCGTGACCTCACGAAGCTATGACATGGTGATCGTAGATGAAGCGCATCATCTGAAAAACCGCGCCACGGTGAATTGGAAGCTCATCAATTCTTTGACCAAGACGTTTTTGCTTCTCCTGACGGCGACTCCGGTACAAAATAACCTCGAAGAGCTTTATAATTTGGTGACTCTACTGAGTCCGGGACATTTGAAGACGCGCAAGGCTTTCAAGAACGAATTCATCACGCGCGGCAATCCGACCGATCCGCAGAACCGGGAAAAACTGCGCCAGCTTCTGAAGGAGGTCATGATTCGCAATACCCGTTCGGTGACCCAGCTTCGTCTGCCGCCGCGCTTTGCCAATACGGTCAGGGTTGCGGCTACCCCGCCGGAAGAAGAATTCTATCACGGCATCAGCAATTTCGTCATCGATCTTGCCAAGAGCAAATCCGCGGCGGTCTCCAAGGCCGGACTGCAAAAGCTCTTGGAGGCCTCGGGATCATCTCACTTTGCTGCATTACGAATGCTGGAAAACATCGCCCATCGCAATGAGAACGGAGTCAGCCAATCAGCCCGGCAATTGATGACGGTCGGAACAGCAATCCACGTCGCCGCCAAGATTCAGCGGGTACTGGAGCTGCTGCACGCCCTGCCGGAGCAAAAGATCGTCTTTGTCAATTATGTGGCGACTTTGGAATACTTGCAGCAAGTGCTGCGAGAGCAGAGAATCTCGCACGTGGTTTTTTATGGCAGCATGTCTTCCGAGCAGAAGCAAGCTGCCATCGACGAATTCAAGAAAGGCTGTCCGGTCTTTCTGGCCACCGGCAGCGGCGGCGAGGGACATAATCTGCAATTCTGCCACACCATGATCAATTATGATTTGCCCTGGAATCCCATGGAAATCGAGCAGCGCATCGGGCGCATCCACCGCATCGGTCAGGAAAAGGAAGTGCAGGTCTACAATTTCTGCGCCGCGGGGAGTATCGAGGATCATATCCTCGAAGTCCTTGATCGCAAGATCAACATGTTCGAGCTGGTGGTCGGGGAGATCGACATGATTCTGGGCCGGCTCAAGAGTGAGCAAGAATTTAGCGACATGGTGTATGAAATCTGGGTGCAGAATCCGGAGCCGGAAAAGCGCAAACAGGCGTTCAAGGCTTTGTCGGCCCAACTGGAGCGCGCCCGAAAGGCGCACCTGAAGAGCAAAGAGCTGGACGAAAAGCTGTTTCAAGAGGATTTTGGTCTATGACTCAGGATCAGGAATTGTTTTCCTTCGCGGCTCAGGTCTTGGAAGAAAACGGCGGCGTGGTCGAAACGCAATCCGACGGTTTTTTGGCTCTCTTGCCGGATCGCTTGTCGCAGAGCCTGCACCTCCCGGAAGAAGCCCGGTTCGGTGAGGACGGCGTCCCTTTGCTCTATGGCAGCCCCATTCTGGATCAGTTGGTGGGCTTGTTGACCCATGATGTGCCGGTGGTCTACGGACAGTTGAAAGTGCCTTATCTCAAACAAGCAGGTTTTGAGCAGCTTTTGAATCAGGACCTTTCCTTCGGCAAGGTCCGATTGGAGATTGCCAAATGGGAAGAAGCGCGTACCACCTACCTGATTCTCGTTTGCCATTATTTGGCCATGGGTGACGAGCGCAAAGAAGGATTGGTACAGGTGGCGGTGCATGAGGATGACGGCGCGGTGATTCCCGATTTTCCCAGCCGCTGGCAGGATTTTCAGCCTGAGTTCTTTCCGCTCAATGAAATGCCGCCGCATTTTTCCTTTCACACGGAGGCCGCGGTGCGTGCAGCCATGAAAGGGGCCCAGTCACTCGCCGATCAGGAGTTGGCTGATTTTATCAAAAGTATCGGCAGACACCTCAATCGCGATATCCGCAATACCCGTGAGTATTACCAGGCTTTGGAAAAAGAAATGCAGGCCAGCTTGGAGAATCCTCATCTCAGCGAAGAGCAACGGCATGAGCGCAAAGCCAAGATTGCGGAATTGCCGGGCGAGATGGAGCGCAAGATCGAGGATTTAAAACAAAAGTACCAAACCCACGTGACCATCACCGGCTGCGCCGCCCTGCGTTTTCTGGTGCCGGTCATTCGGCTCCTGGTGGACATTCGCTTTCGCAAGCTGCACCGCCAGGTGCGATTGATTTACAATCCGCTCACCCACCACATCGACCCGCTGGTGTGCGAGCACTGCCGCGCGACCATTCGGGAGATTCATCCGGTGGAAAAGAAAGAGGAGGTTTTGCTGTATTGCGCCCAGTGCAGTGAGAAGTAGGTCACAAAACCCCAGTCTTCCTTGAAGAAGACTGGGGTTTCCATATTCCTACATCGCTTTCTTGTCCAGAATCTTCTCAATCTCATCCATCGTTCGGTTCATCGCCGCCATGGTTTTCTGGAACGGCTCGGAGGTGGTGAGATCCACACCTGCTTCTTTCAACAAATTGATGGGGTAGTCCGACCCGCCGGAGGAGATGAATTTGAGGTACTTTTCTACCGCGCCTTTTTCCTTATTGATGACCCTTTCCGATAAAGCGGTAGAAGCAGTGAACGAGGTCGAGTACTGATAGACGTAAAAAGCCGAGTAGAAATGCGGGATGTAGGCCCATTCTATCGAGTACAAATCATCGATCTTGCAAACGCCCTCGTCGTGACCATAGTACTTTTTCAGAATCTCGCCATATAATTTCGACAAAGCATCGCCCGTCAAAGCTTCGCCTTTTTCCGCCATTGCATGAGCTGTCAGCTCAAACTCGGCAAATTGTGTCTGGCGAAAAACCGTGCCTTTGATGCGATCCAGATAGTTCATCAGGATCGAGAGGCGAGTATCGTCGTCTTTAGTCTTTTGCAGTTGGCTGTGGATGAGCAATGCTTCGTTGAAAGTGGAGGCCACTTCTGCAACAAAGATGGGATACTCCGCCGTGGGATAGGGCTGCGTCTTGTTGGAAAAATAGCTGTGCATAGCATGGCCCAGCTCGTGCGCTAGGGTGCTGACGTCTTCGTATTGACCATTGTAATTGAGCAAAACATACGGGTGGACGTCATAAGCGCTGCCGTTAGAATAGGCACCGGAACGCTTGCCGGTGGTCGGATAGACGTCGATCCAGCGATTGTTTAGGGCGAGCGTCAAGGCATCGAGGTATTGCTTGCCCAGCGGTTGCATGGCTTCCACGACCAGCTTTTTTGCCTCATCGATAGAATATTGCAGCTCAATTCCCTTGACCACCGGCGGATACATGTCTGAATACTTGAGGGTGTCCAAACCGAGCATACGCTTGCGCAGGCGAAGATAGCGGTGGAAGGTGGGCAGATTGTCGTTCACGTTTTTGATGAGAGTGTGATAGACCTCCACGGGAATGTTGCTGCCGTCCAGAGCGCTTTCCAAAGAAGAATTGTAATGGCGAGTGCGGGCATAGAACATGTCCTTTTTCACGCTGCCATAGTAGTCGGTGCCATAAGTGCGCCGAAAACCGTCGAGCGTCCTGAAAAAGGCCTGAAAAACGATCTCTCGATCCTGGCGATTGGGCAGGGCGCGATAGCGTCCGTACCCGGCCAAGTCGATTTTGACGGTGGTGCCGTCGGTCAGCTTGGCTTCCGGATAGGGTAATTCCGCGTTGGAGAATATGCCATAAATGGAGGAAGGCGTATCGGCCATGAGCAAGGACTCGGCCAAAATCTTTTCCTCTTTTTCCGAGAGCGTGTGCAGCTTGCGCCGCTGCAGGTCATCCAAGTACATCTTGTAGACTTGCAGCTTTGGCTCTTGGGCGATGAATTGATCGATCTGACTCTTTTCCATAGCCAAGATTTCCGGCTCGATAAAAGAGGCTTTAGAATTATAGTTGGTAACGAGCTGCATCAGTTCTTGGCGCATCGCCAGGTATTTCGAGTCGCGGGTGTCTTGGTCAAATTTCATGCCGGCGTAGCTGATCAATTGGGCAAAATCTTTTGACAGTTTACTGTTCAGATTTAAGCAGGAGAGCAGCTTGCCCGGGGAAGTGGTGAGCTGACCTTTGAATTGAAGTATCTGATCGAGCTGCCCGGCAAGATTATTCTTGGCTGAGGCCCAAGCCTCATCGGTAGCATACAGGTCGGCCAAATTCCAGGTGTCCTGCACCGGCACCTGACTGCGTTCGCGAGTCTGCGACAAAACGGGTGGTGTTAGAACTGTACTCAATAGCATAAGCGCTCCCAACAGCTTGTGCATGATGTCTCCTTTCGCATGTTCAATTTTGTTTTCACACAGAATTCTAGTTGTTGCTCGATTTTCGTTCAAAAAGAAAACCGCTCATGTACGCGAATTGAGGCGAATTCTTCTTTAATGCCATTTTGTTGTTTGATGGCTCCTTCGCCGATGTCTGACTGCTGTCCGCTGACCGTTTTTCCCCCTTCTCAAACAGGAGGCGAACACCAAATAACCGATTTGAGCGACTGGCTATTCCATCTCTCCAATGTCCCTACAATTTCAGACATCTTCACCCGCCTTGTCCTCGCCGTGAACCGGCGGCGGATTCCATCCCACGACCGAGCCGGCTTTGACTTTGACAAAATAGGGTGAAAGGGTAGTGCCTGGCAGCGTGCGCACATTATCCTCTATTTTAATGGTGCCCATTCCTGTGCCGGCGCCGATGGTGCAATTGGAACCGATTTCCACCAATCCGTAGCGGAACCGGCCGTGGCCTTCATAAGCATGCACGGTTATCCGGCTGTATGCGCCGATTAGCGTGTTATCGCCGATAAAAATGAGCTCCGGGCGGAAATGATCCAGCCAAACCAACTGCATGATTTCCGTGTTGGTGCCGATGTGCACCCCCATCCAACGATAGAGCTTGATCTTCTTCGGTGTGCCTTTCATGAGGAAAGTGGCAGCTACCTGCAGGATGAGCAGCAGCCGCCGGCCAAAGGGAAGGTTCAGGGTGCGCCAGTTGATGGCATTGGCCTCTTCCGGCGCCCCCAATCCGGAAACCGTGTAGTGGCGTTTCACGGGAGTGAGGAATCTCTGCAAATTGACCCGGCCTTCAGCCGTGTGCGGATTCAGCGTGCTGACCTCGACCCCTTTGCCGCCCGAGGTTTTGCTGATGTAAATGGGACGGTTCTTCTTCTTGCTAAAACGTATCGCCCGCTCAATGATCTCGGTGGTGACCATTTGCATGACCTCTTCGGGCGTTTTGTTGCGATACTTTTTCATGGGAAGGTCCTCACTCCTCTCGATTGATCAGATGGGGTGATGTTTGTATAAAGAACTATGAGATGAATCTCTCGAAGGCATTAAACACAGAAGCCGCTACCAGACTCAGATATAACGGTGGTATTTGCAGATCAGGTGAGTGCGTTGTTGGTCGCTCAAACCCGAACATGGAGTCGCTAAGGCGGTCTTACGTATTTTACTGTAGATTGGCAAAATCGAAAATTCAAGCCGTAGGAGATGTCTCCAGACATCGAGCATTATTGCATATTGTGGTCGAGCTCGGAGAGTTCTCTTACATATTGTGGTGAGAAAAATTTGCCAAACTATCGGTACTTTACATGGAAGGTAATGACTAACTAAATCTTGCTTCAAATCTCCAGAATTCAGAAGGGCGAATGATTTCGATGTTCTGGAAGCGTGCCAGATCGGTAAGGTCTTTGTCTCCCGAGATGATACAATCGCAGTTGCCAGAGACCGCGGTGGCAATTAATGTTATCATCAGCGGGGTCGCGGGAGACTCGAGCTTGAAGAGGAGAGATGTGAACCATTTCAGCACGGGTCATTAATAGTCCGAGCGCCTCGTTGGCTTCTTTTTCGGAATAATGAAATTTCGCTAGCAACTTTTCTTTGAATTCACCTACGATGAAATCTGAGAGCACTAGCCGATGGTTTCGAATCACGTATTCGAGGATTTCATGACATACTCCGGAGGAGATAAAGGCGGCGATGAGGACGTTTGTATCGAGGACGAATTTCATGAAATTCTCTCGAAGACATCTTCATCGGTAAAGACGCCAATGGCTTGTGCTTTTGCCATCATTTTGCTTCTTAGCGATCTGAACTTCTTGATGAAAATATAGTCTTCGAGTGCGTTTCGCACGATTTGGCTTCTTGAGAGGCCTTCATCCTCGGCAATTCTACCCAAGTCCCAACTAATTTTTTCTGGCAGGGTCACTGTGATGTTTTGTTTCATTGAGTGGCTCCTTTGCGGCTTATCCGTTTAAATATACAAAAGCTAACAGATAGGATCAAATGGAATTTTGTTGCATGGGGCACAGAGTTTAAATCGCCCCTTCATAATTACAGACAAGAGGCGTGCTGGTGGACTACTACTCGCCTTCCCGTTCTAATCTCAACGTTGCGCCAGCAATTCCTCCGCAACCGGGAAGGACGGCCTGATATCGACCGGGACATCCTTTAGGGCATCGATGGCTTTTTGCATCACCGGCGACATGACGCGATATTTTTCTATGAGCTTTTGGGCGCCGGCATAGTCACCACGCGCTTGTACCAGCAACAGCTCAGCGGCGAGACTCTTAACAGCCGGAAATATCTTAGCCTCGTCAAACTCAAGCTTGCCGCCTTCGTCGACGAAGAATGCGCCGTTATCGAAATAGTAGTTGAACTGAATCGCTACCCCGCCGCCGTGTGCCTCGTCGATGCCGAAACGGATGGAGCGCAGCATCCCGCCTAAATAGCTGGCGTACATCGAATACTCATTTTTCGGGAAAACGCCCTTGTCCATGAGATACTTCATCGTGTAAATGCCCAGCACGTCCGCCTTGCATTCTTCGATGGTGGAGTAGAGCTCCTTCAGCTCTTTGTTCACGGATGTCTTGGTGCCATTTTCCAGGGTGATGTTGCCCGGGCCAAGCCCGTGGCTCACCTCGTGCATGAGGGTATGTGTGAAATAGGAATCAAACGATACCTGCTGCAGCGGCTTCTCCGCCAAGACCGTTTGCACGATGGGAATCCAACATTTCTCGTACTTGGCTTGGGCGACGTTTTTGAGCATCACCTTTTTCGATCCCTTGGCCTCACGAACGCGCTCATCATTCGGCAGATTGAAAGCGGTGGTTTGCACGCCGGCTTTGGTGTCGCCAGCGGCATAAACCTCTTGCACGACTTTGATGGGAGAAGCGGCGCCGCGCTGCAAACCTTTATATTTCTCATCAAGCGGCAGGTTGGCCTCTAATTCATCCAGATAATGAGCCACAGTCGCCAGTTTTTCGCTCTCTGCCTGGTCAACAACGCAGATGAAAGCTTCATAAGATGCCTTGTAATTGAACAGCGCATCCTCATAGACCTCATACGGCCCAATGACGACTTCCAGATTGCCGGCCAAATCCATCCAGGCCATATCGCTGTCGAAATAGTCATCCGTAAGGAAGGCTTGCGCTCGCAACTGCAGGAACCTTTTCAGGGATTCGTCTTCCGTCAACGCCGCTGCTTCCTGCAAAAGCCGGCTTATTTTGTCCACCCATTGTTTGTACTCTTGATGATAAGGGACTGCAACCAGTGCGCCGGCACTTTTCTTGATGACGGTGAAATTGCTTTCAAGTTCCTTCGCTTGCTCCGGGTGTGTTTTGACAAAAGCCTCGAATTCCTCCTTGGTCATATCCGGGGGATAAAAACCGGCGCCTAATGGCTTTGTTCGGGTGCCAATGAACGGCTTGTTTTCATCCACGCGATTCCACGGCCCGAACATGATGTTGAACAATTCCAAATAAGTTCGATCCTGCAGATCCTTTGCCTGCTCAAGGCTTGATCGCAACGCGGGATTTTGCCGATCGACTTGCAGTAGGAATAACTCATCGATCAGCCGCCCTGCTTCGAGCAGTTTCGACAAAGCCTTTTTATCGCTTTCGGAGATTCGCGATAGATCGCATGCCAACTCTACTGGAGCAAATTTGCGCAACTGGGCTTGTGCGTAATCAAGCGGTGCTTTTTCAATCGTCTCCCTTTTTGCACACCCTGAAAGGGCAAAAGCAAAGATCATAAGAACTCCTGTCAGCAAAGACCGGCGCATAATTCAATCTCCCTTTTGATCGCATCGATAAGTTTTTAGTGTTCATGAGTTGATGAAATATAAGAAATTTCTTCTTCACACTAAAGGGACTTTTTATAGCGAGGCGAGCATGGAGGTTGTATCAGGTGTGGCTTGCGTCGAGAAGGCTTATGAAAGGCGAATGAACTGTCCCTACTCCGGGAAAAAGGGCAGATCAACGGATTGTGCGGGCAAAAACGATGTAGAGCGTGCAGGCCCACCCCGCCGGATGAAGCGGATGCGCCACCATGTTTGTGGAAGGCGAACAACTCCCCTGTAGTTCTTACCTGAACTTTGCATTCTGTTTTGACCAACGCTCGCCTGCGGATGAATCCCCAGGCTAAACTGTGAAAGTCGCGTAAGTGCGACTTCTCACTTATTGGGTGACAGCCGTCTTCAGACGGTTTGCATGTCATAGTCTGCGATTTCAATCGCTGGCGGAGAGAAGAGCAATCGCCGTGCAAAATTCGGGTACTATAAAGCAGTGGATACCGTCAACACATAATGCCGAATCGGCAATAATGTTCTTTCCATCTGCGTATGATTGTGATTGAAGACGTTGTTGGCGGTGGCAGTGATGGTCCACGGACTCATCCGCAAGGCAACCCGTGCGTTGACCGTTTTTTGGGCAACGCGGTCGTCTTGGGGATAGAGTTTGACCGACTCGAGACGCGAGGCGTACCGATAATCCACGGCAAGATCGATGCGTCCGAGACTGTACACGGCAGTTCCGGTGAAGAGGTGTTTGGGGCGGTAGGCGAGGACCTCGTCGAGATGCAAATCGCGTGGCTCCATGAAGGTGTAGCCGAGATCGAACGACAGCCCCTTTAGCCAAGGATTGGCCTTGAGATTCACCTCCGCGCCGCTGATGCGCGCTCGGGTCACGTTAATAAACTGTATGGTCTGCGTCTCGTCCGGCTGCGGCTCGATGAGGTCCCAATAGTCGCTCACGAAGCCAGCGACGTCGAGATAGAGCCAGCGTAAGGGATTGTAGTTAAAGCCGATCTCGTGCGACCAAGCCGTTTCCGAGCGCAGGTTCACGTTGGGAACGATGCGCAGACCGGAGTAAATCGAATCCGAGAAACGCTCGGACATGCTGGCGGCGCGAAAGCCTTTGCCCGAAGATGCGCGGAAAACCAAGTAGGACTGCGCATGCCAAACGAGACCAATCTTGGGGCTCCACTCCGAATCTCGAAATCCTACGTCGACATTCTGGTAATCATAACGAAGGCCAATGGTTAGAGACAGGGTTGACAGAAGCTTTCTCTCATTTTGCATATAACCGGATAAGACATACTGATCATGTTTTCCAACCAAATCCGAGTTGACGTGATCCCAACTTTCTTCCGTACCAAAGGTCAAGGCATTATCTTCGGAGAATTGATAGTCGCCTTGAATCTCCAGCCCATACCGATTGGCCAGAGAGCCGGTGATGTTATCGTGAAAATAGTTCTTCCAATAATTCCTGAAATAGGACAGCCGAGTCTTTAGTCCCAGGTTCTTATTGGCAACCCAGTGGTGAAAGGCGTTGAGTCCGAATTTATTGGAGGTGACGTAATCGCTAATGGCCTCCGGATCGACCTCCAAAGCATATCTTTGACTCCGCCACATCAACCCTGTGCCTCTGTCGCCACCCTCATAGTTGGAAGAGATCGTTAGGTTTTGTCGCCCGTTCAGCCGAGTGTGAATTTTGGCAGAAGCGTTCATGCGCTGATAGTTGCCGGTTTGAGCATAACCGGTAGATTGATGGCGACCGACGGCCAAAAATAATTCGGACTTGCCGAGTCGGCGAGTGTGATCCACGTCCAGATCGTCAAAATGCAATAGGCGGTCGGTCCAGCGCCACTCCGCATAGCGGGGACGATCGTAGGCACCGGCTGAAAAGCGAATATTCGTAGTCGGTTTGGCCGAGGCTTCTTTGGTGACGATATTTACTACGCCGCCCAGCGCACTGGAGCCATATAATGCCGAACCGGCCCCTTTGACAATTTCCACTCGTTCCACTTGAGTTGCCGGAATGAGGTCCCATTTGATGTCGCCGCTATCGCCGGGCATCACCGGCACGCCATCCACTAAAAAGAGGACGCGACTTCCGGCGCCATAGTTAAAGCCGGAAGAGCCGCGAATGTTGACCTGCGAGCCGATAAAGTTCACTCCGGAAGCATATTCCAACAACTTGTCCAAATAGACTTCGCTGCGCTGCTGCAAATCGCGGCTGGTCATCACTCCCACGCTATTGGGCGAATCTTGAATGTTTTGCTGCGTCTTGTTTGCGGTCACTATCAATTCCGGGGTCTCGATGACCGTTTCGACCAACTTGAAGCTTAGCGACGTGGTTTTGTCGGCCTGTACCTGAATTGCCTTTTTCTCGATGGTTTTGTAGCCCATCATCGACACCCGCATTTGGTAGGAGCCGGCGGGAATGTGGTTGAGAAGGAAATGCCCATTCAAGTCAGTGACCGTGCCGAGCACTGTTCCAACCAGCATAACGTTAACGCCCGGCATGGACTCTCCGGATACTTCACTGACGACCGTGCCCTCGATTGCACCGGAGGTCTGGCCAAAGGCCGGCTGTTTGGAGAAGTAAGCCAGCGCAATGAAAAAGACAGGCAGGTAGTTGTGTTTTCTCTTTTCCCAGCTTATCAATGGTCGAACAAAGATGCTTTCTTGGAAACGCATATAACCTCTTTGAAGCTTGGCTACTTAAAACTCCGGTCGACGTATGCGGGGAAAGGACTGGCGGAAAAGTCAATGGTGATGTTGATGTCCTTGATGTGCGAGGTATCCGTCGGCACCGTCACCGGCGAGAAGAAATCCGTAGGCTTTTTCTTGTAGATGCCGCGTATGCTCTGCAGGCCGATGGGCGCGTTTTCTTCGATGACCAAGGCGGTGATGAGCAAATAGGTACCCGGTTGGATGGACATGATATAGACGGTAGAGTCAAAACCTGCGATGATCGGAATGCCGAACGATACGTCGAGAAGGCTGGATTTGGGAGACGGGAGCGCTGTCAGAGCGGCGATGAGCACGGATTGGGCGGCACTTGGCCAGGTGCCTTGGACCTTCAGCGTTCCTTCTAATGTGCTTGCCACTTTCCGTTTGGCTTTGCTCAAGTCGGCAACGATATCAACAGAATCGACCATCGAATCTCGATTCTTGATTTCTACACTGCCGGGCGTCCAATGGTCCTCGGTCGGGAAATAGAAGCCAATGATATTTGTGACATCCCAAGGCTGATTTTTTTCTTTCCAGACCACACCGACGGCGGCAAACTTTGCCGGCGGGGTGTAGACGGCATATTCGGCGGAATCTACAAATAGCGGCAACGGGTCGCCCATGACAATCTCGGTGATGGCAGTAGGAGGAAACTTGGTCGCGGCTACGACCATGAGCTGGTCGGTCTGCTCGGGCCAGTTGTTCTTAAAGCGGACGGTGCCACGAAAACCGCTTCTGGTTGGCTCCAGACCCGAGTCCAGGCCGCAGTAAAGCGCCGAGCCGAGGGAAATGGAGATGCCAACGATGAGATATTTTGTCGCTCTCTTCATGTTATTCGCCGTTTGAGCCGCTGTTAATGAAAGGCCTCGCTCACAGAGTGAGAGAGGCCTTGAGGTTTAGCAAATTTCTGCCGACGGATTAGAACTCGTACCCGAGGCCAATCATAAAGTTGTTGATTTTGCTGGTGTATTTTCCCGCCATATTCTCGTAGCCCGTCTGATCCTTGTCCAAAACCCAGGTATCCACCGTTGTGTCGTCAATCAGCATTTTCTCATAGCTGGCATGTAGACGCAGCGGGCCGACGGGCAGCTCGACGCCGATGTTGAAAGTGTTGCGACGATTGAGGTCCGGAATGGTCGGGGTCATGGTTTCGGGAATGGCCGCCCGCGGCTCGGAATAGAAGGAGCCGCGAAGCTTCATGAATCCAAGTGCATACTCCAAGCCAATGCCGGCGCGGATGCCGTCTTCCCAATTCTCCACTAACTGGCCGAATTCCTTTCCGTGTTCATCCTTCAAAAGGATAACGTCCCATTCGGACCATTTGGTCCAGGCAACGTCGGCGGCAATCAGTAGGTTGCGGATTCCGGTGAATGCGATTCCGGCCCCGGCGGTCATGGGCAGCGGTAGATCGGCCTTTAACTTCATGTCCTTGGCCCTGACGGCAGACTGACCCGAGTAATACATGGTCAATACCGTGTATTCTTCCTGAGTCAGCTCGCCTTTTGCGTACATGGGATCGAATGCCAGCTTTTTGGGACCCTGTAAGGCCGTATTCGCTCCGGCGTGGTTGGCAAAATATGTGGTGGCGTTGACCGTACCTTCCAACGGTACATTGGCGTAATAGCGCGCCGACAAGCCGATACTAAGAGTCTCGACCGGCTTGTACATGATGCCAAGGCTGCCGCCAAACGTCGTTCCGTCGCCTTCGAGCTTGGTGTCCGTTAACAAATGATCGTAGGGAGAAGTCAAAGCGTCCTTTGGCATTACAAATGTAAGGAAAGGTTTTAACGCCGGATTCTGAGTTATGTCCGTATTGTAGATGTACGGATTTGGGGTAAAGTTTGGCTTTTGGATCATGATGTTGGCCAAGACCAAGCTCGCGCCCAGGCCGACAGAGAGGTTGTCGCTCAGTCTGTAGGAAAACGTGGGGTGGATGTCGATGATTTTCAGGTCATCGTCATACTCATATTTGGGGTACGCGCTATTATACGTGCTCGTATTTAGCAAATCCCATTTTGCTCCCAAGCCGAATGGTGCCCAAACGCCCAACCCAAACGCGAATTTTCCGTCGCTGTAGTAGATACCTCCTGCTGGCACCAGAAAAGTTTTTGGCTCGTTCTCTTTTTCCGTAGAATCGGTGGCGCTGAACTGCTGTCCGGCCAAGCTTTTTGCCGGAGTATAACCGACGGTCGGTTTGATAAATTCCAAGCTTACGCCGGCATGCCAACCCTTCGTGAACGCCATCCCGGCGGGATTCCAATACATGGCGCTCCAGTCATTGGCTACGGCGCGATAATTCCCCCCCAAAGCGGTCGCACGAGCCCCAATACCGGTAAGGTCGACGCCGGCCGCAAACAAGCTGGCCGACAGCGAAGCGATTAGCAATATTGCAAGTGCAAGCGTTCCTGGTACTCTGTTCATCTCTCCTCCTGATTGTGGGTTTCATTCGAGACCTTGAGCTGTGAGTTGCTGATGGGGACTTTTTCCGCGCATCGCTTTAGGTGGAAATGAAAGCTGTTCATTTTGCGCGGATATTTTAAGGAAAAAATCCTCCTTTGTCAACACCTAAATTCCGGCGAACGACTTTATTCGACAATTGTCCATTCCTTGGAAAGAAGGCTCATAGGTGGGGCGGTTTCGAGGCTCACGGGCTCCGCAGGGGCGCCGACAGAGTGCATGGTCATGTTTGCTCAGCCGGACAGAGAATTACCCAAAATGCAAATGATCACAGGGGCACAATTCTCACGCCAAGCTCGCTGGATTTGTCAGTCGGCTCGCAACCACCGCGGGCGTTGCAAGGC
>DYKH01000516.1 GCA_020722685.1 Caldithrix sp. | reverse complement strand
GGTAAGGGAGAGGTCTGCAAAACCTTTATGCATCGGTTCGATTCCGATCGGCGCCTTTTCTCGCACTTGGGTTGCCCCGGCAATGGGAAGGCCCTTTTGATTAAGAAGGGCGCCCCCTTGCCGAGAGTTTTTCTATGCGTGCAATCTGCGAATTTGTTTTAAAATCCAGCAATTTTTGGTCCCGCATATTAATAATTGACAGCTTAATAGAAAGGAACTACAATAAAATAAAAATATAGTTTGGGCTTTATTGCCTGAAGGAGAAAGTGTATGAAAAAAGGTGTACTGTTGGTTCTGGCTCTGGTAATTCTGAGCATGCCAGTATTCGCGGCAGATTCCATTTCTACTACCCTTCAAGCGACGGTTGGAGCTTCACTGAGCATTACTACCACAATTCCAGGTACTAAAGCCTTGGATCCTACTCAGACATCAGCGGCACTCGGTTCGGTAACCATCTCATCAAACCTGGCGAGCTAGAAAATCGTTTTGCACTCAAACAATGGCGGTAAAATGATTCGTACGGGCGGAACAGAAGAATATCCTTATTTGGTCACCTTTGGTACGACAACCGGCATCAATTTGGCGACAAATTATGAGATTACAAAAAGCGCTCCCCAGTCTGCGACAACAACGAATGTTTCAGTTACTTATCAGACAGCCGCCTCGCTAAGTTTGCCTGCAGGAACCTATGAGGATGTGCTGACAATTTCGCTTGTCGCGCTCTAACAATTAAATAGACATTTGGTGTATTGGGAGCCGACAGGGAATTTTCCCTGTCGGTTTTTTTGCTGGTGCGCCCGGCAGGGCACACCTACTTGCGGGTGAAAGTCCCGTACGGACCCGGTAAGGAGAACCGTGAGCCGAACACCAAGGATGTCAGGGGCGACCCTGAATCTGAAAGAAGCTCAGTGAGCGGAGCTCACTATACCAAAGCGCTGGCCTGACGAACAGAACAGCGGGTCAGTCGGACCTTCATGAGTACCAATGAACACAGACACGAAGCAGTCTCCCGGATAGCGGAGATGAGAACGATGAACGTGGAGGATAGGGACGGAATCCCGACAGCAGGCGCATGTGTGGAGGGCTCGATGGCGGGAACGGAAATGACGAACCCCGAAACGACGGAATTGATTGAGGGTCTGGTCGAAAACAGCAAAGGACTCGTTTCGATGATCGATCGATTGTGTCTGAATAGATAGTATTCAGGAAAACGCCGTATACGGAACCGTACGTACGGTGGTGTGAGAGAACAGGGGGCGTAAGCCCCCTCCTACTCGATTTTTGTATAGTGTACCCATTCACCTTCATGATATGATTCCACAAGTAAATTATGGCAAAGAAAAGCGGCCGGGAGGGCAAGCGCATTAGCCTGCGGCTTATTCTCATCCCAATTGTACTGGTTGGGCTGATCCTCTTTTCCTTCTTTCAACTTTGCGCGAACGTCTTGGATGCTCAGGCGTCACTGCTCAGCGCTGCCTCTGAGAGAATCGCGCTCCGCGTCACTAAGCAGCTTGATGCACTTCTCGACACAGGACAGCAATTCAGATCTCTGATCCTCGAAGGTGGTGATGCGAGCTATGTATCGATAAAATCGCTCGCCGATTCCGCCATGCTTCGATATCCATATATAAGCGCAATTACGCTCGCCCCAGGTGCGATTATTAGATATTCCTTCCCCGAGGAAAAAAATTCAGCCTCGATAGGCCACGATCTGCTCGATAATCCTGAAAGAATGCACGCACTTATCCAGGCGGTGAGTAAAAAGCAGGTGGTGCTTCAGGGGCCGGAAGTATCCGCAGAGGGTGTAGATCTTGCTTTTCTGAGATTTCCTGTTTTTAAGACGCTAGACCTCTGGGGTTTTATCAGCATCGCGATCGATGTAGACACTATGTTGAACGGACTTGCGCTCAAGGATGAATTCCCAGGGCTTCGCATTGCCTGCGCTGCACGCACTGAGGGAAACGCTGGTACACGCGCATTCTGGGGCGATGAGCGCGTAGGAATAAGCTATTCGAGCCCAGTCGACCTGGGAGGTGGTGAATCTATGTGGTCGATCGCGGTGGCATCGGTGTATCCCGCGTCGAGAGCGATTTGGTGGGGAGGTGCGATCGCA
>DYKH01000515.1 GCA_020722685.1 Caldithrix sp. | reverse complement strand
TTATATGCTGCAACAAAACATCACGAACAGCAAAGTACGCTGGTTTTGGGTTGAAATCTTTATCGAACATCAATGGGTCAGCATCAGGTACTTTAACACACCACTTTTCTTCACATGTAATCCATGAGGTCGAGTCAGAAACTCCCCAGGTGGCAAAACTGGTGCAAACCTTTGACTCTATACAGGCTTCTAACATATCCCGATAGAGGTTTGCTTGATACTCCCAGCGTTCTCGCGGATTACTAGATATTCTGTGCACGTCAACATCGAATTCGGTGATGTAAATTCTTACCCCAAGTTCTCCAAACTTACGCATCGTGTCAAGTACATCCTGTTTCTTGGGGGGAATCTGACTGCTGTATTTCAATAGCAAGTGCATCTGCATTCCTACGACATCAATCGGAACACCATCAGATTTCAACTTTCTGACAGTTTCATACATGCCGTTAATAACTCGCCTTGTTTCTCCATCGCGAGGGCTTTCGTTGTTGTTATCATTAAAAATAAGAATGCCATTGGGATCGGCTTCGCGTGCCCAATGGAAACTCAGCTCAATATATTCTGGTCCGATCTTGTCCATCCAAAAATCGGAACCCTTCCAAGCGCTTCGGCTGATCGCTTCGTTTGCGATGCTCCATTCAGTTACCCGTCCCTTGAAATGGCTTACAACCGTCGTCACATGTTCCTTAAGAATCTGGATATATTCGTCTCGTGAGAATTTTCCCTGCGTCAACCAGTCAGGCAAAACATCTAAAGTCTCTTCGGTTGCGCCCCACACCAAATGAGAGGCGCGTACACGAAAGCCATGACGAATAGCCCAATCTACAATCCTATCTAACGATTCAAAGTCATAATTCCCCCGTCCACGCCAAAATCCTTTCCAACTAAACTCTGACAGGATAAGAGTATTGTAGTTGTCGAAAATTAACTCGTAGTAGCGTGGATCCTGCATTCGCCACCAACTAAACTCTGTTCCTAAGGAAATACCCGCCTGTTCGGCTAACCGGCGCAAGGTGGGTTCTGCTTTGACGAACTTCCCGTCAGGAGCAGACTCTAATGAGAGGAAACGAACACTCCACTTGGAGCCAGGAGGTACTACACGGCCAATATATATTTTCTTTTCGGGAAATAGACCATCTGGGAAATTCAATCCACCGACTTTAGTTACATCAACTTGCCTTATTTGTTGACCAGATGCATCTGTGATTGAAAAGGTCTTTCCTTGCGCATCGAGGAAAGTAACCGTGATGGTTTTGGTGTCTGGGATATTCAGCCTAATTGTTGTAGCAGAATTTTCGGTGCGTCCGTCCCGTAAGTCAATCTGAAGATTTCCCTTATAAGTGGCAAAATCTACTCGCCGAATATCTTTCCACCATTCTATCTTTGGATCAGTGTTGTTCGGCTTATTAGCTAACTTGATTGAACCGAATTGCCCGTCGCTTGTATGAATTTGAAAAGTTAGACGAAAAGCAGAAAATGGCTTCAAAAGGTAAGGAACAGAGTCATTGTAGTAATCATGCTTTGAATTATCAACAGTGATAACATTCTCGTCGGCACTGAACGAAACGTCTGGGTTAATGGTAAGATGGGCTTCCAAGTCGTCGGTATGGTTGCTCCAGGGTACCGCGTTTTCATCCAAAGAAGCGAGAGCAGATATGCCATTGAGTGCCGATGCAGGCACAAATCCCGTTTGGGTTGCACCAGCAAGGTTGACTTCAACCCAAATGAAGTCCCCATATTTACCCATCGGATAAACCAGTGTGCCTGCTCCAAGAGGAATACTCTGACCCGTAGCACTGTCTGGAGATGGGAATAGGAAAGTAGATTCTAAAACTTTTACGGGAGTTCTCGGCGTGGAGGTTGGCGTGGGCGTGTCTGTGGGCAAAGGTGTTGCTGTGGGTACAGGCGTGTCTGTGGGAACAGGCGTAGCCGTAGGCGCGGGCGCCGGCATGGACGCAGGCGCACAGGCGCTCAACAGCAAACCAATCAGCAAAACTAAAATTGATGTGCGTTTCATCGTTGCCTTTCTCCTGTGGCGGTGAAGCTGCCCAACGGCACACGCTTTAGCCGCCGCCGTCTCTAGCAATGCGCCGCGCCCCTCCGCACCCCCGTTC
>DYKH01000514.1 GCA_020722685.1 Caldithrix sp. | reverse complement strand
TGACAGAATTAGCGTCCAGATATGGGGGGATTTTTGCAAGTTCCATGTGAAATCCTAGAGACCCAAAACTTTTCTGGACAGCTATATAGGCGTGCCTTTTAGGCAAAACCGCACAATATCGCCAAAATCACACCCTCACATGTGGGGGTCGCCACGCAAACTACCAGAGAGCCAAAATTCATTTTGAATTTGGTTATTTTATACATTTTCAAGGGGAATCATCTTTCCTCTTGATAACTTTCCATTCGCTGAAATGGTTTTGACTTTCATGAATTTTCTGCCAGTTTCGAGTAGATGGCCGGTGATAAGCCAAGCAATTCCAAAATGCGGGTCTGCAACTTAGAGAGTGGCGTAACGTGACGAACGATACCGTCAGGCGAATGAATGATTGTGAGGTTGATGCGGTCAAAAGCCTTCAGTAAGCGCTCGGTGGTTGGGTTGTCGATGCCCTTCTTGGGATTATTCCCGATCAAGCCAACCAGTTTTTCCTGGTTCTGGGTAAGTTTCTGGCGCACAGTGAATTCAATCAGGGTCAACATTCGCACCGCGATACTGAGCAGGTTGGTTAGACCAACTACCTGGTCATCTTTTTTGACAAATAATGGATTGAGCGAGAGTGGAACTCCTTTCAGGCGATGAAAGCCGTGTTCAATGACCCATTCATCCCGGTAAGTCAGAACCGCTTGCTCCAAACTGAGTTGGTCTGCCGGAGCGTTACTGACGTAGGCACGCCAGCCCAGTGTTTTTTGATGAGCGGCAAGCGCTTCTTCCTGTCGAATAACCGCTGTAATTTGATAACGAACCGTGACAACTTCCTGCTTGGGCCGGTCAGGAGCGCCGCGACCCCGACCAAGATACTTGCTCTGGCGTTTTTCCTGACGTTCAAAGGTATAGCTCAACAGCCCTTCAACGTTATGCTCCTTGAGAATGGCGTTTGCCGCGCTGACCAATTCGGCTTCCTCTTGAAACTGACGCTTTCCGCGTCCTGGAGCAGGCGTCAGCGCCAGTAACTTTTCTGTCGCACGCTGCAGGCGTCCCTCCAAACCCTCCAACAGGCTTTTGCGGTAACTTTCTGAGCGCACCACAAAAACCTGCTCGGTCCAAGTGTTAACTTGCTCTTTACCATCTACCAGCACTTTCGCCTGAACTGTGCGTTCAAACCGGTAGCCTTCCGCCAACGGGTCGGTCTTGCCATTTTCGCGCTCAACGGAAACAGATGTCAGCGTTTTTTCACCGCTGTTGGCCGCTTCAACCCACTTTTCCAGCTCCTGCGCGGTCTCTCCGGTTTGCGCCAGTGGACAAAGATAGTGGTGATGCAAGTGCTGGATGTGTGTCCGAATAGCCAGGGCGCTCATTTTGCTGTCGCCAACGAACAAAAGCGCTATTCCATCGATGATTTGCAGTACCTGGTCGATAGCCGGGATGTAGAGTTTGTCATCCGCAATATTGCCAGCCACTACCTGGCTCACTAAAGGCAACCCAAGCGGATCAAGCGCAGCCACCATCAGTTTGACCTGCCGCAATGTCGGGTCATCTTTGCTGTAACCGTACTGGAACAAACTCTCTTTACCGCCTGCATGGTAACCGGACACGGTAGTGGTGTCCAAACGCACGTCCTTCGGCGTCAATTCATACACACGCAGAATACTTTGCCCCAGTTCCCTTTCAATGGCTTGCCAGGTTGCTGGTTTACTCAGGCGGCGAAGCAAGAGCGTCAAACGGTCATCGGTAAAATCCAATTCGTTTACCTGCTGGCCGCTAATTCTCACAATCGTTTCTTGTGCTTGCTTCACCCAGGCTTGGACAGGCTGCTTACGATGATCGCTCTCGGTCAAAATGTGTGCCAACCAGATGGTCGCAATCCAGCCCCAACTGAGACCCTGATGCAGTCCGTGACGCCCAAGATGGCGGTCGAAAATGTCGGGCAATCCCAGGCGCAGCATGACTGACAACAACAGTGGAAAATCGTCAATTCGTTCGGTAGTTACGGTAATTTCTTGGCTCATTCCTTGAGCTTACCAGAAATTCACGATTTTGAAAAATTTTCAGCGAATAGAAAGTTGTAAAGTTCCAATAATAAGCCCTTTTGCCCAAAATATAGCGCGGGTACCAGTA
>DYKH01000131.1 GCA_020722685.1 Caldithrix sp. | reverse complement strand
TAACCGCGATATTTTTTGACTAGTGATCATTAAGTGTTAGCTCCCAAAATTATCTTTAGAATACCAGGTCTTTGAACTTTCTATTAAAAACGCGACTCAGATAACTTTGTACGTCCTCCGGCGTGTCATAGGTTAAAACGCGTTCGGCCATATTTTCGCACTCGGCGTACTCAACGCGCCGGATGATTTCTTTGATCAACAAAAGAGAGATCGGACTGACGCTAAACTCGTCGAGACCCATGCCGATCAGAGCCATGGTGGCGATGGGGTCGCTGG
This sequence comes from Caldithrix sp., assembly GCA_020722685.1. The sequence goes on along the minus strand of DYKH01000131.1, from coordinate 14,072 downwards.
CCATCTCGCCGCACATTCCCACCCAAACGCCTTGCTCATGGCCTTTTTGGATGATGAGACGAATCAGCCGCAGGACGGCCGGGTTGAAAGCTTGATACAAGTAGGCGACTTGCTCATTGCCGCGGTCCACTGCCAGAGTATATTGGATCAAGTCGTTTGTCCCGATGCTCAGGAAATCACAATCGCGGGCAATATAGTCGGCGATGACCGCGGCAGAGGGAACTTCGATCATGGCGCCCACGGGAATGCTTTCAGCGAAAGGAATTCCTTCCGAGCGCAGCTCCTCCTTCACCTTTTCTACCATGCCCTGGCAATACCGCATTTCCGAAACGCACGAGATCATCGGGAACATGATGCGGATATTGCCAAAGATGCTGGAGCGAATGATGGCGCGCAACTGGGTCTTGAAAAGGCCTTCGTTTGTCTTGTATAGGCGGACGGAGCGAATGCCTAAGAATGGATTGTCCTCCGGCGGCAGAGTGATGGAGTGCGGCAGCTTGTCGCCGCCAACATCCAAAGTCCGGATGATGATCGGTTTTCCTTGCAGCGCTTTTACCAACTGCGAATATTCGGCAAACTGCTCCTCTTCGGTGGGCAATTGGGGGCGGGTTAGATATAAATACTCGGTTCGATACAAACCCACGCCCGCAGCGCCCTTATCGTCCAAGGTGTTGGCTTCATCCGGGAATTCAATGTTGGCCGAAAGCTCGATGTCTTTGCCGTCTCGCGTTCGCGTTGGCAGGTGCCTTACATGCTCCAGCTTTTGTCCAAAGCGGGAATATTCTTCCTGACGCTTTCGATACTTGTCGACGGTTTTGCGGTTTGGATTGACAATCAATATGCCCTGGATGCCGTCCAGAATGACCGTATCCCCTGACTTTATGCATTGACAGGCTGTGAACAAGCCGACCACGGATGGGATTTTTAGGGACCGGGCCATGATCGCCGCGTGCGAGGTTCGTCCGCCCAAATCAGTGGCAAAGCCGAGAACTTTGCTGCGGTCGAGGCTCACCGTGTCGGAGGGGGAAAGCTCCCGCGAAATGATCACTGCTGGGTTTCGCAATTGAGTACGGAGTGCTTGACCGTCCCCCTGGTAGTTTTTAATAACCCGCCGCATGACATCGCGCAAGTCCGCGCTACGTGTTTTGAAGTATTCATCCCCCAATTTTGCAAGGGACGACTCCAACGACTCGATGACTTTGAGAAAGATCAAATCCGCGTTTCTTTTTTCGGCTTTGATGCGACGCACCGTCTCATCGATAATCATTTCGTCTTCGAGCATGAGCTGATGCGCCTCAAATATTCGAGCACTCTCTTCACCCAGAGACTTGGCAGTCTCCGCCCGCAGCCGCTGCAAATCATCCTTGGTTTTTTCTACCGCGTGCAAGAACTTTTCAATCTCTGCGTTGACATCTTTGTCGAGCAGCACTTGAGATTCGACATGCAACGTATCCGGCCTTAGGACGTAAGCTTCACCGATAGCGATCCCGGGTGAGGCCGCTATGCCCTGAACCTGTAATTCTCCTTTTTTTTCAGCGAGTTTTTTTAGCATGGTGTGACTCACGTTGGAGCGATTCTTCCTCTGCAAGGCAATTACTCTTCGTCAAACTTTCGCCGCTCGATCAGATCCTTGATTTCTTTCATGGCTTCCATCTCATCCTCGCCTTCGATTCGCACTTCAATTTTGCTGCCATAGGCAGCCTCAAGCATTAGGACGCCCATAATGCTCTTGCCGTTTACTTCATTGCCATCTTTGGAAATGTAGACGAAAGATTTAAAGCGGGCCGCCGTCTTGACCAACAGACCCGCCGGCCGCGCATGAATTCCTAATCTGTTCTTAATCTTAAAAACTTCACGTTGCATACAAATCTCTCACGTATTGTACGGCTCAACTCCTGCAGCAGTCAGGTTTTCCTGTGGAATAAGCAAATATCTGACTGCTCAATCGAAACATCCCCACGACAGGGATTGGAGCTCGGCAGCCGTCCTCTTACCGACGCCGCAATGACAAGTCAAGGCGCTGAGGCCAAAGGCATTGATTTCTTCCCCAAAATTGAGAAAGCAGATTCACGCACCCTCCAGCATTCTTTGAATGTCCAACGCCCAACTCACGTTTTATGTCGATTGCTGTTGTAAAAAGCAAGAGACTTTACTGCTGCCAAGCTACGCCCAAAATGACGGCTACAGCGGTTGCTACCAGCAGCGCCAGATTGATAGACTTTTTATGACGCAGGAAGATGATCGCAATAGTCACAGACAGCAGGAAGCTGATCGTCGAGGTAGAGCCATATTGGTGAGACCATTGCACTGAAGAGGTAAGGCAAAGTCCTGTTGCCAAGCTACCAATTATTTCTACCACTGAGAACCAAGTTTCGTGACGTCGAACCGAAAGATCCGATACAATATCAAAACCTTTTCGATAACCAAGTCGCAGACCCTTGGCCCTGATGTAAATGTGCGGCACGTTGTACAAGATCAAAAAAATGGGTAAAGCGATCCAATCTATGGAAAGCGCCAGCCAGACGCCCATGCCGGCGACCGCCGGTTTAATCCCGCTCCAAAAAAGCCGATCACCAAGAACACCCAAAGGGCCAATCAGTCTCTCTTTGAAAACGGATATGGGATGATAATCCATCCAATTCTTGCGTTCGGCATCCTCTTCCAATTTGGCAACCGCGCCCAAACACCAGCTTGCAAAGTAAGGGTGGGCATTGAAAAACTCCAGATGCCGGCGCAAAAAGCTATCCTGATCTTCGGGAGAATCGAATAGCCTTTTTGCGATGGGAGTGGCGCAATAACAAAAGCCCAGTCCAATCATGGATTTGAAATTCCACGACCCCTGAACCAAAAAACAGCGCAGCAGCATGCGAATCAAGTCGGATCGTTTGATTCGCTTTGTCGTATAGCCTTCCTTTGATGTCTGACGAGCTGAATCCGGCAATTTTTCCATCACTTCACTTTGATGACCTTGACCTCTACGCAAAATACAGCCCAATGCCGATTGCTGCTCCAACCACCATGAGCCACCAATTCTTTCGGCTAAGAAATAAATAAACCAAGACTCCGCATCCGATTCCTAAAAAAGCCGTTCTGACAGGAGCCAAAAAGTCGTCAACAGATGCCGGTAGATAGCTGACTATGGCGGGCAGGATAAGGACGCCAAAAAACACCACCGACAAGGCTGTCAGACACATACCGGATAGAAACGACAAGGCAATCCCTGAGAAGTGGTAACGCTCCACCATCTTCACGGTCAGTTTCTTATTATCCAAAATACTCTGGTACAATCTACCATTGGCTCGCCGCAGCAATATGACCAGTCGGCCGCCGATCATGCTAACGAACACCCCGACAAGCAATGCCAAAGATTCGGACAAAACGGGCCTGCCAGTCCGCTCGGCTACGATAATGGCGATTGCGGCCGCCACTGTGGCCCCGATGTTGCCCTCCGAAAACGGCGCGGCGCCGACCGGGAATTCGCTCAGCCACACAAGCTCCAAAATAATCCCGACTGCAAAGCCCAAAGGAAGATTGCCCAATAGCAATCCGACAACAGCCCCAGAGACCAACGGATGTGATATGAGCACTTGAAAGGCAGCCGTTGTATCCAATGCGACCAATCCTCCCCACAAACTGATAACAGCCAAATCCACCAACATCTTCGCTCCAAAATGACTGGGGCCAATTTTAATTATTTCCTTGTTAATAAGCAACAGAAAACCTCAACCTCGGACTGACCGTGAGCGAACCACCTTGCTGTTCAAGGATCCATCCTCACCTGCGCGACAACGAAGCGCAGAAAAACACCTTGCATTTTTGTTGGCGCCATGCTATATTTCGCCGCTGTGGTTGAAACGGGATTGCATGCCATTCAGATTTCAGGGTTTGACTTAAAACTCCTCCTGTGCTCGGAAACACCGAAGGCATTAGATTCTCACGGTTTCATAACCATACGTTAACAGCGAATTCAACGGATTAACATTATTCCTTTTTTGGACACATTCTACTTTGTCAACGAGGATACCAACATGGCTCTAATGAACCGGATGCGCGAGAATACCAAAACCATTTTAATGATCTTGGTATTCGCATTCATCCTGACCATCATCATAGACTGGGGAATGGGCGGGTTTAAGAGTCGACAGCCCAAGGGTGTGATTGCTGTTGTTAACGGCCAAGAAATCACCTATGATGAGTTTTACAATCGCTATCAACAGGAGCTGGCCTCCTACCGTGAACAATCCGGCAGCGACGCTGAAGGCTATCAGCTACAGCAAATCGAGAACAAGGTCTATGAAAACCTTTTGCAGCAACGACTGCTGGCCAAGGTGACGCAGAAAATTCACTTGGAACCGACCGATGCCGCCATCGTGGAAGAGCTTTATAATAATCCCCCGGATATTTTGCGCAACAACGAGGCCTTTTTGGATTCCGCCGGGACCTTTGATCTGAAGAAATACAAGGCAGCTTTGGAAAATCCTTCCGCCAACTGGGGGCCGGTTGAAGAGTACGTTCGTCTGGTAATGCCGATGCAAGATCTGGACAATCTGATTCGCGCTTCCGCCATTGTTACGGATGATGACGCTAGGCTGCAATACATGAAGAGCAATCAAAAGGCCAAGGTGCACTATCTCTTTTATAACGCCGCCAATTTTACCAAGTATGTTCCTGAGCCAAGAGATGAAGAAATCAAAGATTACTATGACAAGCACAGCGACAAAGAATTCCACGAGGTGGAAAAACGCAAGATCGACTATGTGCTATTGGAAGTAAAGGCGACCAAGGCAGACTCTGAGGCAACGTTTGCGCAGGCCAAGGATATTTTATCCGAGGCAAAGGCTGGCGGTGATTTTGCCGAGCTTGCAGAGTTGTATTCAAAAGATCCCGGCTCAGCCAAGAATGGCGGAGACTTGGGATATTTCAAAAAAGGCTCCATGGTAAAGCCCTTCGAAGATGCCGCCTTTGCTGCCAGTCCGGGAGAAGTGGTTGGGCCGGTGCAGACGCAATTCGGCCTGCACATTATCAAAGTAGAAGATAAGAAACAGGAGAAGGGTGAGCTGGAGGTTAAAGCCAGGCACGTGCTGCTCAAGTTCGAGCCTTCGGCAGCGACGCGCGAGGCTTTGCGCGATGAAGCCAATTACATCGCCGAAGCCGCCAAAGAAAGCAATCTCACGACCATCGCCAAGGCCGAAGGCGTGGCGGTACAACAAAGCCCGCTGTTCGCTTCAGAGGACGTCATTCCGGGCATTGGCATGGAACGCAGGATCAATCGCTATGTGTTCCGAAGTGAAAAGGGCAAAGTGAGCGACGTATTCTACCTGGATAAAGGCTTTGTCGTTTTCTCGGTGGCGGAGATTGTCGCCGAGCACACAAAACCGCTAACAGAGGTTCGCGCCCAAATCATTTCCAGTTTGAAAAATCAGAAACGATTAGAGTTGGCAAAAGCTCGTTGTCAGTCAGCCTACGAAAAGCTAAAAGCCGGCGCCACCATTGAGGAAGTCGCCGGGCAAGACAGCTTGACGATTCAACAGACGGACTTTTTTACCATGTCTGGTTATGTGCAGAATGTCGGACGCGAGCCGCGCTTTGTTGGCGCCGCTTTTGGCTTGGAGATCGGCCAAGTTGCACCTCCCGTGGAAAGCACACGCGGCTATTACCTATTGCAGCTTGTGGACAAAACGCCTTTCAACGAGCAGGAGTTTACCCAGCAAAAAGAATCCCTCAAACGGCAGGTGCTGCAAAATAGACAACAGGCCATGTTCGGTCTTTGGTACCAAGCTCTAAAAGCAAAGGCAGATATCAAAGATTATCGCAGCGATTATTTGTAGCCATCACGCCAAATCTGAATTTTCGGGCGAATCCAAGTGATTCGCCTTTTTATTTATGACCGAAGAATGGACTCGCTCTGCTTGGGATTTACTATAGCTTGTATTCACTGCGAATCACCTGTCATCCAACTATTCGATGTCCCTCTCGTGAGCCATCCCGAGTTTGACTCATCCCTTTAAAGAGGGAATAAGTTCCACCGCGCTTCTGTTGTACCTGCACAAATAGGACCAAATTAGTCCGATTTAGTTTATGATGAAATTGAGCAAAAAGACAGAATACGGCATTATGGCGCTGCGCTACGTCACCTCTTTGCCGGCTGGGCGTATGGCCACGGTCAGAGAAATAGCCGAACAATATCATATCCCCCAGCAGCTTCTGGCCAAGATTCTGCAGGAGCTGACCAAGACGGGAATCATTCGTTCGGTTCAAGGGGCGTATGGCGGGTACGTTTTGAATTTGTCGGCAAGAGAGGTTTCCTTAGCTGACATTGTCCAAGCTATCGAAGGGCCCATCCGTCTGACGGAATGCGAAGATGCGGAGCACAATTGTGATCGTTACGAAATCTGCGATCTAAAATCGACCTTTGGACCTATTCAGAAGCAACTGGTTTCTTATTTCAAAACCGTTACCTTGGCTGACTTGTGTGCCGTAGAGACGACTCAATAAAAGGTCTGCCTGACTTGCTGCTCAAACAAAAGATAAAGATAGAGTTTCATTGGAAGTAGAGGTTATTGGATGAGTACTGAACTTAGCACCATCGAAAGATTGGCGAACCAAGAATATAAATATGGTTTCTCGGCCGAGATTGAGGCAGATTCCGTTCCGCGAGGATTGAACGAAGATATCATTCGCATGATCTCTGCAAAAAAGAACGAGCCGGATTTCATGCTGGAATGGCGTCTCAAGGCTTATCGGAATTGGGTGACTATGTCGGAGCCGACTTGGGCAAACATTAAATATCCTCCCATCGATTATCAGGACATTGTTTACTATTCGGCGCCGAAAAAGAGGGGCGGGCCCAACAGCCTTGCGGAAGTGGATCCCGCCATATTGGCTCTGTACAACAAATTGGGAATTCCTCTTGCCGAACAAGAGGCATTGGCGGGCGTGGCAGTGGATGCCGTGCTGGACAGCGTTTCCGTTGCCACCACTTTCAAAGAAAAGCTGGCCGAGTTAGGAATCATTTTTTGCTCGTTTTCTGAAGCAGTGCAAAATCACCCCGATCTGGTCAAAAAGTATTTGGGCACGGTTGTGCCTTATAATGACAATTTTTTTGCTTCTCTCAATTCGGCAGTCTTTAGCGACGGCTCCTTTGTCTACGTACCCAAAGGCGTTCGCTGCCCGATGGAGCTGTCCACCTATTTTCGCATCAATGCCGCCAAGACCGGCCAGTTCGAGCGAACGCTCATCATCGCTGACGAGGGAGCGTATGTAAGTTATCTGGAAGGCTGCACTGCGCCCATGCGCGATGAAAACCAATTGCACGCCGCGGTGGTGGAGCTGATCGCCCACGACAACGCTCAGATCAAATATTCCACGGTGCAAAATTGGTATCCCGGCGACAAGGACGGCAAAGGCGGGGTTTACAATTTTGTTACCAAGCGAGGTTTGGCCAAGGGAGTCAATTCCAGGGTCTCCTGGACACAAGTCGAGACCGGCTCGGCCATCACCTGGAAATACCCCAGTTGTATCTTGATGGGTGATAACTCAATCGGTGAGTTCTATTCCGTTGCCCTCACCAACAATCATCAGCAGGCGGACACGGGAACGAAAATGATTCACATCGGCAAGAACACGCGCAGCACGATTGTCTCAAAAGGCATTTCTGCCGGCTTTGGCCAAAACAGTTACCGCGGGCAAGTGAAGATCCTCAAAAGTGCCAGAGGTGCACGGAATTTTTCTCAATGCGATTCCCTACTGATTGGCGACAAATGTGGCGCGCATACTTTTCCCTACATCGAGGTGAATAACAGCACGGCGCAAATGGAGCACGAGGCTACCACCTCGAAGATTGGTGAGGATCAGATCTTTTATCTCAACCAGAGAGGCATCTCCAAGGAAGACGCCGTTTCCATGATCGTGAATGGTTTCTGCAAAGAGGTCTTTAAGGAACTGCCCATGGAATTTGCCGTGGAAGCGCAAAAGCTGCTGAGTGTGAGTCTGGAGGGGAGTGTGGGGTAAAAAAAGTGGGCAAACGATAGTCAAACAATTGTCAATCATTCGTCAAGCGATAGTCAAGAGTAGTCAAGCGATGTCAAGGATTGTAGGCAATGGGTCGATTCTGGAAGAATGAGAAAATCTTGTTGAGGATGGATTCCGGCTCATAAAGTGATGTACACAATTCGGAGAAAGTGATCGATGTTAGAGATTAGAAATTTGCATGTTGAAGTCGAGGGCAAGGAAATATTAAAGGGTTTGGATTTGCACGTCGGCGTCGGTGAGATTCATGCGATTATGGGACCGAACGGTTCGGGAAAAAGCACCTTGGCGCAGGTCTTAGCCGGCCGGCCGGAATATACCGTGACGGCGGGGCAGGTGACGTACCTCGGCAAGGATTTGCTGGAGATGTCACCCGAAGATCGCGCTCGCGAGGGCTTGTTCTTGGCATTTCAATACCCAGTAGAAATCCCGGGCGTCAATTCCTCCTATTTTTTGCGCACAGCACTGAACGAGATACGCGCCTATCGGGGTCTGGAAAAAACCGGGGCCAGCGATTTCTTGCGCCTAGCTAAAGATAAGCTCAAGCTGGTGGAGATGGACGAGGCCTTTCTGAGCCGCTCGATTAATGAGGGCTTTTCCGGCGGCGAGAAGAAGCGCAACGAGATTTTCCAGATGGCGGTGTTGGAGCCCAAGCTGGCCATCTTGGACGAAACCGATTCGGGCTTGGACATCGACGCGCTGAAAATCGTCGCCAACGGAGTCAACAAGCTTCGCAGCAAAGACAATGCGGTGGTGGTGGTGACTCATTATCAGCGGTTGCTGAATTATATCGTGCCCGATTTTGTCCACGTGCTCTTTGACGGTCGCATCGTCAAGTCTGGCGGCAAGGCTCTGGCTCTACATCTGGAAGAATACGGCTACGACTGGGTGAAAGAAGACACTCGGCAAGGCATCGACGTGGCGGTATAGGAGGTCGTGGTATGAGTCAACCAGAAAATTATATTGATTGGTATCTGGCTCAATTTGAGCTGTTTCAGAAGAATCTAAACGGCAGGGCCGGATCTTCCATCAACAGAATTCGACAAGAGGCTATCGCCCGTTTTGCAGAATTGGGTTTCCCAACCCTTCGCCACGAAGAGTGGCGGCATACGGATATTTCACCCATCGCCACCGGCCATTTCAAGCAAGGGCAGTGGCATCCAGACATCTCAGCCCTTGGTGAGCTGATCCGCGATTTCAGCTATGGCGATCTCTCGGTGCTCCAGATGGTTTTCGTCAATGGGAGATTTGTTCCCAAGCTATCTTCTGCAGGCTTGTCGGAAGATGGCGTCACGGTGAGCAGTCTCCCTAAAGTAATGGATAGCCAACCCCGCTTGATCGAGAAGCATCTCACCCACTATGCGCAGTATGCGAAGCATCCATTTGTAGCACTCAATACAGCCTTCATCGAGGACGGCGGCGTCGTGCACATTGCCAAAGGCGTAGCAAGCGTGACGCCCGTGCATTTGTTGTTTGTCTCAGTTCCCAATACCGGCGAAGGTGTTTCATATCCGCGCACCTTAATTGTGGCCGAAGAAGGCAGCCAGGCGACCATTATCGAAAGCTATGTAGGACTGAGCAAAGAGGTCTATTTCACCAATCCGGTGACGGAGATTGTTGTGGCTGATAGTGCAGTGGTCGATCACTACAAGGTTCAGCGTGAGGGTGAGGCTTCCTATCACGTCGCCTTTCAGCACGTCCATCAAGGAAGGAATAGCAGCTTTGCTTCCCACTCGCTGTCTTTTGGTGGAGCCATCGTTCGCAATGATGTCCATGCGGTGCTGGACGGAGAAGGCAGCGAATGCATTCTCAACGGTCTGTACCTGACTTCCGGCGAGCAGCACGTGGACAATCACACGTTGATAGAACACGCCCAGCCGCACTGCCAAAGTCGTGAGTTGTACAAAGGCATCTTGGACGATCGATCTCGTGGAGTTTTTACCGGCAAAATCCATGTACGCAAACCGGCGCAAAAGACCGACGCCATTCAATCCAACAAGAATTTGCTGCTGTCGGAAACCGCCAGAATCGATACCAAGCCGCAATTGGAAATTTTCGCTGATGATGTGCGCTGCACCCATGGTGGCACGGTCGGTCAGCTCGACCCCAATGGCATCTTTTATCTTCGTGCCCGCGGCATCGGTGAAGAGAGTGCCCGCAAAATCATGATCCAAGCTTTTGCCGAGGACGTGACGAACCGCATCAAGGTAGGCGCGCTGAGGCAACAGGCGGAAGCGTGGGTGACCGGTAGACTCGCCAGACGGGCGGCGTAGTAAGTCAATCGACAACAATAGATCAGTACGAAGCAATTGCAAGGAACGAGGCGTATGGCAGAAACCCCCGAAATGGAAGAGTTGATGGGAAAAATCATCGATGCCCTGCGCACTTGTTATGACCCGGAAATTCCGGTGAACATTTACGAGCTGGGGCTGATCTATGAGGTCAACATCGATGATGACCGCGTCGTGGGGATTACCATGACGCTGACTTCGCCTGCGTGCCCGGTAGCGGAAAGCCTGCCGGCTGAAGTGGAATACAAAGTGCGCTCGGTTTTGGGAGTCAAGGATGTTTTTGTCGATGTCGTGTGGGAGCCGGCTTGGAATCCAACCTTGATGTCCGATGAAGCAAAGCTGGAATTAGGAATGTTATAAGAGCCAATGGGAGGCCGTCTCCGAATATGCTCAGGGCATAGTGCATGTAGCGGAGGACTCCCACCCAAAAACCGGAGCTACACACATGCCGACGTTTAACCCCGTCATTGATTTTGATCGCTTGCTGCCTGAAACTGTTCATCGGGTGCAGATTGGCAGAAGGGCCATCGCTCTTATCCGCCTTGGCGAAGAGGTTTATGCCTTGGAAGATCGCTGCTCGCATGAGGAAGTGCCGCTTTCCGAGGGATTCGTGGAGGGTGAAGTAATTACCTGTGCCATGCACGGCGCACAATTCAACGTAAAAACCGGCGAGGTCCTTTCTTTGCCGGCTTATGAGGGGGTGAAAACCTATCCCGCACGCGTGCGCGATGGAAAAGTAGAGGTCGAATTAGACTGACATGGAAACGTTGGCTTCGAAAACTGTACCATCTTTTGGCTTTGACGCGACAATGATCCGCAGTTTTTTCCCAATTTTCCGGCAGAAGGAGAACGAAGGACTGGTATATCTGGATAGCGCGGCCACCAGCCAAAAGCCGCAGCAAGTGATAGACGCCATGACCCGATACTATGAGGAACAGAACGCCAACGCCCACCGCGGCGCGTATCGTTTGGCGGAAAAAGCCACTGCTGCCTACGAACAGGCGCGGGAGAAAGTGGCACGTTTTATCAATGCCAGATCGGTGGAGGAGATCATATTTGTCCGCAATGCCACGGAGGCCATCAACTTTGTTGCCACGGGTTGGGCGCAAAAGTTCGTGAAAGCTGGTGACGAAATCCTCATCACGGAAATGGAGCATCACAGCAATCTGGTTCCCTGGCAAATGGCGGCACAAAGAACTGACGCCAAGCTGCGCTTCATTGAATTCGATGAGCAGGGAGAGCTTTGTCTGAATCAGTTGGAGGAACGGCTATCTGCCAAGACCAAGCTGGTGGCGATCACGCATATTTCCAATGCGCTTGGAACGATCAACCCCATTAAGCAAATCGTCCGCGCCGCGCACCAATTTGGAGCCAAGGTCCTGGTCGATGGCGCGCAAAGTGTTCCGCACACCCGGGTGGATGTTGCCGATCTTGATGCGGATTTTTTAGCCTTCTCCGGTCACAAAATGCTGGGGCCGATGGGAATCGGGGTCCTTTACGGAAAAGCTGAGCTTTTGCAAGAAATGGATCCGGTCAACTTTGGCGGAGAAATGATCAGCGACGTGGATTACTTCAGCTCCACCTGGAACGATCTGCCATGGAAATTTGAAGCCGGCACGCAAAATATCGGTGGAGCCATCGGCCTGGCGGCGGCAATTGATTTTCTCGACGGGGTCGGCATGGAGTGGATCGAAGCCAATGACCTTCGGCTTACTGAATATTCCTTAGCACAATTGGCTGACCTGCGCGGAATGAAAATATACGGTCCGAAGCAAGAGCATGGGGCGGCTATTTCCTTTTCCCTCGATGCTATTCACCCGCATGACCTAGCCACTTTTTTGGATAGCAGGAATATCGCGATCCGCTCCGGCCACCACTGCGCCAAACTAGTCATGAGGAGACTCAAGGTTCCCGCGACGGCGCGAGCGAGCTTTTACTTGTATAATACCACGAAAGACGTAGACACGTTGGTGCAGGCTTTGCACGAAGCAAAGGACTATTTTGCCAAATGGATTTAGACGAGCTGTATCAGGAAATCATCCTCGAGCATTTCAAGTATCCCAAGAACAGGGGCTCGCTAAAAGATGCCGACTTGCGTCTGGAAGGCAGGAATCCATTTTGCGGCGATGAGATTAAGCTTTCAGTAAAATTCAATGGCCCCACTCTGGATCGCGTCGAATTCGAGGGCACCGGCTGCGCCATCAGCCAGGCGTCTGCCTCGATGATGACGGAGAAGCTCAAAGGAAAGACCGTTGCGGAAATCAGAGAGCTGATTAATGAATTTTCCAACATGGTGAGGGGAAACAAAGAAGGCGTGAACACCGATCGCTTGGGAGACCTGGTAGCCCTCAAGGGCGTTTGCGATTTTCCAACTCGCGTCAAATGCGCCTTGTTAGCCTGGAGAGTCGTGGAGCAAGCCATCGAGAAAATGTGATTCGAGATCACGATTCGCGGTTTCCACTCGCAAAGGAGAAGCTAACTTATGCCAAAGGTCGTCACCTTTACTTCCGACCTGAAAATTTTCAAAACCGCCGGCCAATTGACCGCCCTAGATGAGCAGGTAAATGAATTCATCAAAGCCAACAAGGTGAAGCAGATTTACTCGGTAAGCGATACCACCACGTCCGATGAAACGGGAGCAACCATGGGCATTATCCGCGTGCTGGCCTATGACTAAGGGAGGTCGATGGCCGTGGCCATGTCGCCGCCGATTTCTCGTTCCACTTAAAATCAGCGCGTTCACTTAGAGTGCTGGTCCCTAGTTTCCCCGTTAGGATGGCCCAGCCGGCAGTGAAAATCGGATTTCTTCGGTGGGATACGCTCCCATTCGTCGTGCCGGGCCGGACCATGAGAATGGGTGCACCAAAAGCCGGTAACTCTGATCCAGCATGGCAAGCTGTCGAACGGCGCGAATCTCAAGGTATGAGGTGGAATCGGCAAATTGTGGATTCATGAATTTCAGAATTGCCAGTTCCGACACGCCAGTGCCAGGGGGCAGCTCAATGGCCATTCGCCGTGGGGAGCGATCGGATGGCCCTTTTTTCAGCAAATGATGATCCGCGCTGTACCAAACATTCGTGTCCGCAAGCAGCGCGACGGCGGGCATTAAGTTGCGGACTCCGTTGCCGTTTGCTACGAAATCGATGTCAATCATCAGATAATTACGCAAGTCACTGGCCCGCTGGGTCAGTGGATCGGCTGTTGGCTCATACTTACCCTCGCGGCGCATTTCCCAATCGGTGATTTCATAGGTGAACGGGTAGAGATCCATGGCCGTCTCTCGTGTTTTCCCGTGAGGCAACTCAAAGGCTGGAGTCAAACAGAATTTCAAATCGGAAGTCGTATCCTGCCTGGCCAGGTTGTTCGCGGTACAAATATTCAGCAGCGCATGCTGATCGACGAATGATCCGGTATAGGGTATTTCCTCGTGACGGCGACCTTGAAACTTGCTGCTGACCCAATTCCCCTGCTGATCCAGAAATACCGAATAGATCCATTCAATGTCTGCGGTTCTTCCCCAATTTTGTAACAGCCCTTCCGTATCTGTGCCGCCATCCTCGTTGCTGAAAATGACCGTGTAAGCGATTTCTCTCAAGCTGTCCGAAGTTGCTTTTCTCTCATAATACATCAACAGGGGAGTATCCGAGTAAGTATTTTGCTTCCCTCTCCCATAAAGTATTGGGCTATAGCGATGAACGTCATAGTCCGCATCTCTTGTCGTTTTGGCGCGAAAAGAAATAGATTGCAGAAATA
>DYKH01000017.1 GCA_020722685.1 Caldithrix sp. | reverse complement strand
TCGGGACCTCCCACGAGGGGGCCTTGGGATCGTCGAATGAACAGATGACAAAGACGGGCAACAGCCCGGCAGCGATCAGCATAAACCGGCCAAGCCTTAAGAAACTTTTCATATTTCTGACTCTTAGACTCATTGAAAAAGCGATTATTAATTCATTCGGTAGCCGCAAGCGATATTTGCAGAGTGGTTTTAGCCGGCTACAATTGTGCAAATTTAATCATTCAGAATTGCCATAATCAACAGTTACTTTTGGCATTTCAAGCCCGGCCGACAAAATGCAAGTCCCGGATACACCGGGATCAACCTGATCTGGGCGCAGATACCACAACCCAAAGTCAAAATGATTTTGTCCTCAATCATTTTGTCTCGGTGATCGTTGCCAGAATGAACGCCCCTGCACCCATGCCAATCAACGGATAAGCCCCGGCATAGTCCGCTTCCGCGCTGGTAAAGTACTCTGGAATCATTTCGCCGTTCATCGAGGCTTGCTCGGTAATCCATTTCAGCAATTGCTCGGCGCGCTTTTTATGACCCATAATGCGAAGCGCCTCCACCGCGCGAAGGGAAGCAAAGAGGTTTTCATCGCCCTTTACTCTCGCGCGACTGTAACCCAGGGCAAAACCTCTGGGCAAGTCACCGACGCGAAGGAATGCCTCCAGGGCTTTCAGGGTGGACTTGGCAGAATTCCAGCTTGGCTCGACAACTTGCCAATTGATCGCCTCGATGCCGGAGCTATCCAAAAAGTAAGGGTAGCGTTTCGTCTCCATGCTTTTGCTGAGCACGCGCGAAGAGCCGACCGTCAACTGGGACAAGATGTTCTCTCTTAGCTGCGAGGCTTTCTTGGTGTAGAATTCTGCCTTCTCTCTCAGTCCAATGGTACGCGCCATCAAGGCGGCGCTATTCAGGCCGCGAAAGGCGCTCAAAGAGGCGAAGGCAAAATGTTCTCCCGGCAGCGGCTCATTCCACAGGCCGGAGTCCTTTCGCACCAATCCGGTCTGGTCGATGGAGCTCAGGAGCGGCTCGATCACATACTTTTCGATTTGCGGCCAGCTTGACTTGATATACGCGATGTCCGAGCCGTGTTTGACAAACTCTCCCGCCGCCCAAAGAAAGAGTCCTAGACCGTCAAAATACAGCAGAGGGGCATCGGAAGCAAGATTGGCTCTTTCAATGCCTATGCCATAGTAATGTGAGAGGGAAATGGCGTAGGGTTTGCCGACGCCCCAGTCCTTGCCCTGAAAACGATAGGTCACGTTCTCTCTGCTTTTGCCGTTGAGCAGAAATTGCAAGGCCGACTTGGCCTCCGGAAAATGCCCCATGCGGATGAGAGCGACAATCGAATAGGCCATGTCGCGGGAGTAGGCCGACCGTTCGTGTGAGGAAGAGAGAGTGTTCACGATTTGCCCATTTCCCGGCCCGGATTCACGGCTCTGCGCCGCCTTGATGAAGGCCGCGGACTGCAACAGAACCTCGTACTTTTTGTCAATGATATCCGCAGGGGCCTTGCCCAAACGATGCCAATGATTCCACCACCTTTGCTCGGCTTCCAACAGCAATTTGGGCTTTGCTTTGCTCAGCTCTTGCTTTAACTTTTCCAGGGTCTCTAACGGCAAGCCGGCGTGCCAGATGATGGCTTGGCCGATCCAACAGTCATCCCCTTCAATCTGCGCCATTCTGATCGGCGTCAATTCCGTTGTCAACGCCGTGGCGAAGCCGTTGACGGAGGACATTTCGATGCCCAAATTCACCGCATTGGGGATGTGTATAACCATCAACATCACCTTGAAATCGACAATCATCGGCGTCCAGAGATAGGAAATGGCTTTCAGTTTGCCGATGGACTGTTCGATTCTGATAATGGTTGTGCCGTTGATGTAGCCGGAGTGACTGATGGGCAGAATCGATAGATCGGCGGTGTTGCCCTTGAGGGTAAGGCTGAAACCGGCCCTTTCGATGAGATTTGGAGTAAGAACACCAATATCCCAATAATCCGCCAAATGAGGGCGAAAGGAGTCCACGCTTCTGGTCGCCAGGTTGTAGCGAATGGTGCACTGGCCGTTGGCGGAAACCAAGTGAGTGATCGAGCGATGGGGCTGATTGCCCAGTGCGGACTTGGCAACCAGCAAGGAAAGAAGAATACTCAGGTAGGTAAGATCGGAATGCCGCCGCCAAACCCGGAACCGCCCGGAAAGAGTCTTAGAATTGATCAAATAGTTCCACCTAATGGGAATGCTGAACGGTTTTCTGCAACGCCTACGCCATGGACGCACCCTTTTTGGCTTTTGCTATCCCCCATAGAGGATGCAAGCACAATGCCGGACAACTATCCGTGCTCCTCAAGAGCGGGTGCTAGGCAGTTCCGCGATAGTTCACGGACTCAAAGGCAGTGGGTCGGCTTGCGAAATCCCCGCCAACCTTTCCAGCGATTTGATGAGCGCCTGCGTGCCCTCGGTACCTTCACCGTGCGCCTGACAGCCGGAAAATAATTGGCTCACCAAGCTCACCGCCGGAATTGGCAAATGTTGATCGCGGGCGGCTTCCAATGCCAAGCGCAAGTCCTTTTGCTGTAGGTCGATCATAAAGCCGGGAGCAAAATTGCGGGCCACCATCTTGGGACCCAGGTTGGCAAGCTGCCAGGAGCCGGCAGCGCCATTCTTCGTTGCTTCTATCATAATATTAGGGTCAAGACCGGCCTTTTGCGCAAAAAGGATCGCCTCGCAAACGGCCATATTGGTTACCGAAACCAATATCTGGTTGCAGAGCTTGACCGTTTGCCCCATGCCGTGTGCGCCCACGTAGGTGATCGTTTTCCCCATCGCTTGAAAAATTGGCAAACATCGGTCATACGCAGCTTTTTTACCGCCGACCATGATGGCCAAAGTACCGGCAATGGCGCCGACGTCGCCGCCGCTCACAGGAGCATCCAACATCTCGACTTTGTTTTGCTGCAGTCGCTCCGCAATCATTTGTGTCACTTTGGGGGAAATGGTGCTCATGTCGATCACCACACTGCCGGGTTTGGCGCCATGAATGACTCCTTCCGGTCCTAGGATAACAGATTCCACGTCGGGAGAATCGGTCACCATGGTAATGATGACATCGGATCGGTCTGCCACTGCTCTTGGGGAGTCTGCTCCTTTTGCACCGGCTGACGTGACCGCCTGCAATTTGGATGACGTTCGATTGTAAGCTGTCACCGAATAGCCGGCTTTCAGCAGATTCAAGCACATCGGCCGGCCCATAATCCCCAAGCCGATAAATCCTATCCGCTCCTTGCTCATTCTTGCTCCTGTCCTTTCATATAAAGTCGGCGATGCCCGCTGACTATTCGGTGGACATCTGATAGTGCCAAATCTTCCATTCGCCCTTCCGGCGGATGAGGATCATTGTCTGAAGATTGTGCATCGTGTTTTCTTTGCTACCAAAGGTAATTTTGATTTCCGAAGGGTATCTTGCGACGGCGATGTCACCCTCGACTTTCGTTTCTATACTCGCAACGGACGTCTTGATCGAATCCCAGCGTGACATGAGCGAGGCGAAGAATCCCATGATCTGATTCTTCCGCAGGATTTTGCCGTTCAAAGTATACCAACTCATGTCGTCAGCGCACAAGGTCAACAGCTTGGACATATTTTTGCTGTCGAAGGCGCTGTTAAAACTCGCAATGATGTCTCTGACTTTCTCCTCTTGCTGACGAGTGGGTTCAGGGCCGCCACAGCTCAGCAACAACGGCAGAATGAGTATGAGTAGAAATCCTTTTGTCTGCATTTTTTCCCTTGTTCAGTGACTTTCGAGACCTACGCGGATGATCAACTTGATGTCAATGTGAGGAAAGAACTTCAATAAGAAAAGCAGCCACAGTTAGGATTGCGACTAGGGCTGCCAATCGGCGGTGCAAAAGTGTTTCCAATCTTCGCTCCTGATAGCCCATGAGCATGGCCGCAAGATAGCCGCCGATGAAGCCTCCGGCGTGAGCAATGTTGTTTACCGCCGGCGACATAAAGCCAAAAAGGAACAGCACCAGCGCCCATACTCCAACCTGGCGATAGATGGCAGCGCCGAATTGTCCGCCCCGAAATCTGCCGTAATAGATCAGCGCGCCAAGCAAGCCGAAAATGGCTCCCGAAGCACCAACTGTGAAGGGGATGCTAAACAAGCCGGAGAGGAGGAAACCCAATACTCCGGAGACGGTGAATATTAAGAACATTCGTGACGTTCCGAAGAGCTCCTGCACAATTTGCCCGAGCTGATTCAGCCAAAGCATGTTGAACAGAATGTGCAACACGCCGGCGTGGAGATAGATGGCGGTCAGCAAGGTCCACCAGCGACCTCCGGCAATTGCGAAGGCACCCGTCATGCCCAGTCGATCCAACGCCCAGTTACTGGGGGCCAAGAAGCTGAAAGTGGAGCGATGTTGTAGCACAGCCGCCGGGTCCATGAGTATGGCGATGGCGTAGAGAAAAACGCAAGCGCCAATGATATAGGAAGCCACGCCGAAATTCTCGCCCAAGATTTTGCGCAAGCCCGGACCAAAACCCCACAATCCGGGATTCTTGCGGCCGCAGTGAATGCACTCGCGGGCGTTGGCGGATATGAGTCGCCCGCAACGGGGACATACGATGGAACCGGTCGTTTTTCGTTGCAACATGAAAACTCACCTCATTCGCTACAAGCGCATGGCCATGGTTAGAGTGGAGCAAATATGCAAAATTCTTTTCACATAACAAAACTTAAAATCGTCCGCAACGGGCGGTGCGTGCAAAGCTCGAGCTCCAAAGCGAGGGCGCAAGCTCAAATTAAGTCGGTAAAAGTGCGACGTCTGACCGGGCATTTTCTCCTTGATAATTAGGCCGGAATTTGATAAACTGAGATCGGAAAAACTGGATTCCCTCGATCAAGTTACGCAAAGCGCCGCAGCGTTGATCATCTCTTAAAGGCCAAGGCTGATAATGAAAATTGTGATTGTAGGTTTGCCGCTTTCCGGAAAGACCACTCTGTTCAATGCCCTCACCGGCATGCAAGTAGATACGGCTGCGTTTATGGGTGGCAAGAAGGAAGTGCATCAGGCCATCGTCGCTGTGCCGGATGAGCGATTGGAGCGATTGAATTCGATATTCAATCCTAAAAAGAAGACGCCGGCGACTGTTGAGTACATCGACTCCGCCGGCATGGCGGCGGAGGAGCAGAAAAAGCGCGGCTTTAGCGATCAGTTTCTGGGTCAAATCCGTAGCGTGGATGCCTTGTTGGTGGTCCTGCGCGCCTTTGAGAACGAGAACCTGCCGCATCCGCTCAATTCCGTCGATCCCTACCGAGACTTGCAAAGTATCCAAGCTGATTTCATCCTGAGCGATTTGGGTATCGTGGAGAACCGTCTCGCCCGGCTGGAGAAACAACTGCGCGTCAAAAAAAGCGATCAGGATGTGCGCGAGCAAGCAGTGCTCATCAAGTGCAAAAAGCTTTTGGAAGAAGAACAACCACTGCGTGTCCTTGACTTGCCATCTGAAGAGGAAATTCTGATCAGAGGCTACCAATTCCTGACCCTGAAACCAATTATTATCGTCGTTAACATCGACGAAAAGGACATAGCAAGCGGTGAAGAGATTTCCCTGCAATTTAACGATTTTGCCAATCAATCGGCAACGGTGGTCTTGCCCATTCCGGCGCAGATCGAAATGGAGATGCAGCAACTTGCGCCCGAAGAGGCGAAAGCGTTTAGAGACGATTTGGGTATCGCTCAATCCGCCATGTTGAAGCTCATCCGCACCTCCTATGATTTGCTGGGATTGATTTCCTTTTTCACGGTTGGCGAAGATGAAGTGCGTGCCTGGACCATTCACGCCGGGACGCACGCGCCGCAAGCAGCCGGTGAGGTGCATACGGACATGGAGCGCGGTTTCATTCGCGCCGAAGTGGTTCACTACAATGATTTCGTCGTCCGTGGGAATTATGCCAAGTGCAGGAGCGATGGCGTGCTGAAACTGGAGGGAAGGGATTATGTGGTCCAAGATGGGGATATTATCAATTTTAGATTTGCAATTTGAGATTGTTACGACCGAATTATCGACGAGCACTCCAATGATGATCCAAAGGAATAGCAGTATTTCGGGTTTGCGAAACGGAACCGGTGCAAACCGGCTGCTCTCGCTACCTGTGCCCGCTGCGTTGCTGCAATTCACCATCTTGCTCCTCCTTGACTTTTTTTCGCCATCAACCTTCGCCCTACCAGTGGACTCCAAGATAGTGTTTACCTCTTCCAATTGGCCGATTATCATCATTGACACCTTCGGCAAGCCTATCCAAGACCAATACCGAACTGACGCGGCAATGAAAATCATCTACAATGGCAAAGGTGTGCGAAATAATGTCACGGATCCGGCAAACAATTACGATGGCCGAATTGCCATCGAGCTGAGGGGAAGCTCATCCATCGCCTACCCCAAAAAGGGGTACCGATTTGAGACCCAAAATGAATCAGGTGATAACCTAAACGTCTCCTTGATTGGGATGCCCAAGGAAAACGATTGGATTCTCTATGGGCCCTATGACGATCAATCCTTAATTCGCAATGTGCTGGCATACCGGCTTTCCAACGACATCGGGCGCTATGCCAGTCGTACACGGTTTTGTGAGCTGGTCCTGAATGGCGATTATCGAGGCTTGTACGTTCTAATGGAGAAGATCAAGCAGGATAAGAACCGCGTGAAAATCTCGCAAATGGACTCAACCGATACAACGGGCGATGCGGTTACCGGCGGCTACATTATCAAAATCGACAAAGAGGAAGGAGAGAACGTTGGCGGCTGGTGGTCGGATCACAACATTTTTTATCAGTATCACGAGCCCAAAGCCGATGATATTGTTCCCGAGCAAAAATACTACATCAAAGAATATGTGAACCGATTCGAGACCGCGATGCTAAGAGACAACGCGGCTGATTCCGCAACCGGATACCCACGCTACATCGATGTCGCCTCATTTGTCGATCACTTTATCCTAAATGAGTTCTGCAAGAATATCGATGCCTATCGTATCAGCTTCTACATGTTCAAAGATCGTGACAGCAGAGGCGGCAAGCTCAATGCCGGACCGATTTGGGATTTCAACCTCAGTCTGGGCAAAACCTGGTATCCCGAAGACGCTTATCGCGTCGATGAATGGGAGATCGATCATAACGATTACAAGCCGAATGATTGGCCAAAAGTGCCGTTTTGGTGGGAGCAATTGGGGCACAATCCCGACTTTGGCAGACTCGTGGAAAGCCGATGGCGCGGGCTACGACAAAGCGTCCTGCGAGAGGACAGCCTTTATCATCGTATTGATTTGCTGGTCGATTCACTGGCGGAAGCGCGGGTGAGAAATTTCGAGCGCTGGCCGGAGACGGCTCAGTCGCATTCCTATGCTCAAGAGATCCTGATGCTCAAGCAATGGATCAGCAAAAGAATTGCCTGGATTGAAGCAAATTTGGGAGAACTGACAACCGTCTCAAATGATGTTGAAGGCGAAAGACCGCAATATTTTTGCCTCGAACAAAACTATCCGAATCCGTTCAACCCCAGCA
This sequence comes from Caldithrix sp., assembly GCA_020722685.1. The sequence goes on along the minus strand of DYKH01000017.1, from coordinate 51,357 downwards.
CATCGATCAGCTATCAGCTTGCAGCGGTCAGCTTTGTCGATGTGAGCATTTACAATACGCTGGGGCAGAAGGTAGCGACACTGGTTTCCGAACAGCAGCCGGCGGGTAACTACCATGTCATTTGGGAAGCCGGCGGCTTTTCTGCCGGCGTGTATTCTTGCCGATTGCAGGCAGATGGGTTTGAGCAAACAAGGAAGCTCTTGCTCTTGCGCTGATTGCAGCGGCAGTGAATGTTTTGTTTTCGCTGCAAGTGCCCGAGACGCTCTCGCGTGGTAAGCAATCACACCAGATAATGTCCGCCAATTGATGCCTCTGGGCTCGTGTGCATTAGGGGCAGGGCCGGTCGCCCCATGAAAACATTCATGAATAATTTCATGAAAAATTGCTTGCTATTTTTTGCGACAAGTGTTATTATTGCTTAGCACTTTGTTGCTGCACTCTCACCACCTAAAGAACATCCACAAGAATCAATTCCGGGGCAACACAATGGCCAAAATTTTCTTCGTAATTTTTGCGACCATAGTTCTTCTTCTCGCCTTTCCTTCGATTAGCCACGCTCAGGTTCGTACCAACCAGGCTGATACAAGTCTGTCAATGGCCGAAATCTCCAAACCTACAAACTGGATTGCCCGCGGCGGCTGCTGGGATTTTTCAAATAGAATCATTCAGGGGCGCGGGATGGGAATCCGGCCAATCGCTTACTTCAAGAAAGAGAACTATGTCGATTTTCAATATGAAATCAGGCTAAGACTTCTTTCGGATGAAGACGGCTCTTATGGGATGCTCTTTCGTTTTGATGAAAAAAAGGATAGCGGCTACATCTTTGGCATCTTTCCTCACGGAGATTTTGAATTTTCCAGAATCGAAGAAGGATTTGGCTATCACATAGTCGCAGGTCCGGCAGTTTATCTGAATGACCAGCTCAAGACCTGGAACACACTAAAGGTTGTCTGCAAGGGAACGAAATTCGAGTTTTACCTGAATGACCTTCTTCTGGTCGTTGCCGAAGATGCCGGCTACCAATCTGGAAAAATAGGTCTTTACCTTGGTCATGGCCCGTGGAGCGTTGTACAATACGAAATAAAATCGCTTGTCGTCCAGTGATATTTATTCTAATCCTCTAAAAGCCAAGTAGGAGTTTAGCCGTCTGAGCCAAAGCCTGTCATTCCGACCGCAGGGAGGAATCTGTCCCTTCCGATTTTACGGAGTTGTTCGAGTTCCTTGCTCACAGATTTCTCGTCCGCCCAGGCGGATTTCGAATCGCGCCATAGTGCGCCAAGGCGTGAGCGGATACGCCTTGGCGCAATGACACGTTTATCCAGTTGGCTGGTGCCAAGCATTATGATCAAAACGATTACAATCCTCCTCTTAGTGGGATTTCAATTCGCTGGAATCGGCGTGCTGCATGCCCAGAAAAATGACTTGAGTCTTGAGATTGTGGGGCAGCCGAGTCTTAGCGGTGTATCTCACATTTTGCAGGATCATTTCGGATTTATATGGTTTGGCACCGGCAGCGGACTTTTTAAATTTGACGGCTATAACGTGGTTACGTACCGGCATGATCCTAGTGATTCATTCTCCATATCGAACAATTCCATTACCGCAATAGCTGAGGATAATGCTCAGAACCTTTGGGTGGGAACGATCGACGGCTTGAATAAGCTGAATATGGCGACAGGCAAATGTGTGCGCTACCAGCATAACCCGGAACAGCCACATAGCCTAAGCCATAATTACATCACGTCTCTTGCCTTTGATCGATCGGGGACGCTGTGGGTTGGCACCCAACAAGGCGGCTTGAATGAAGCGATCAATCTCGACCCTCGGCACCCGGACAGTCTTAGTTTTTATCGGCATCAACATACTCCCAATGACTCAACCAGTCTGAGCAGCAACCATATCCGTTTCGTCCTCGATGATACTCTAAATGAAAAAAGAATGCTGTGGATAGGCACAGCGAATGGATTGAATGCTTTTGATAAAAGCACCAGAAAATTTGTCCGCTATTTCTATAAACCCGATAATGCGAATAGTCTGTGCACTAACGATCTCTATTCAGCTTATCAAGATAAGGCAGGGGATTTATGGATCGGCGCTAGCGAGGGTTGCCTTTCGCAACTAACCATCGTGAGTGGTGGTGAAATTCGGTTTCGCCACCATAAACTGGGCGCAAACCAGAAAGTCTATGGGATTATCGGGGATGAAGATGACAATCTGTGGCTATCTACTCGCTATCACGGTCTGTACCGATTCAATCGAAACACCCATCAAATCGCTTACTATGATGAAAAAGCTTTGCATCTGAAAAACGTGTCTCGCTTTGCTCCCTCGACTGCTTTTATCGACCATGCCGGTGCTCTCTGGATCGCTACCTGGCCTTTTCTTTATAAGAACGATCCGCATCGACAACGATTCGCATACGTCCCCCTTGATCCCCCGCCTAATATTTGGTCGATGGGCATTTCAGCGTTCTGGGCGGACCATGCGGGTTCTCTCTGGATCGGAACCTATGGTAGTGGCCTCCTGAAGTATGATTCCGCCGGCGGTCAAGTCAGTCATTTTGCTCCGGATTCTTCGCAAAAACGTTACCTGTCTTCGCGATGGGTGCAATCGATCCTTGAAGACCGCTCGGGCGCCATCTGGGTTGGGACTTTCCATGGATTGAATCGCTATGATCCAAGGCGGGATCGTTTCGAGAACTATTATTGGGACCCGGGAAAACGAGACAATCCGAAGAACTTGATCAGCAATTACATCTACTGCCTCTATGAAGACCGCCAAGGCGATGTATGGATCGGCTCGGCTCGGGGACTGAGCAGGTTCGATCATTTGACCGGCAAGTTTGCGCACTATTTGAACGACTCGGACAACCAAATTGCTATGACCGGGCACTATATCGGTGCCATTCATGAAGATCGAAAGGGCACCATGTGGGTTGGCGCCAACGGAATTTATCAATTTGATCGTCGCTTGGGCGAATTAGCGCCTTTTTATTATGAAACCGAGAGCGGGCCGAGATGGATCGACCAGATGGTTTTCGCCATTCGCGAGGATCGGAGCGGCAACCTATGGATTGCCACCTTCGAGGGGCTTTTCCGCATAGACGTTGAGCAAAAAGTGACTCATTTTACCGAGAGGGACGGACTGCCCAGCAATCACGTATATGGCATTGTCGAAGATAATGAAGGTTTTCTTTGGATCAGTACCTTTAAAGGATTGGTGAAATATGATCCACGTTCTGCGACTTTCCGCCGGCATGATTTGAAAGAGGGCTTTCTCAGAAATGAATTAGGGTATGCTTATAGGGACAAAGACGGTCGATGCTATTTGGCGCAGGCAAATGGTTTCACCATGTTTCATCCTGAAGACATTAAGGATAATCCTTATGTGCCTCCCGTCCGGATTACGGGAATGAAGGTGTTTGATCAGCCGGTCACTTTTGCCAAGCCAATCGCGAAACTGGATGACATTCGCCTCTCTTACAGCCAGAACATGTTTGCCTTTGATTTTGTCGCTCTCAACTATACGGACAGCTACAAAAATCAGTACGCTTTCAAAATGGAAGGCTTTCACGATGACTGGATCTATTGCGGCAATCGGCGTACGGCGACGTTTACGAATCTGGATCCGGGCAAGTATCTTTTCCGCGTGAAGGGTTCCAACAACGATGGCGTCTGGAATGAGGATGGCGCTTCTATCAGAGTCATTATTACGCCCCCGTGGTGGCGGACGGTCTGGGCCTATGCGTCTTACGCTTTTCTATTCATTGCCTCGGTTTTTGGGGTCATCCGGTTCGAAGTCGATCGCCATAAGCGCAAAGTCGAAGTCAGATTGCGGGAGGAGCGAGAGCGCCGCAGACTGGAAACCGCCGAACATCGCGCCATCGTGGCTGAGCTGCAAGCGCGGGCGGCAGAGGCGGAGAAAGAAATCGAAAAGGAGCAAATGCGCAGCCGCATCGCCGGCGACCTGCATGACGAGATCGGCAGCAACCTGAGCACCATCGCCATTGTCAGTCAAATAGCGGCGGACAAGCTCAAAGCCGGAGATTCGGAAAAGCGACGCTTGCAGGAAATTCCCCGCCTGGCCCGACAAACTGCGGAATCCATGCGCGACATCATTTGGTTCATCAATCCGGAAAACGACAGCATGGACAAGCTCGTCGTCAAGATGCGCCAGACGGCCAACCTGATGCTGGAGCACATCGATTTCAGTTTTAACGCGCCGGCTACGGAAATTTCTTTTGCGGCTGATGTCAACTTTCGCCGCAATCTGTATCTGATTTACAAGGAGTGCCTGCAGAACATCATCAAGCATGCACAGGCGACAAAGGTCGAGATAGCCATAACAATGAGCGGCAGTTGCTTCCAGCTCCGAGTTTCCGACAACGGCATTGGCTTCGATGCCGCACGCGAGTTTGCCGGCAATGGGCTGAAAAACTTTCAGTGGCGCGCTGCGGAGATGGGTGGGACTATCGAAATAAGCTCTGACAGAAGCAGCGGCACCACCGTTAGGCTTGTCATAAAAATACCCTGATCACGGTATGGATTATCAAGGTGACAGGTAGTATTATTGTTTCGAATAGCCACAAAGACACAAAGCGAGACAAATATGCCTATTGGTAATCACAGGGTGTCCTGCCACTGCAGTCATTCCTGCGGATGCAGGAATCTCCTTTCCATTGCACGGCAGAAGGAGACCCCTGCATGCGCAGGGGTGACAGCATCCTGTGATTGGTTGCGCCTATTGAGGGTTAGTATGTGATGTAGAAAGGAGTTGTCATTCTGGAAGAATCTTTTCAAAATAAGGATAGAGTCTCATAATTTGTAGATTGTTTGCTGGCTCGAAAAGATTCCTCCTGAATGACATTCTACGCTCGAATTTTAGTCCTAACAGGTATAAACGTTGTTTTGTCATCGCGCCTTTGTGGCCAAACTCTATGCGGAAGACTTAGAACCATGGCCATGACGGCAAGAAAAGCGCCTGCTGCTATTCAGGTAATGATCATCGACGACGATGAGGCCTATCGGGACTCCCTGCAAGCGCTGATCAATGAGAGTGAAGGTCTGCATTGTCCGTACGCCTGCGAGTCATGCGAGGAAGCGCTGGACATTTTGGAAAAAGATTTCGTGCCGCAAATTATTTTGTTGGATATCAAGCTGCCCGGCATGAGCGGCATCGAAGGCATTCGCAAAGTCAAAGCTCTTTCTCCCGCATCCCACATTATCATGCTCACCGTGTTTGACGACGACGACAAAATCTTTAATGCCTTATGTCAGGGCGCGACCGGTTATCTGCTAAAGTCAGCTTCTGCCGACAAGATCAAGGCCGCCGTCCAGGAAGTAATGAGCGGCGGCGCGGCTATGAGTCCGACCATTGCCGCCAAAGTCCTGCATATTCTCACCCAATACTCGCAGCCCAAGCAAGAGTACAACCTGACCAAGCGCGAGAAAGAAATCTTGCAATTGCTGGTGAACGGCTTGAGCAAGAAGCACATCACCGATCATCTGCACATCAGTCTGCTCACCGTCGATACCCACCTGAAAAACATCTACGCCAAGCTGCATGTCCATTCGCAGATCGATGTCATCGCCAAAATCCTCAAAGAACACCTCATCTGATGTTAGCACGACCAAGCCGCAGCACTGTGCAGGTAGATTGCTATCCCACTTCAACTATCAAATCCCAGTGCAAAAAGTAAGGCAGCTTTGATTTCTTCAAGTTTTGATTGCGATATTTTTGATATAAAAGCGCCCACTTTATTCTTTGACACAGTTTGAATATGATCCAGGTTAATCGCACTGACAGTTTTCATTCCATCTTCCTGGTCCAAAGTAACTTCAGTTGGAATATCCCGGACTGTTGATGTTATGGGAGCAATTGTTACTTCTCCCAAAAATTTCAAGGCGGAACTTCGTGTCAAAATAACAACAGGTCGCTTTTTGTCGGGTGCCTTGAACGTGTACCAGCGAATCTCACCTCGCTCCATATCTATGCGCCCCACGCCTGTTCATTTTCCCAAACGTCGAATTCACCTTCTGTTACTGGCTGCTTTAGATATCCTTCACGATGTTTCTGCTCCAGTTTTTTAATTCTTAATTTTTCGAGATAGTATTGAAGGGATTCCCGAACAAAAGCAGAACGGGTCGTATTAAGCTCTTGAATTACCTTATCCACCCGATTAAGTAATTCCTCATCCAGAGTCATTTGAATAGTCTTCATTGAAATCCTCATTTTTATCCACATATTTATAGCTATTGACACAAACATTATATTCAATCCTTTTTAAATAGGCAAGAATTTTTTTGGAGAAATCAGAGAAATTACTAACCCATAACCTGACCAAGCGCGAAAAGGAAATCCCGCAGTTGCTGGTGAACGGCTTGAGCGAGAAGCACATCACCGATCGTCTGCACATCCGTCTGCTCACCGTCGATACCCACCTGAAAAACATCTACGCCAAGCTCCATGTCCATTCGCAGATCGATGTCATCGCCAAAATCCTCAAAGAACACCTCATTTGATAGCACAAAAATACCCTGATCTCGGTATTGAATTTCCTTCTTCTCCGGCTTAACTTTCCGATGAAAAGTCGCAGTGCTGTGGCTTGGCAGATTTTTGCTGACCACGAAACGTAGGAGGACTCTTAGAGTCCGACCAACAACCTGCATTGATACTGGGCGTTTACATCCACCTCCTACAACCGAATTTCCTCGATTTGCCAAACTACAGCAAAGGCATTAACCTTTTACAAAGGAGACAGCCATGAACAAGACATTGGCTCTACTCGGCGCGGCAATTCTGTTTGCTGCATCCGCATGGGCGGGCACCATCCACGTCCCGGCCAATCAACCCACCATTCAGGCGGGCATTAACGCCTTTCCTGGCGATACCGTGCTGGTCGCAGACGGCACCTGCTACGAGAACATCGATTTCAAAGGCAAAGCTATCACCGTTGCCAGCTTGTTTTTGACGGACGGCGACACCACCCACATCAACAACACCATTATCAACGGCAGCCAGCCTACTCATTCGGACAGCGGCTCGGTGGTTTTCTTTTTTTCCGGAGAAGACACCACTTCTGTTCTCTGCGGATTTACGATTACAGGCGGCAGCGGAACGGAAACAAGCTATTGGGATAGCGGTACTCAACTTTTTGGCAGAACCGGCGGCGGTATTTTTTGCTATAATTCCGGTGCTCAAATAATAAATAATAAAATCATCAATAATGCAGTGGCTTCGCCAGACAAACGGGTTTTAGGAGGCGGGATATCGGCCCTTCCTTTTGAAAACACGGCTTATGTTGTTCTCAAAGACAATCGAATTATGCACAATACTGTAACGGCAAACACATCTTATGCCAGAGGCGGCGGTGTTGAGATTTTTTGCAATGCAATAATAGCAAATAATCTGATTTCGTACATATTTAGCCAACTGAATAATTGTGTCATTTCGAACGGAGTGAGAAATCTGGGAGCAACGAATTCGTACAACCACGCAGATTCGGAAGTGACAGATTCCTCCCTGCGGTCGGAATGACAGGCTTTGGTTCAGACGGCTAAATTCTTACCTGATTTCTTATAATTCCGTCGTTCATAATGCGACAACAACCCAAGCCACCGGAGGTGGCCTGGATTGTCGATCACTATCATCCGATCGCCGAACTGTAATTATGGACTCCAATGAAATCACTCACAATTCAGTCGTCAGCTACAGTGATCAAGTGGCTAATACCGCTTTTGGCGGAGGCTGTATGATTCAGGGGAGTCAGGGTCGTTTTACAAAAAATGAGGTAAGCCATAACGAAATATGGATCAAGTCAGCCTGCAACGCCGTGGGCGGCGGAATTGAAGTTGTTTCTGTTGCGGACTCCTTTGTTATCGAAGGCAATATTATTCGAGATAATGCAGTGACCAATGGAAGAGGCTGGGGGGGAGGAGTAGGCTTTTATGATTGCAGTCCTTGTATGGTCAATAATATTATCAGCGGAAATTCTGTGACCACTGGCGGAGGAGGACTTTACATTACTCTGGATGTAAAGGTTCAACTTGTCAATTGCAACATCATTGACAACCAAGCTTCAGAGTACGGCGGCGGAATTATTGTTAGACGTTCCGGCCGCCCCGTTTTGATGAATACCATCATTTGGAATAATCGCGCGCCGACGGGCGCCGGTATTCACATTGAAGAGGGCACGGCAGCAGCCGCCTATTGCGATATTCAAAGCGGCTGGAGCGGCACAGGGAATATCAACGCCGATCCGCTTTTTGCGGATACGTTATTTCACCTTTCAGACACCAGCCCCTGCATTGGTGCGGGCATCGCAAGTTATACCTTTGGAACAACCACCCTGACTGCTCCCGTGACGGATTTCGACAATAATCCGCGGCCCAATCCCGCCGGCTCACATCCGGATATGGGGGCATGGGAATCCGTAAGGGACATTCCAACCGGCGTTTCACCCAAACTCGCCGAAGCTATTCCCGATGCATACATGCTTGGCCAAAACTACCCCAATCCCTTCAATCCCAGCACGACGATCGAATTCTCTCTGCCGAAATCCGACTTTGTCACCTTGAAGGTCTACGACCTACTGGGGAGAGAAGTCGCCACCATAATTGCAGACAAGCTTGCCGCAGGAAGGTACAAATATGATTGGGATGCTAAGGGGATGGCCAGCGGAGTGTATCTGTATCGGCTGGAAGGAGAGGAGTTTAGACAAACACGAAAATTGACGTTGCTGCGGTGAGCCTTCAAAACAAACGTGCGACGCGCTTTCAAAGGGCGTCGCACACCTTGAAACCGCCTCGGGATGCACTGATAGATTTGACCTGCCCATCACTGCCGGCATGAATTTCTTTGGCATCGAAACGGGGATTCTTCGACGATCTCAGAGCAAAGTTTTGTGAAGGTAATTAAGCTGGCGTTGTTGAGGTAATAAACGGATTGATAATCTTAACCGTTTCCACAACCTGGTTATGATTCAAATCTTCTGAGAATAATACGGTGGATTTTGATCTTATAGCGGCAGCAATGATTAAAGAGTCCCAATAAGATAGTTGATGTCTATTTGAAAGGTCAATCGCATGAATGATCAAATCGAAATCAATCTCAACTATTTCGATTTTTCTTAGTAGCTGGATTTCTTTTTTTGCGACTTCAGGCGATAAGGTAACTTTTATCTTTCGGGTCACGGTTACGTAGAATTCGCTCAAAGCTTGAGCCGAGACGGCAATGGATTCCTCGCGAATACCATCAAGTATGATCCTCTTTGCTTGCCGCTGCTTATCTTTGTCTGAGCTGTCATTGGCATAGACGAGGATGTTGGTATCAACGAAGTATTTATCTCTCATGCAACTCGTCCCGCGACCAATCCTTTATGCCGATTTGCGCTTGCGAATTGTTAAATAATGATTCCAGTTCTGCAACGGTTTGGCTTTTCCGATGCTCGTTTTCTATGAACTGCTGAAGAAGATTCCGAATGAGAGTAGTGACCGTGATATTTCTTTCGGTAGCAATTTTTTCGGCCTTTTTTAACAAGTTTTCATCTATTGACATGGTCAAGTTGTTTTTCATAAAACCTCCACAGAAAAAATACACGCAGTAAGTATAGTAAACGTTATCTGAACAATCAAGTGGAAAAATTCCTTAGACTGCTACTTCCTGGAGCTAATTAGCCAGCCTATCATCATAACCTGGCAGTGGCGACTGGCATTTACTTCGGCCTTTTGGAATTTCTGGCCGCTTCGGCAAGCTCGCAAAATAAATCGGGACAAGCAGGACAGGGCTTTGTGAAGTTGATCAAGCCGGCCTTGGCGCAGTAATGTTTAACTGGACTCCAACTTGGAGTTGGAGTCCGTCTAAAGAGATTTATTATCGCAGGAGAATTGTATGAGAAAATCTGCCCTGCTATTTTTGGTTTTATCCGTTTTTCAGCTTTCCCGGCAGATTCAGGCCCAGTATGCCGTCAAGTCGCCCTATTTAGATGAACCCGATAAAGCCATCGCCTATGTGGACAGTTGCGCCCGCTTCTGGCTAAACACTTGGGATGGCAGCCGGGGCGGCTTCTTTTCCAGTATCGATCGTTACGGAAATGCCGTCTGGTCGACCAACAAAAACATGTTGAGCCAGTCGAGGAATGCCTACGGTCTTACCCGGGCATTTATGCTCACCGGGGATACCACGTATTTACATCTGGCCGAAGAGGCGCTGGATTTTATGTATCAACATGCCTGGGATAAAATTTATGGCGGCTGGTTTCAGGATTTGGATATAAACGGCGACGCCCCGAATCCTTATGATAGTAAGACGGCTTTCTATCAACATTATGCCCTACTGGGAATTTCCGCCTATTATGAAGCGAGCGGCGATAGCACCGCTTGGAGCTGGTTGATGAAGGGGTATGACCATCTGGAAAAGTTTTTCTGGGATGCTCGTCCCGCTTTTTCCGGATATTATGATGCCACCGATTTCGACGGCTCCAATCCCCGCAATAAGAGCTTTAACGCCACGGTGGATGCCATCACCACCCATCTTTTGTACCTCAACCTAATGACCGAAGACCCGGCGTACCGGCTGCGGTTGCAGGAGATGGCGAGAGAGAGGATCCGGCATCTGATCGCGGGCATGCCCTGGCAGGCCATCGGATTCGTGGAGAAATACGATTCCGATTGGAATTGGGACAATAGCGAAACGATGACCATTATGGGACACGTTCTAAAAGCCGGCTGGTGCTTGGCGCGACTTTATCAGTTGGAGCCGGATTCCTCGGCTTATCTTATGGCCGCACAGGAGCTGGTTCGGCACGTTTGGCAGAAGGGATACGATCACGAATTTGGCGGTCCGTACAAGGATTATGACCGCACGACCGGTCAGATGTTGATGTGGGGCAATCCGGACACCTGCAAAGCCTGGTGGCAGATGGAGCAGGCCGTGGTTGCCGGATTGCAGTTGTTCGATCTGACCAAAGACTCACTCTATCTGCAAATGGCCGATGAAACCGTTGATTTCTTTATGAAGTATTTTGTCGATCACCAATACGGCGAAGTTTACGCTGATCGCACTCGTTACGGTGGATTCGCTTGGAGCGAGAACAAGACCGATGGATACCACGCCATCGAGCTGGGATATTATCTGTATTTGTACGGCAATCTTTTTCTGACCCGAAAGCCGGTCACCTTGCATTACCGTTTTGCGCCGTCTTCAGCAAGCCGGAATGTTCTGCTCACCCCGCTTGCCATTAGCGACAACACTTTGCGAATTCAGCAGGTGCTGCTGGACGGGCAGGTATATGCAAGCTATGATCTTGACAATCGGGTCTTGTCCTTGCCGGCAGGCATTGGCGGACGTTTTGAAGTGACCTACCAGAGGATTGATCCCACCTTCGTGGCTGATCGGCGCCGGAAAACCCTGCCGGAATCGATTGAGCTTTACCAGAATTATCCCAATCCCTTCAATCCCAGCACCACCATCGCATACGACTTGTTGAAACCCGCTCATATACGTTTGCTCATCTATGATGTGCTTGGACGACACATTCGAACTCTAAGCGACACTCGACAACAAGTAGGCCACTTTCAAACTTCTTGGGATGGTACAGACGATCAAAAAGTACCCGTGGCTGCTGGGGTGTACTTCTGCCGCCTGGAGGCCGGAGACCCTTCGACCGGCTCATGGCAAGGTTTTGTGAAGGCGATCAAGCTGGCGTTGGTGAGATGAATTGAAATAAACTCAGACCTCAAAGGTCTCCGAGACCTTTGAGGTCTATTTGCGGAAGGTTTCAGTGCCTATTTGAGTTTCGCTTCAATTGCCCTTAAGACTTTTATCGACTCGACTGCGATGGTCTGGGCCCCAGGACTGAAATCAAATACCTCCAGAGAAACCCATTTGTCGTATTTCAAGTCCTTGAGTGTCTGGAAGGCGCGAACATACTTTTCTTTCGCATTACCAGTACCCAGGTATTTGCCGTCCATTTCCTGAACATGCACATGAAAGATGTGAGTGTAGTACTTTTGAATGAGTACATGGAAAGGCTCAGTCTCATCCACAGTGTTGTGAAAATCGAACATGGTCTGAATCGCTGGGTGATTGATCGCATTCACTATCTTCATCGCTTCAGCGGTGGTGTTGACCACGTTGGTTTGCGTGTGATCGAGCGGCTCGATCAATATCTTCACCTTGCGCGCGGCAGCGTGGTCGGCGGCTTTTGCCAATCCATCGGCAAGACGTTTAGTGGCTTCGGCAATGGTCACACCTTCCGCCGCATTTCGCTGTTTCGGCGAGCCGAAAACCATCACCGTGCCGCCAAGGTCGCCGCAAAAGTCAATGAGCTTCCCTAAATAGTCCCAAGTCTTTTGATAAACTGTCGAGTCGGATGTAGTAGCATGCAAACCGGCAGGAGGGGGCGCCAGTAACCAATGCAGCCCGGCGCACTCGAGGCCGTGCTTCTGCAGCGCTTTGACCATTTCCTTGCGACGGACGGGGGTTATTTCGTCAACGCTTTCTTGCACCAGGCTAAAAGCAGCGATTTCTATTCCCTGGTAGCCGGCCTTGGCCGCCAATTGACACTGGTCTTCCCAGGCCATTCCTTTCATGCTTTCATTGCAGATGGCATATTTGAAGACGCGCGGTTTTGTCGCACCTGCCGACCGCGCAAATCCCAATTTCCTCCCACTCAATATTGAGGTGCCGGCAATCCCAATGGAAGATTTGATGAAATTTCTTCTACTGACCTTTGTCATGGTTGCTCCTTGTTCGATGGCATCTATCTGCGCGAGGGCAAATGGTGTTCCGCCATGCGCTCGCCGACCTTTATCGCTCTCGATTCAGTTGATTGGCTTTTGAAAAATGGTATAAGTTTTGGAGGGCTTGGCGTTCATCATCTCTACCAAGCGGGTAACCATTACGTTGTCCTCCAGCACCCAACCGATGTCCGAATATTGATAGCCTTTTGCTTGTGAGTATATTTTTTGCTTCCATAACATGACCCCGTCCAATCCTAATCGGCGAAATTTCCGTTTCACCCCTAAATAGCCGAGGCGAAACCCTTTCACTCCGCTCTTGGTCAACAGCATTTTCCCCGCCCTTAACAATTCCCAGCGTCGCAAAGCCGGAATCGGTTGCATTTTCTCGAAGATATTCGGTACGCCGCCAAAAAATGCGGCCGGCTCGCCCTTGACGTAGAGGAAAATGAAAAGACTTTTGTCCATAACCAAGAGCATATCTTTGGCAATGTGGAAAAATTCCTCTTCCGTGAAAGGAACAAAGCCGAAATTATCGGTCCAGGCATCATTATAGATGTCGAACATTTCTCGCTTGCGCACATCAAAAGGACGTTCTTTCCAGGTTTCGATCCGCACGTCATAGCGCTCGATTACCTTTTTGGCGACCCGCTCCAGCCTTTCTTCCATGGGATTCATGACAGGCACTTCCCAAGAAAGCACTCTTTTGATCGGTTCGAATCCGGCGTTGCGCACCAGCTTCTCATAATACGGCTTGTTGTAGTGATAATAAATGACCGGGCGCGCGTCAAAGCCTTCGGTCATCAGGCCCGGCGTGGCTTCGTTGACCGGCAAGTTCTGTGGCCCGCGTATCGTGTCCATACCGCGAGATTTGAGCCATTCGGCCGCCGCTCGGAGAAGTGCGTCCGCCACGTTTTGATCGTCGACCGCTTCAAACTGACCCCAAAAGCCAACTTTGTCCTTCCAATGCCGGTTGTGATGATGATTGATGAAGGCGTTGCAGCGCCCGACCGTTTCACCGTTTCGCTGGGCGAGAAAAAAGCGCATTTCCGCATGCTTGAAAAAAAGATTGTGCGGCTCGAAAAAGCCGGTCATGCCCAAGAGCTTAAAGCCGAGGTATTCATAATCGAGCAAGGGGATGTACTGTGGATCGTCGCGGTAATGGTGCCAATGGAAATCGACGAACTTCTTAAGTAGCTTCTTGTCTTCTTTGGTTTGATTGGAAAACTCTATGATCCTTGGCTCTTCTGATCCCATGTTCGCTCTCCTCCTTATGATCGACTGCCGGAGCAAAATTTGTAAAAGATAGTGAGTTCATAGCAAAACCGCAAAGCTTTTTTGTAATTTTTAGTAACGATCCAGCAAACCTTCGCCCCAGGCCAACGTTAAAGACTTTTCTCAACGGACAGAAACAACCCAACGGATGTGAAAAATTGTGCTGATTCGTTAGGCCGTCACTCTCCGTTGGCGGTTTTCGTTGCTGGGTCGAAGCTTTCTCTATTTGTAAAGAATCCTTCATCCCAATATCTCAGATTATGCTGGATTCGGCAAGATGATGAAAAGCAAGGCTATTAGACGCTCGTGAGACAATGGGTTGGTAGCGTGCAGTGCCTAGGACCGATTTTTCGTTTGGAGCGCGCCGTCGGTTGCAGAGTTTTGCTTCTAAGGGTTTCACCTCCCAGTGCGAGAATGAATAGACAGATTTTCTCGTACCACTCTCTCTCTGCGGAGGTGCAGATATCCAAAAGTACGACCTCCAGAAAATTCTGCAATGTCACACAAAATTTGAATACTTTTTGCCACTGCAACATCTAATACGCCGAGAAAACATAACCACGCGCAGAGGAGCCGTGAATGGACAATTTTGGTATCATCATCTTCATTGTGATTTGGTTCGTGCTCATGAAATTGGTCTTGCCGCGTATGGGAGTTCCCACGTGAATGTCGCCCAGCTGCGATCTTCCGGCGGAAGATGATAAAAAGACGCAAAAGAGCGATGAAGCGGGAAATTTCTGATTCAGGAAAGGAATTCAGAAAGCAGCATGCCGGATCTGTCCGGCTTACCACCTCAACAAAAAATGGGTCATTCACGCAGTTGTGGTTTTGAACGATTATCTGTGATTCGGTTATAAGAACCATTTTAAAATTGTTCCAGGAGCCTGAAAGATGCCGATATATGAATATAAATGCAAAAAGTGTGGTCACGTGTTCGAAGCATTTCAGCGGATTGGAGCGGACGGATCCGAGTTGAACTGTCCGAAATGCAATAGCAATAGGCCGGAAAAGCTGTTCTCCGCTTTTGCTTCCAGCGGCAGCGAGTCTTACTCCGGCTCCTATAGCGGGTCCTCCTGCGGCAGTGGGGGATTCTCCTGAGGCGTTTAGTCCTTGAGTAGGTTACTCAAGCTTGCCAAATTTGAGCTTGATTTTCAGTTTCCATATAGCTAATTTGCAAAGGCAAATCACTCGATAGCTTTACAGATGATTTGCCTTTTTCTCTATTTTGTGCCTAAGACCGCGAGAGGTTGCTATTAGCCATTGGGGACAACCTCCTGCAGGTTTTGGCCGGATCTAAAAAGCCCTATGCAAGAGAGATCAAACGCGTGCAAAAGTCAGGTGATCTCATTTCTTAGCCTCATTCTTGCAAAAGGATCAAGCCATCACATCCAGCTATTCCGAGCGCCTTTCCAATGATTGAATTCGATGTTCCAGGACTCAGCTCGTTCCACATCGTGTCATTGGTGCTGGACGTGAACGGTACCCTCGCTGTGGATGGAAGAATCATCGAGGGTGTCAAAGAGCATTTGCACCAATTGGCGACTAAGCTGCACATTGTCATGCTCACAGCCAATACCCACGGCAAGCAGGATGAAATCGATCATCTGTTGGACCTAAGCTCAGTGCGCTTGTCCCCGACGAAAGAGGCGGAACAAAAGGCGACATTCGTTGAACGACTCGGTCCTCAAACGGTCGTGGCGATTGGCAATGGAGCTAATGATCGCCTCATGTTGGAGAAGGCCGCATTAGGCATCGCGGTGCTTGGGCCGGAGGGTACGGCGACAAGCTGCCTGATGAGTGCGGATATCGTCTGTCGTGACATTCTGGACGCTCTGGATTTGCTCATAAAGCCGAAGCGAATCATTGCTACGCTGCGGAAATAACAAGGTGAATGGATTGTACAGCGGGAAGAGGAATCGCATCATTGTCATTGGCGGGAACGATGCCGGTTTGAGCGCCGCCGGACGCGCCAAGCGCTTGAATCCCAACTTGGAAGTGGTGGTGTTAGAAATGACCCCGCACACGGCCTACGGCTCTTGCGGCGTTCCTTTCCTGATTGGTGGAACAGTGAAAGCCGATTTGCTTGCTGGGCCGAATTCTGCCGATCTGAAGCAGCAGCGTGGCTTGGATGTTTTGACGAGCCATGAGGCGGTGGAAATTGACCTTCGGCAGCGAAGCGTTCGCGTCCGGGATTTAGCGACCGACAAGCAATTCGACCTACCCTACCACAAGCTCATTCTTAGCACCGGGGCGACGCCGATCATGCCGCAAGTCGTCCCTGTGGAAGCGAAGAACGTTTTTACCCTTCGCAGTTTTGCCGACGCACTCCGCCTGGAACAATTTATCACAAACAACTTCCCAAGGCGGGCGCTGATCATGGGCGCCGGCTACTTGGGATTGGAAATAGCCGATGCGCTGGCGCAAAGAGGATTGCAGGTCAGCGTCATTGAAAAGGCAGGGAGGCTGTTTCCCGATTTTGCTGCTGAAATCTCCGACATGATCAAAAACGGCGTTGCGAAGAGAGGGATTAAATTGCTGCTCAGCAGCGAAGCGAGCGGATTTGTCATGAACGATGCAATGCTTGTGCAGCGGGTTGGCGTTTCATCTGCAGGGCAAGGAATGGACGTGGATTTGGTAGTGGTCGCCGCCGGCATTCGACCGAACGTGCTGCTGGCGGACAAGGCTGGCATTCCTCTCGGCCGGACCGGAGCAATTCGTATCAACCATCGCCAGGAGACGGGCAGGATGGACGTATACGCAGCCGGCGATTGCGCTGAGGCCCGCCATATCGTTTCCCAAAAATCGATTTGGGCGCCCTTCGCACAAATCGCCTCCAAACAAGGACGGGTTGCCGGCACCAACGCCGCCGGAGGCCGTGAAAGCCTGCCCGGTGTTTTGGGTACGGCCCTGGTGTCCGCCTTTGGCCTGGAATGGGGGCGAACCGGGCTGTCTCTTTCCGAGGCCCTGAGCGCTGGCTTTGCTGCCAAAGAAACGGTCATTACCCACGCCTCGAAGCCTGCTTATGCGCCCAATGGCCAGGCAATCACCGTGGCGTTGATTGCCGACTCACACTCGAGACAACTGTTGGGCGGGCAGATCATCGGCGCGAGCGGCGCAGGTCTTCGCCTCAACGTGTTGGCTGCGGCCGTTGCTGCCAGGCTAACCCTCCATGATTTGTCCTACTTGGATTTGGGGTACACTCCGGCCATTTCTAATGTGTGGGACCCTCTCTTGGTCGCCGGAAGTGCTGCCATGAAGAAAACAAAGGAACAGTGAAGATGAATTCAAGAGTGAAAATTGCCTTCGGTTTGGTCGTTGGCGGAGCCTTGGGATTTGCATATTACTATTTCGTCGGCTGTCGGACAGGTTCTTGTCCACTGACCGGGAATCCATACATCAGCACGCTGTACGGTTCGGCCCTGGGCGCCCTGTTGATCGGCGGTTTTGGAAAAAAGGACAATGAAAAATCAAATGGCGATCGGCATTAACATCGCCTGACTTGCTCAGCCGATCCAGAAAGCAGACAAGCCGCGACAAATTGTGGGACAAGATGACATCTTGTCCTACAATCGCGCGGGGGTGCAATTGTCGGACAGTAATTCTCTGTCACTCGATCATGGAGCAAATTCATCCGCCAATTCCGAGGCCAGTATGAGTCGAATTTTTCCGATTCCTGTAATTCTAAGCGGGATGCTTCTCTCCATGCCGGCCATAGGCCAAAGTTTCCAATCCGCAGAACACTGCCAGAAATGCCATAGTGCCGCTTACGCGGAATGGAAGGTATCTCGCCACTCAATCTCGACCGCAGCGAAGAACCCTCTTTATTCAGCTATGCTGCAATGGGCAAAACGAACGGGTACGGCTGATCTGGTCGTACAGTGCCAGAAATGCCATGAGCCGGTCGGCACTTTCCACTTCGGGGCGAGCAAGGATCGGCAAATAGCCGGAGAAGGCGTCACCTGCGATGTATGCCACGCCACCAAGCTTTCCGGCAAGGGAAAGGGAAGATGGTACGATCCGAACCTGACGAAGGCCAAACAGGGACCCATTAGAGATGCCATATCAAGCGAACACGCCTGCGAGTACTCTCCTGTTCATGAGAAAGCGGAATTCTGTCTGACGTGTCACGGAAACGCGCAAACTCCGTCCGGCATCAGCTTTTGCGCCACCGAGGATGAGTGGATGGCCAGTCCCTTCGCCAAACAAAAAGTAACCTGTCAGGATTGCCACATGCCATCGATGGAGGGGAAGGCCGCTCCTCTGGGCAAAGTGCGGGACAAAATCCATTCACACGCGTTTTACGGGGCTTATTCAAAAACCATGTTGCACAATTGCGCAGAGATCAAGCTCTCTGTTAGCGGCGAAGGACAGATCAAGAAACTGAGTGTGCGAGTCACCAACCAAACCGTCGGCCACGCTTTGCCGACCGGCTCGCCCTTGCGCATGGTGGTGCTGACACTGACAGCGAAGGACAGCTTGCAACAGCCGGTGTGGAAGAACTGGTATGTGAATCCCTTGGAAGAGGACAGTCAAGCGGTTTTTATGCGATTGTTGGAAGATAGGAATGGGAGGGCGCCCGTGCCCCCTTGGGAAGCTGAGAAGGAGCGCTTCGACCAGCGCCTGTGGCCGAATAACCCGGTCAAATTAGACTATGAAATCACAGAGTCCAGCGCAGTCTCTGTGGAGGCCACGCTAAGTTACTTCTTAGCGCCCTCTGCACTGATTGCTAAATTGGGAATCACTGATGAAGTCTATTCTACGCCAAAAGTGATCACAACGGCGACAATTAAGCTGTAGGTGGTCAGACTGTCAGCCTGTTTGACGATAGGCTGTAGACTGTTAAGCTGTAGGCAGGAAGTATCCGCTCAGTCAGTTTAGAGGGAATTTCCGGAGATTGAGTTCGGCTACAGTCTAACAGCCTACAGCCTAACAGCCTGTTCCCAACAGCCTACAGCCTAATCGTCTACAACTTAATCCCCTTTCATCGGATCTTCCCCTCTACAAACGGCACCTCGAAAACCTTTTGGTGCATGATGGGACCATGACCAAAATAGCCTTCTTCCCCAAACAGCTCGCCGTGATCCGAAGTGATGGTGATGTAGGTGTTTTTAGGTACCATATCGAATAGACGCTGAACCACTCCGTCCAAATATTGCACCGCCGAAATCTGGCGCTGTCGCAATTCATCGAGCTTGCCCTGATCGAAGAATTTGGCCTGTTCCTCTTCCAACAGTTTCCCTCCCACAACATGATCGTCCAAATGCTTAAAGACTCCATGCACGCCGTGGATTCTCGGCCATTGATCCTCCGGCTCATCGGGTAGGGCGTAAGGATAGTGGGTCTCGCCGACATTGAGGAGATAAAAAGAAGGGTAATCCGGGGAGAATTCCATCTCGTTGAGCATGGCCGCCATGTCGTTATGCTTATCCATCAGCTTGAATTTGTCAAAGCCCACGTTGATGGGCGTCTTGGGATTGAGCACCGGCAGCGACACCATGGCCTGGGTTTTGTATCCCAGCTTGTTGCGCATAAACGGAGGCATGTAGAGTTGCGGCAGTAGATTTTTGAACTCGAAATTCTTTGCACCGAACCGCTCATTGAACTTGATGAAATCCTTTTTGTAGTACTCCGAGGCATAAACATGTGCTGGGCTGGAGTGCGGCAGCAAGCCCATCAGCAGATTGTAGTGGGAGGGAGCGGTCCAGGAAGAATAGGAGTAACGAAGCTCAACGGCGCCGAGCTTCAACATGGCCTTGGGCTGCGCGGCCATAAACGTGTCATAGCGGCAACTGTCCAGAATGAGGATGATATAGTTGTTCATGCCCTCGAACGCCGGCGCCGGCCTCGGCGGAAGGACAGCCGCATTGGGCCGCCGTTCCGCTTGGATGACTCGCTCCTCTGCCTTTTTCTTTCCGCCAAATAGTCCCATTGATGTAATGCTCCTTTTCTCCCCTGTTCGGTATTGTTTCGCGATGAACCTTCTAAATGCGTTAGCGGCTGCTCTATACTACCAAAAGCCATTCGTTTTGCGTTCAGCCTATTGACTAAATTTCCACCTGCCACTTGAAAAAGAAATTCCTTCCGGGCTCGGCGGTGATGAAGCCTCGATTGGTAGCCAAATGATTGCGGTACGATTTGTTTGTCAGATTTTCGATGCCGAAATAAAAACTGCTGCGCAGATTCCACCAGGCCAACGATTTGATGCTGGCGTAAAACTCAAAATAAGAATAGCCCGGAGTTTTCAACTCCCCCTGGGCTACACGATTTTGGTCGGCAAACATCGTGGCGGCGAATTCGATGGAAAGATACCGGCCAAAATTGGACGTGACGCCCAAGCGTCCATTGAGCGGAGAGATTAGCGGTAACGGTTTGTCAGTATACGTGTCCTCACCGCGAACGAATGAAGCACTTCCATAAAGGCCGACACCTGAAAACGGTTGAAAATCGGCCCTGGCATCAAAGCCATAGAGATGCGCAGAGCCAACATTAGCCTTTTTGAGCGCCGGGCGACCTTCGAACGTCGACGGCACCTCCACGACCATGTCCTTAAGCTTGTTGATAAACACATTGCCGGAAAAAGCAAAGGCCGACAAGTAATAGCGAACGCCCAAGTCGCCAAAGAAACTGCGTTCGGGCTTGAGATTCGGATCGCCGATTTTGACCAGGTTGCCCAAGTCGATGTACTGGTAACGCTCTTCCAGATAAGGCGAGCGAAATGATTTTGCGGTTGTGATAGTAAAGCTCAAGCTTTGGCTCGCCTGCAAGACAAGGCCGACGTTTCCGCTCCAGGAACGATCATCCGCCCGGCTTGGATTCCACAGCACTTTTTGATTAGCCGGGGAATCGTTACGCACGCCATCGGTTATCTCATAGACCGGATTGAGAGCCTTCTCGTTCTCCACGTCTATCTGGTCGATGCGCCCGCCGAGAATGAAAGTGAGACGATTCCTGAGTAGCAAAATTTCATCCTGACCGAAAACTCCCATGCTGCGATAAAAAGCTTTGGGCAACGGCTGCTCGCCAATCGTTTTGCTAATTGTTTGCTTGACCGAGCCATCGGCCGGGTTCAGCACCTCGATCTTCGTCTCACGGGTACGATAGCCGTCCAAGTCCTTTTGCCAAATATCGATGCCCAAGATCAAATGCTGCCGCCCGCCTATGATCCAATCACTCTGGGTCTGGACGCCCTGCAAATCATGGGTGGCACCAGGATTAATTCGCAGCACGCTGATCCGCTTAGCCGGCTGACCGCCGTTCGCCGGTACGTTCTGCACCGTATGCGGAATGTTCTCGGTGTCGCGCAGGATGTTCTGCAAATAGTATTTGAAGGTCAATCGTGCAAAGGAAGCAGACAACTGTTTAATGACATATTCCGCGCCGAACATTTCCCGCTTTTCTTGCGGATAGCGGACATCTGCGTTGTTCGGAAACAGGGGATAGCCTCCCGGAATGCCAACGTCCTCAGCGTAATAGCGCTGATAATTCAGACGCACTTCATGGTTTTGCTGCGGCTTGAGGCCGATTCTTGCGGAAAGATTGTCGTCCTTATATTGACTGTTCGCCAACGTTCCTTCTGGCGTCTTGGTATTTCCGGCGCTGCGTCGCAGGCCGCTCAGTTTGAAATACCAGCTTGAGGCTCCAAGATTGACCGTCGCGTAACCCACGCCGCCGTTGTTCGCCGAGGCATAGCCACCTTGCAGCAACGTGTTCGCATAAAACTTGTCTCCATACCAGCCGTCTTTGGTGATAATATTGATGACCCCGCCAACGGCTCCCGTTCCGTAAAGAGAAGAAGCAGCTCCTTTGATGACCTCGATCCGTTGCACGTCATTGACATCCACCAGCGACAAGCCCGCTGCCAAGTCTGTGGCGGTGTCCACGCGATTGCCGTCTACCAAAGTAACGACGTTGGTCTTGCTTAATCCGCGAATGCTCACGTGCGTGCCCCAAATGCCGTCTCTTGCCAGAGCAATGCCCGGCTCAGCTTCCAGCGCGTTTGCTACGGTCGTCGGGGAGGTCTCATCAATCCTTTCTTTTTGGACAACACTCAAAGGTAGCGAAACATTGCGCAATTGCTTTTCATATTTTTCGCTGGTAACAACCACTTCGATTTGCGGGATGGCGGTTGGTTGCAGAGCTATTTGCAACTCCACCGACATTCCCGTTGCTATCTTGACAATCTTGCTCTCCGTTTTGTAGCCGACAAATGAAATACGGACTTGCTGTTCGCCAGTTGGCACATTGTCGATGCTAAACTCACCCCTGGCATTGCTCGCAGAACCCAGTCCAGCTCCTGTGACGAAAATGTTCGCTCCAAAAAGCGGCGACTTTGTTCGATGATCGATGACATTGCCCTCAATTCTTCCGTACTGCGCGTAGCCGGTACCGAGCAGGACCAAGATGTACAAAATGACCGGCGTGGAGCGAGAGGTCGTCATGTAGTGAGTTCTCCTTTGCTATCAATGTTGTTGTAAGAATATCTATTTCGGCTGCCCCAAAAGCGATGACCAGCGTGGCAGATGGTGCCTGCTAATTTCACAACCAGAAGCTCACCGCCTACCGGCCTACAGCCCCAATACCCGGCCCATGGGCGACGTTGCCTGTCAGTCTTACACTCAGGCCTACAGCCTAACAGCTCACAGCCTAAACACCTGACGTAATGAGCTGCGTGGCTTGGCGCCTTGGTGCCAAAAAGCCTCTGTCACTTGCTTCAGAGTATGAATGGAGCCAATCCCCTTGCCAACAAAGCCACAATCAAAGCAATCATAGTCGTCATAGCGGAGGCCAACAGAGCTTTGCGCATGCCGACTTCTTTTGCCAGAACGCCAAACGTGGCAACGCATGGGAAATAAAAGACCACGAACAAGGTGAAAACCAAAATCTGACTTGTCGACAGCACCGAAGCCACGTCCGTCGTGCCGATGGCCTGCAAAAGCATGAGCATGGACAGCTCCTTGCGCAGCACGCCAAAGATCAAAGTGGTGCCGATCTGCGCAGGCAGTCCTAAAACATAGGTCAATGGGCTAAGCAGGGTGTTCACCACTTTGTCCAAATGATACCATTCGGCCAAACTCAAGACCGCGCTACCAACGATAAGCAGCGGCCAGGCAATGAGAATAAAGTCTTTCATGCGCAGCCAGGTTTTTGCCAGAATGACCTTAAAGCTTGGTACTTGATAGGAAGGCATTTCCATGATCATGCCGGGCGTATCTTCCGGATAGAGCTTGGATAAACCTTTGCCGACCAAGGCGATCACGACCACATTAAATAAGTAGAGTCCCAGGGCCACAGTCCCGCCTAAATAAAAGCCGACCAGCCCAAAGATGACGGTCATTCTCGCCGAACAGGGAACCAAGATGGCAATGACTGAGGCGATGAAGCGATCCCTGGGACTGGAGAGAATTCGCGTTGCCATTACCGCTGGCACGCTGCAGCCGTAGCCAAGAATGCCGGGGATGACACTCGTTCCGTGCAAACCGATCTTGTGCATAAAGCTGTCCATCAAAAAGGCAATGCGCGGCAGATATCCCACATCCTCGATGAGCGCCATTCCTAACAGAAAGGGCAAGAGATACGGCAGCACGATGGCGATGCCGCCGGCAAGACCTTGCCATATTCCGCTGACGACGTGGTAGATGAAGGTATGATTGGTGAGTTTGGCTGCGATCGCGGAAAGATTGGCTTGGAAGAATTCCAAGATGGGTTGCTCGATCTTGGCGCCGATTTGAAAGATACCGGCGAAAAAAACATAGAGAAAAGCGATCATAAAAAGATAGCCGGCGATGGGGTGCATCAGGAAATCGTCGATTCTGTCCCGCCAAGATTTGTGCGCATGCTGGACAATTGCAGCTTCCTCAAAGAGCCGCATTGCCAATGCGTGCCGATCAGCAGAGATGACCATATCTGCCGGCTGGCCGTGCGCATCGGCCAGACGCTGCTTTAGAACAGCGATTTGCTCATCCAATCCGCTGTCTATTTCGCGGACTTGAGCTTGAAAGAAGGGATCTTGCTCCAAAAGCTTCGTGGCGATCAAACGGGTATTATGAAGGAATTGGCTATTCAGTTTAGACTGCAGCGTGATTTGCAGGTCGGTAATGACATCCTCGACGTGTTTACTGAGAGGCAACGGGTCGGCAATCTTCGGTGATTGGATCAGGCGAAAAGACTGGGAAAAGAGCTCATCGATTCCCTGACCTTTGGATGCGGTGGTACCCACGACCGGTACGTGCAGTATTTGGGCGAGCCTGCTGATGTTGAGGACAATACCTTTGCGGGCTGCCTCGTCCATCATGTTCAGGCAAACGATCATGGGGATGCCAAGCTCCAAGAGCTGCAAAGTCAACTCCAGACTGCGACTGAGAACGGAAGCATCCGCGACGTTGATAATGAGATCGATTGGCTGCGTGAGCAGGAACTTTTCCGTTTCACCGGCGCTGCTGCCCAGCGACGTGAGCGAATAAATTCCTGGCAGATCTACCAAGTCAAAAGTTTGACCATCGAGCCGAACGTGGCTGCGAACGAACTCAACGGTCGCGCCGGGGAAATTGGTGGAAATGGACCGGTAACCGGCGACCTTGTTGAATAAGGTGCTCTTTCCACAATTGGGCTGGCCGACAAGGACTATTTGCGGATGGGTTAAATCGCTGAGAGGTGGGTAATCTAATACATCCCGCTTATTTGACATCGGTATCATCGGGCAGGGTCACAATGATTCTGCGGGCCATGGCACGGCCGATGGCGACATCGGAGTTGCCGTTGGAAATCAGGATCGGACCGCCGAAGGCGGCATTGCGCTTGACCAGAATGGTATCGTTGATGTGCAAGCTCAGTTGGCTTAAGCGCTGGCGGATTCCCCAACCGCCTACTATTTGTTTCACCCGAACCTTTTGTTGAGGAGGTATCATATCCAATGTCATTTGAGGATTGATCCTGACAGACATAACTATTCATGAAGGGTTGACTATCTGCTTGTGCCGAGCGATGCGTTGCTTCGTCATTCAGTCTCAGCGTTCCCAGTCTTTCGCCAGGTGCACTTTTTGCAGTGGTCGGCGCCGAGAACATAGGTGCAGTTCGCTGCAAAAAAGGGCATGGTGGACTGCGCGATGTGCGGGCAGTTTTCGATGAAGGACAGGAAGCGCACAAGAGCCGCCAGACTTTCATCGCTCACGTGGTGCTCCAGCTTGCAGGCATCGATTTCTGCCACCGATTCGGGAAGTCCAAGGACGCTTGCCAGAAATCCTTTGATGATACGATGGCGCCTCTCCAGACTATTGGCCAAGCTTTGGCCGCTTTCTGTAAGCGTGACGTGGCCGTATTGCTCGTGAGTGATCAGCTCCTTCTTCACGAGTTGATTGAGCACCAGGGAGACGCTCGATCTGGTAACCCCCCGTCTTTCGGCGATGTCTTTAACCCGAGCTACTTTTTTGGCGCGCTCCAGCTCGTGAATGACTTCCACGTACTCTTGCGTGGTGGTGCCGTGAGCTAATTCCATCGATTGATTCCATTCTCTTACGGCAAAACCGGAAACATTGTCGGTCAAGTTTGGTGAACCAAACTTTGTTTGGCGGGCGAATTTATTGAGATTCGGGGAGAAAATCAAGGTCTTTGTTGACGCTTTCCAATTGAAAATTGGCCATTGAACGTTGAACATTGACTATTGCCCGTTTCTGACAGCCAATTTTCAACGTGCAATTTTGAATTGTCAACAAGTGCCGTGACCGGCGAGTCTTGCAGCGTTCGGAAGTCAATGCCGTTTTCCCTTCCGTACGTGAGTTTCTGCCCGCAGACTTGTTTATCCGTATCGCATAATCTCCATTATCTCCAGTTTTTCCCCTTGCAGGTGGTTTGGCTTTTTCTTAATATTGGCCGTCAACGAGCCAAAACGAGGTGTTCGCCCATTCCGATCAATCAGGCTCGATGGTTTAGGCCAATGGTCTGAGGTAGTCACCGATGATTTCACCAAAATGATGAGGATCTCAAAATGAGAAGACTTATGCGAGTCTGTCTGGCTCTGCTTTTTGTCTCAGCACTCAATGCGGCTACCATTCCCGAGGATTTTCCGCGTTTCCTTGTTCCCGGCCATGAGAAAGAGATGGAATCGCTGCGTGCCTTGTATTGGCTGCATTACCAGCCGGCCGTTCCCTTGATTGCACTCTGGGACGAATGGATGTCCATGTCCACTCTTTGGCCGGCCATCGGGACAGGAGAACAATTGCATGCCATGGGAGCAAAATGGGCTGAAGCTCTGTCCGGCAGGAATGACAGCACCGGCAGGACACCCCGTGATTGGTCACAGAGAGACATTGCCGTTTATAGAAAGGAAAGAACATTTCGCGGCAAGGAGGACAGCATCCTCACCCTCGATTTCTCCCAAATTGCTCATCCGCGCTCCATAGAAGCGTACAATCCGGTCTTTCATTTTCCTCCGGTGCGCCAAGACACCAGCGGCATGTGCTGGTGCTTTTCTGCGACTTCTTTGCTGGAAACGGAGCTTTTTCGCTTAGGGCGCGGCAAGATTGAGCTGTCACGACTCTTCACCGTCTATTGGGAGTACGTGGAAAAAGTGCGTCGCTTTGTCAAAGAAAAGGGGAACTCGCTGGTGGACGAAGGCTCGCAGCACAACGCGGTCATTGCGCGCATGAAGCAGTACGGTGCCGTCCGGGCCGCAGATTATACCGGCTTGGTCGACGGGGCCAAGCTGTATGACCACGACGGGCTGATAGCAGAAATCAAAACCTACCTCGACTTTGTCAAAAGCAACAAGCTGTGGTATGAGGACGAAGTCATCGCCAATGTCCGTTTGATCTTGGATCGCTATCTGGGCAAACCGCCGGAGATTATCACAATTGATGGCCGGCAGATGACGCCGAAAGAGTATTTGGCGAATGTGCTGCAACTGCCGCTGGACGACTATATTGTTGTTATGTCCTTCAAAAAAGTGCCCTTTTGGACGCAGGATTCCTATGATGTTCCGGACAACTGGTGGCACTGCAAGGACTATTACAACGTCCCGCTCGACGACTTTTATGACGGCATTAAAAGCGCCATTCAAAAAGGTTATTCGTTAGCAATTGCCGGCGATATTTCGGAGCCCGGCAATCACGGTCCCGATGATTTGGCAATCATCCCGACCTTCGATATTCCGGCGGAATTCATCGATCAGAATTCCCGCGAATTTCGTTTTTACAACAAAACCACCAAAGATGATCACGGCGTTCATCTCATCGGTTATAAGCGGTTCGAAGGAAATGATTGGTTCCTCATCAAAGATTCCTGGGATACAGCCTGGCGCGGCGAGTTCAAGGGCTATTTCTTCTATCGCGGCGATTATATCAAGCTAAAGATACTGGCTTACATGGTTCACAAAGATGGCATTTCGGAACTGATGCAAAAATACCAGAGGAATCATGGATCGAAACCTACAAAGTAAGAGCAGTCTTAATATGCGTCACCGAACGATAATCTCTGTTTTTGTATTCGCTATCAGCCTGACCACCACTCAAGCCTGCACCATCGTCGGCGTCGGACGATTGGCTTCCAGCGACGGCTCGGTCATCGTTTCGCACACTGATTGCGGTCCCGACTCACGCATCCGCGTGGTCCATGGCCGAACCTTCGCCGATGGCGAACAAGCTCCGGTCTATTGGGGATTGCAGGATGCCAAGCAGCCGTTGCAGCACCCGCAGGAGATACTCGGCTACATCCCTCAGGTGAAAGAGACCTACACCTATTTCCGTTCCGCTTATTCACACATGAACGAGAATCAATTGGGCATTGCCGAAAGCACCACCAGTCAGCGTCCGGAGTTGGCGGTGGAGAAAGGCAAATGCGAGCAATTCATGCCCATCGAGGCGGCGCAAATCTTCGCTTTGGAGCGCTGCCGCACGGCCCGCGAAGCAGTTCGATTGATCGGCGATTTGGTGAGTACTTTTGGGTTTCTTTGTTCTAGCGGCGATGGCTCAGAAACGCTCCTCATCGGCGATCCTAAGGAAGCATGGGTCATGGAGGTGTTTAGCGTAGGGCCAGCGTGGAAAAAGGCAAGCGGCAAACCCGGTGCAATCTGGGCAGCCCAGCGACTTCCCGATGATCACATCACCATGGTTCCCAATTGGAGCATCATCAAACAGATTGATGCGGACGATCCGAACAACTTTATGGTCTCTGCAAATTACATGCAGGAGGCTATCGACCGCGGCTGGTACGATCCAAATTCCGGCAAACCGTTCATCTGGCAGGAAGTATATGCTCCTCTACCGCAGGAATATGCCACCTCAAGGTTCTGGCTCTTTTACTCCACTTTTGCCCCCAGACTGTTCGCCTGGCCGGATCGCAAGCTCGATGAGGATCCGTTAAAGCCCATCAATCCCTACTTCCAGTACGTGGAGCCGCTCACCATGTATCCCTTCTCGGCCAAGCCGGAACGCAAGCTTTCGGTGCGCGACGTCATCGCCTTTCAGCGCTCGGTATTCGCAGGAACCATCTACGACATCACTGCCGATCCCAACTGGCTGGTGCCGGACGGCAAAGGCGGATATGTGAAGAGTCCGTTGGCTACGCCGTTTCCGAGCAAGGATTTGCGTATGCTGCTCAAGCTCACCAATCGCCGACCCGTTGCGCGCCATCGCGGGCATTACGGAATGGTCTGCCAGTTGCGTGACTGGCTGCCGGCCGCCATCGGCGGCGTCTATTGGGTGTACTTGGATAATCCTTATTTCAGTCCGTACGTGCCCATTTATGCTGGAGTCAAAGAGACGGCACGGTGCTATCAAGACTATGATCCCGAAGTGTACAGCGATGCCTCCGCTCGCTGGACGATAGATTCCGTGGATAATCTGGCTGGTTTGTGTTTTCAAAAAGCTATTGAGGACGTTCGCGCCATACGTGATCCTTGGGAAGATCAAATTTTTGCCCGCCAGGATTCGATAGAAGCCGAGGCAGGAAAGCTGTATAAAAAGAACCCGGCAAAAGCGCAGGAGTTTTTGACAAAGTACTCGCAGAGCCTGCAGGAGCAAGTGCCCAAAATGTTCATCCGCCTGCGGGAAACGCTGTTGGCCAAATACACCAACAATCGTGAATAGTTACCCATCGACTTCAATCCCTCTGTTCCGCAGTGATCGCCCTTCACTCGACAGTTAAGAAACAAATTTGGAATAAACGGCTCGCCTCCAAGCACTGATAGGTCAGCATATTGATGCTGGCCCTCTTTGTAATGGGGGATGTCACTTCCCGCTCAAACCACCTCGTTCGGACTCATGGCACTCGACCTGATCCTCAGAATGGGAGCGGCAGTTTTCTTAGCATCGCGAATGGTGGGGGAGGCTGCGGCAAATTTTCCCTTGCATCGAGGGTTGGTTTTTGCTATAATGCGCTTGACCAGACGAGCGAGCAAATAGTGGGCATTGCGGCACCGACAGGAGAAAGGCACGATAGGAATTGGGGGGAGTCCGAATCACGCGCTTTTACCGCTCCCACAAAAGCCAGCGATCTGATTTGCAGGAAAACGTAACGCAGTTCAAGCAAGCTTCTTGGGGCCGGCAGCAATGCCGTTTGAGCTAAGAAAGGGCAGGCTCGGCACTCTGCGCCTGCTTGGGTTTATGTTTTCATAGGTAACAGGTCGGTTTGTCCCTCGAATGTGGATCATCATGCCAACGAACAAGGTAAACGTTCACGTGGGGCCGGCCGGGTGGAGCTATCCGGATTGGTATGGAATCCTATATCCCAGGCCCAAGCCCAAAGGATTTTCCGAATTGGGGTACTTGGCTCGTTTTTTTGACACCGTCGAGATCAACTCGACTTTTTACCGGCTTCCGGCACAGAGCAGCGTGGTAAAGTGGGCCGATTCTGTTGCACATAATCCAAGATTCAGATTCTGCGTCAAGCTGTGGCAGAAATTCACCCATGCCGATGAAAGATACAGCGCCGCAGAGATCGCCTCATTCTGTGAGGCTGTGGAGCCGCTGCAGAGTCGTGGTCTCTTGGGCAGCGTGCTCATCCAATTTCCCTGGCGCTTCAAATGCCGGCCTGAAAACATCCGGTACGTTGCGACCCTCCTGCATCAGCTCGGAGCTTTTCCCTGCACGGTTGAATTTCGCCATGCGAGCTGGCATTGCGGCGAAGCTTTGGCCATGTTGAGAGAGCACAGCGCCGGATTTGCCAATATCGATCAGCCGGTCATCGGCGAGTCGCTGCCCTTGACTGACCTGCTCACTTCCGACACCGGTTATCTACGCTTGCATGGGCGCAATTATGAGAATTGGTTTAAGGAGGATGCCGGGCGCGACGCCCGCTACAACTACCTCTATTCCGATGCTGAGATAGAGTCGATCTGCGGCGTCATCGATGAGATTGCGCCACGAGCCAAGCGAATGTACGTCATCTTGAATAACCACTTTCGCGCCCAGGCAGTGGTTAACAGCTTTCAGATCCTAGCGAAATTGACGAACGCAAAAGTCATCGTTCCGTCCATTTTGGTGGAACGCTATCCGATTTTGGGGCAAATTAGCAAGAGTGAAAGCGCTGAAGGCGTGCTCAGCTTGTTTTAGTCAAGGGTAGCTGGCTGCTCCCTGATTGAGGAAGCAACGGAAATGCTTCCTATGATATCAAGTCAAGAATAGTCAAAGGTGGTCAAGAATGATCAAGAATGGCAAAGATCGCTGAGCGGGCAAGCAAAGGGGTGGTGGTTGGGAGAGAGCGTGCACCCAAGCAGATTCCAAGAAGATAGGAGATTCGTAAAGGTGGACGAGCTATCACGAAACGATCTCGACCTGCTTCGCAAATATGATACGCCCACTGTCTGCAATGTTATTGAGATCTTTGATTTCCGCCCTCATAACAGCGGATATATGGACAATCGAATAAGAGCCTGCTTCCCGGAGATGCCGTCGATCGTGGGATTTGCCGTCACGGCCACTTTCAGGTCAGCGGCACCCGCAAACGGCGGCAATGTTTACTCCGTTTTAGATGATGTGGTCGATGCCTTTGATCAAGTTTCCAAGCCGCCCATTGTCGTCATTCAGGATCTGGACGATCCGCCGGCGGCGGCAACGTTTGGCGAAGTCATGTGCTCGACTTACAAGGGCTTCGGCGCAGCCGGGATCATCACCAGCGGCGGGGCACGCGACCTCGAACAAATCCGCGCGCTGCAGTTTCCTGCTTTTAGCAACGGCAGCATTTGCGCGCATGGATACTGCCACATTCCCAACATTCAGGTACCTGTTCGGGTAGGCGGGGTCACGGTCTATCCGGGAACCCTCTTGCATGCGGATTGTAACGGCGTGACGACTATTCCGCTGGAGATCGCCTCCGAAGTGGCGCATGCCTGCGCAGAGTTTGCGGCAGCGGAACAATTCATCATCGGCTATGTTAAAAGCGGAAATCCGTCGCCTCAGGGGCTGCGGGAAGCGCAAAAGGAGTTTTCGGCGGCGATTGGCAATCTGCGCCGGCGCGTAAGCAGAAGTAGATAATCGAAAGTCGCTGCACGTCCAGGAGGCTTACTCTTGCAACAACGGCAGACGGCCAATGTGGGCGAAAGCACTGTGACGTAGCAAACAGCGAATGAACGTTTAGCAGTAAAATGGACATGGAAGGCAAAAAGATCAAAGCAAAATTGGAATTGGAAGATGGCTCGGTGTTTCATGGCTTTTCCTTCGGCGCCGCAAAATCAGTAGCAGGGGAAGTGGTCTTTAATACCAGCATGGTCGGCTATCCCGAAAGCTTGACCGATCCTTCGTATTACGGACAGATTCTGGTGCTCACTTATCCGCTCATCGGCAACTACGGCGTTCCGGAAAGCAAAGTGATTGACAATCTCGAAAAGCACTTTGAGTCGGAACGGGTGCAGATTTTGGGTCTCATCGTTTCCGAGTACTCCTTCGAATACAGTCACTGGAACGCTTGCATGAGCCTGGGCGATTGGCTTTCGGTGCATGGTGTCCCAGCCCTTTACGGCATCGACACGCGCATGTTGACCAAACGTCTGCGCGACGAGGGCACCATGTTAGGGCGCATCGTCTTTTTCACCGACGAGCTCAAGTTCTACGATCCGAACAAAATCAATTTGGTGGAAAAGGTCAGTACTTCTCAGCCGGTCGAATACGGGAACGGCGATAAGACCGTCATTCTGATGGATTGCGGCTGCAAGAACAACATCATTCGCAGTTTGCTCAATCTGAATTTGAAGGTGAAACGCGTGCCGTGGAACTATGATTTTAGCCAGGAGGAGTTCGACGGCGTCATTATTTCCAACGGCCCGGGCGACCCCAAGATGTGCCGGGAAACCGTCGAGATCGTCCGCAAGGTATTGGATCGAAACGTGCCGACTTTTGGCATTTGCATGGGCAATCAGATTTTGGCTTTGGCGGCGGGCGCCAATACTTACAAGCTAAAGTTCGGACATCGCAGCCAGAACCAACCGTGCATAGAAGTGGGGACCAAACGCTGCTACATCACCTCGCAGAACCATGGCTTTGCAGTAGACGGACGCACCTTGCCGAGCGGCTGGGAACCTTGGTTCGTCAACGCCAACGACGGCACCAACGAAGGCATTCGCCACACCTCCAAGCCGTTCATGAGTGTTCAGTTCCATCCGGAAGCGACTCCTGGCCCGGTCGATACCGCGATTCTTTTTAGTGATTTTTATAGGATGCTTGCATGATCGAAAAACCGAGCAAAGTGCTCATATTGGGGAGTTCCGCACTCAAAATTGGCGAAGCGGGGGAATTTGACTATTCCGGCAGTCAGGCCATAAAGGCGCTGAAGGAGGAAGGGATCGCCACGGTTCTGGTGAATCCAAATATTGCTACGATTCAAACCTCAGACTATCTCGCCGACCAAGTCTACTTTCTTCCCGTCACTCCATTTTTCGTGGAGCAGGTCATCAAGAAAGAAAAGCCCAGCGGTATCTTGCTGGGATTTGGCGGCCAGACTGCCCTCAATTGCGGCATCGAGCTGGAGAAAGAGGGCGTGCTGCGGCGCTACGGGGTCAATGTGCTGGGCACTCCGGTGGAGGCAATTATCAACACCGAAGACCGCGAGCTATTCGTGGCCAAGCTGCGCCAGATCGACGTGCACGTACCGCGCAGCCAAGCAGTGACTACGGTCAACGATGCGGTGCGCGTTGCTCAAGAGATTGGCTTTCCGGTGATGATCCGCATCGCCTACGCCCTCGGCGGGTTGGGCTCGGGCATCTGCAATAACGAAGCGGAAGTCAGGGAGCGCGCGCAGAAGGCGCTGTCCTATACCAAGCAGATTCTGATTGAGGAGTACCTGCGCGGCTGGAAAGAGGTGGAGTACGAGATCGTCCGCGATCAATACGACAATTGCCTGTCGGTCTGCAACATGGAAAACTTTGACCCCATGGGCATCCATACCGGGGAGAGCATTGTCGTGGCTCCCAGTCAGACTTTGACCAACAGCGAATACCACAAGCTGCGTGAGGTTGCCATTCGCACGGTTCGCCACTTGGATATCATTGGCGAATGCAATATCCAATATGCTCTGGACCCCAAGTCTGAAGACTACCGGGTTATCGAGATCAACGCCCGCCTGTCGCGCAGCTCGGCCCTGGCTTCCAAGGCGACCGGCTATCCCTTGGCAGCGGTGGCGGCCAAGCTGGCGCTCGGATATAGTCTCATCGAATTGCAGAATTCCATCACCAAAGTGACCAAGGCCAGCTTTGAGCCGGCTCTGGATTATATTGTGGTGAAGATTCCTCGCTGGGACTTGAAAAAGTTCCGCCTGGTGTCGAACAGGATCGGCTCCGGCATGAAATCCGTTGGTGAGATCATGGCCATTGGCCGCAAGTTCGAAGAGGCGCTGCAAAAGGGCTTGCGCATGCTGGAAATCGGCGCCAGTGGCTTGGTGCTCAACCGCGAAATGGAGTTTGGCGATTTGCGACAAGAGCTTGCTGAGCCGACCGACTTGCGCATTTTCGCCATCCCCGAAGCGCTCAAAGCCGGCATGTCCGTGGATGAAATTCACGAGCTGACTTTCATCGACAAATGGTTTTTGTACAAAATCAAGGGCATCGTGGACATCGAACGGAAATTGAAGCAGGTTGGCGAGCAGCGTTGTCCGCGCGATTTGCTGCAAGAAGCCAAACAGCATGGGTTTTCCGATCTTCAGATTGGCAGAGCTTTGGGAATGGACGAGTTGCAGGCCCGAGAACTGCGCAAGAACTATGGCCTATCTCCCTGTGTGAAGCAAATTGATACTTTGGCCGCAGAGTACCCGGCCCAGACGAATTATCTTTATCTGACCTACAATGGCAGTGAAGACGATCTTTCTTTCTTGGATCGCAATTCGGTCATGGTACTGGGCAGTGGCGCGTACCGCATCGGCAGCTCGGTGGAATTCGATTGGTGCGGCGTGAACTCGGTTCTGGCGCTCAAGAATCTGAACTATCAGACGATCTTGGTGAACTATAATCCGGAGACGGTCAGCACCGACTATGACGAGTGCGACAAGCTCTATTTTGACGAGTTGAGCTTTGAGACCGTCGTGGACATCTATGAGAAGGAAAAGCCCATCGGCATCATCATTTCCATGGGCGGGCAGATTCCCAATAACTTGGCCCTGCGACTGCATCATTATGGCATCCGGCTGTTGGGAACATCGGCCCTCAGCATCGATCATGCCGAAGATCGACATAAATTCTCCAAGCTCTTAGATGAGCTGCAAATCGATCAGCCCAAGTGGAAAGAGCTGACCTCCATGCCGGAAGCCAAAAGATTTGCTGAGAACGTGGGCTATCCGGTGCTCATTCGCCCTTCCTATGTCTTGAGCGGGGCTGCCATGAGCATCGCGGTCAATGACAATGAGCTGGAAAAGTTCCTCAATAAAGCTACGGACATTTCCGCCGATCACCCAGTGGTCATCAGCAAATTCATCGAGAACGCCAAGGAAATAGAAATCGATGCCGTAGCGCAGGAGGGTGAGCTGCTGGTCTATGCCGTCACTGAGCACGTGGAAAATGCCGGCGTGCACAGCGGCGACGCCACCATGGTTTTGCCGCCGCAACGGACTTATTTGGAAACCACCCGTCGGGTCAAAAAAATTGCCCGGCAGATCGCAAAAGCGCTCAAAATCAACGGGCCTTTCAACATCCAGTTCGTGGCAAAGGACAACGACGTCAAGGTCATCGAGTGCAACCTGCGGGCCTCGCGTAGCTTCCCGTTCGTTTCCAAGATTTTCAAAGTGAATTTCATCGACATCGCCACGCGGGTCATCATGGGACATCATCCACCCAAGATTGACCGCTCCGTGTTCGATTTAGAGTACGTGGGGGTGAAAGCGCCACAGTTTTCATTCACTCGCTTGAGTGGCGCCGATCCGACCCTGGGAGTGGAAATGGCCTCTACAGGGGAGGTGGCGTGTCTGGGTGACGACTTTGAAGAAGCCTTCCTCAAGTCGCTGCTCTCGGTGGGCTATCGTTTACCCATTCGCAACATCTTGCTTTCCACCGGCCCGATTGAATCCAAGGCCGAGTTTCTCGCCAGTACGCGCATGCTGCAAGAAATGGGGATGAACTTTTATGCTACCGGCGGAACCGCCCGTTTCATGGAAGCGAATGGGATCGCCGCCAAAACCTTGCATTGGCCACTTTCCGGCGAAAAGCCGAACGTGCTCGATTATCTCGCCGAGAAGAAAATCGATTTGGTCATCAACATCCCCAAGAATTATCAAGAAGAGGAGCTGACTAACGATTATATCATTCGCCGCCAAGCGGTGGATTTTGCTGTTCCATTGTTCACCAACATGCAGTTGGCCAGACGCTTTGTCGAGGCCGTATCACGCAAGTCGATCAAGGATTTGCAGATTAAAAGTTGGGGCGAGTATGAGTGAGGGGATGACGATGGTCAAACGGTGGTCAGACAGTTGTCAAACGATGGTCAAGCATTGTCACGAGTGGTCAAGAATGGTCAAGGGTGGCTGAGGATGGAGAGACAGTGGTCAAACGGTCGTCAGACGATGGTCAAGCATTGTCAAGGGGCATTCGGTGCTTGGTTCAAAAAGAATTCCTCGAAAGCATCATTGGGTCATTTGTGTCTCAACAAATGGTTCGAATCGCACAAAGCGGTTGACAAATTGATTTCCTATGACTAATTTCTTCTGCAAACATTGCCCTTTGGTCGGTATCAGAACGAGCCTTCGAAATAGACGATGAAAATGTCGAGTGAGCATAATAAAAAAGTATCTGATCGAGCTATTCATGATGTAGTGGATACGATCGTAAGGAGCTTCGATCCCGATCAAATCGTGTTGTTTGGTTCCTATGCCTCAGGCAGGCCCACGCCTGATAGTGATCTTGACCTGATGGTCGTAATGCAGACCAAGCTTCCGCGTCACAAGCGAGCGACCCCCATTAGATTGCTCTTTCATCCTGTTCCTTGTGCCATGGATATTTTTGTTTATACTCCTGCTGAGATCGAATATTGGAAGGGAACTCCGAATCACATTATAGCGGAAGCACTTTCTTCCGGGAGGGTGGTCTATGAACGATCAGTCGCAGCAATTAGCCCAGAGATGGCTTAAAAAGGCCAATAACGATCTAATCACCGCAAAACAGACGTTGTTGCTCAGTGATGGACCGACCGACACCGCCTGCTTTCATGCCCAGTAAGCTATCGAGAAATCCTTGAAGGCATTGTTGGCTTTCCATAATGTACATTTTCCCAAAATTCACGATTTAATGCCCCTATTAGATCTCGCTTTTCCCCTGATGGCAGGATTGGATGCATTTAGGGAAGAGTTTGCAGAAATTACCAATTATTCGGTTGCCGTCCGTTACCCGGACGATTTGTTCGAGCCGTCCAGAGATGATGCGGAGCACTCTTTAAGTGTAGCAGAGGGCGTGGTTCTTTTGGTACGGAATGCAATCGAGCAAAACACGACGGCCTAGTCTTCATGGTTAGTGGACGGGAGGTGGTCAAACGGCCGTCAGACAATGGTCAAGCATTGTCAAGAGTGGTCAAGAGTTGTGAAGAATTGTCACGGGTGGCTGACGATGGAGAGACGGGAGTCAAACGGGGGTCAGACGATGGTCAAACGATTGTCATACAGTTGTCAAGCATGAGGAGGAGTTGTTAGGGGCATTTAGCGACCATCACCGTCCGAGGCCTTTTCCGCGAACGTCGGGATTTGAGAATAGGGACTTCTCAATGCATCTCCTTTGCTGGTGCGTTTTGGCGAGTCTTTCCAAAAGAGTTTGATTTTGAACTCTCTTTCTCTTTCGTTTTCAAGTCACGATAAATAGCCTCCAGGTTCCAATCGAACCTCGAGGCGTACTCTTTGCGAAACTTCCAGATTTCTTCCAGAATAGGGTCCGTTATCATAGAAAATCTTCTCCAACGAATTCTTCGGGTGTGCAGATAATGGGACATTCATAGCCATTAGCTTGACAGACTTTCGTTATCGGAGCGCGCATCTCAGTATTTGCAATATGTCGGCAATGCCAAGTTAGGAGGTAATCCATTTCATAAATGGTCGCAATGGCGATGTGAGGAGCACCGACCACTGCCTTTTCCGGCAAAGGCCCTTTTTCAAGTAACTTTCGCGCCAAGTCAAAGACCTTGTCATTTAGCTCGAGCCGATGAAGTTCTAATCACGTCCAATCTTTTGTTTGCTTCTGTCTGATCGCCACTTGCTGCTTCTTGGAAAACCATTTCAGAGACAAACAAGTCAAAATCCGACTTGCGCTTTGCCCACCGTTCTTGAGTTACTTGCTGGCGAGTTGCCATAACCAGGTCTCTGCTTGTCCTATTTGTGAGGTAGCTGATTATGCTGGTTTCGATGTAGATCTTAGGTTTCATGAGCGCAGCAGATAGCTTAATTTCAATGGGTAATATACAAGAAAAAGCAGAAGCAGCAAGTACTTTGTAAGGTCACGGACTAACAATCATTCGTGCAGCCATAGCCGCGTGAAACTGTGGTCATTTCGAAGAAACGCGTTGACCAAGAGCACTCTATTCCTTATGTTTTCCCAGTGTATCGACTATTAGTTCCGCCAATGCAATGAACAAACTCCGATCAACCAGATTTCCGCGCAAATTGATCGATCCCCAGAGACTTTGGCAGGAATATATCCGCCGGTTCATTTACCCTGCCTGTCTGATTTTGGCCGTCATAGTGGTTGGCACCATGGGCTATGTGCTCATTCAAGGTTGGTCCGTTTTCGATTCACTGTATATGACCGTGATTACCATCGCCACGGTGGGTTTTAAAGAGATCGGCGAGCTGTCACATGCGGGCAAGACCTTCACGATTGTACTCATATTTTTGGGCATCGGCGTTGGCGGATACTCAATCGCTACCATTGCTGCTTTTCTGGTGGAAGGGCATGTGCTGGACATCGTTAAAGGAAGAAGAATGGCTAAAGAGATTACCGGATTACGAAACCACATCATTGTTTGCGGCTTTGGCAAGATTGGCA
This sequence comes from Caldithrix sp., assembly GCA_020722685.1. Next base: position 12,918 of record DYKH01000017.1, on the reverse strand, counting down.
GGGAAGTATGTGCTTGCTTGGCCTCGGCGAATCAGGACTTTATCGTGGTGGACACCGATCACCTCAAGATCGAAGAAGCTCTTGGACTGGGTTATCTCGCTGCCGTCGGCGAGGCAACTGACGATGAGATTTTGCAAAAATGCGGTATTCAGCATGCACGCGGGTTGATCAGCGCCGTTTCCGACGACTCGGCCAATGTCTTTCTGGTACTGACGGCACGAGCGCTGAATGACAAGCTGAGAATCATTGCCCGCGGCGTGGGCGAGGCTTCCGCCAAAAAGATGCGCCGCGCCGGCGCTGATCGCGTCGTGTCCCCTTATGAGATCGGTGCAAGGAGAATGTCGGCTTTGATGCTCCAACCGGATATTGTTGACTTTTTGGAAGCTTTTTCTCCCGGGACCACCTTCGGCCTGCGACTGGAGAAAGTGGAGTTGCATCCATCCAGCGCCTTGGCCGGCAAACGATTGTCAGAGTCCTACATCAAGCGAGACACCAACGGCGCCATGGTCTTGGCAGTCGAAAAGCAGGGACAACCGGTCGTTGTCAATCCGCCTGGTGATACCGTTTTGTCGGGAAACGATGTGTTGCTGGTTATAGGCAACGACATGCAAATAGCCTTGCTGCAGAAGATGGCGAAGTAGTGACTGGTTTGCCGCGAATCGACAGTTGCCAGAATTGCAGGAAGACGCCCGGACGAGATCGAAAATAGTCAAGAATGATCAAGAAAGGACAGCCCCAGCTTTATGACAGAAAACGGGGGTTCAATTTTCACGCCAAGATCCATTTTCTAAACAATACAAAGCGAATGATTCTGTTCATCGCCGGTATTTCTTTAAGAAAGTGCAAGTGCATCGGCCCAATTCGTACGAATTTGACCGACGCACTTGACAAAACCCCCTCGTTTCCCAATCGGCCCCGGCAATCTTCCTTCACAATATCCTTCCCGTGGGACAAGAAACTGAAAGGCTTGCATTATGGATAGATTTTGCTAAATTAGTGGCGCCAAAGGAAACGGTCGGGGTCATGAGAATTCAGGAAGCTTCTCAATTTCGACCCTAACATTGTTTAGCGTCGCACTGTTCGAGGGTATTGTGAGAAAAAGATTCTGATTCACGAAGCGTGTGAGGCGTTTGATATGTTAACCGAGCACATTCGTGCTGCCACGCATCGGGCAACTTTCGAGATATTGTCCGATGCCACCTTTTATGGGGAAATTCGGGGCTTTCAAGGCGTGTATTCGAATGCCAGAGCGCTTGAGGCTTGTCGCGAGACCTTACAAAAGGTTCTGGAAGGATGGATCATATTGGGTCTACGAAAGGGGCATGTTTTGCCGGTAGTCGATGGAATTGAGATTGGCGTTAAAGAGGAGATTGCTTAGTGCCCCCATTCGGACCCGTTGAGAGGAATGAATTGATTTGGTATCCCAGGCAGCTTGGTTTTATAGAGCCATTCGCTGATGGCAGACACCAGCATATGATCAAAAATGATGGGAGGCTGGCCCTTCGGAATCCACATCAAAGCGATATCGACCGAGACTTACTCAGCCGGATTTTGCGTCAGGGAGACATTGACAAAGACGAATGGGAAGGCCTTTAGGAGTTTGTCGTCGCGTCTTACGAAATGACAGGGGTAGGCAAAAGGTGAAACATGAAGGAATATGGATGCCTCATTAATGGCCGGTGGATAGCCAACAACAAAGACATCGAGGTTAGGAATAAATACGACGGCAGTCTGTTGGGAACAGTACCCTGCGGGACTCGCCAGGACGTAGATGCCGCATTGACGGGGGCGCAGAGTGGCTCCGACGTCATTTCAGCCATGCCCGCGCATCAGCGTGCCAAGATATTGCAGCGCACTTCCGAGCTAATCGAGACCAACAAGGAAGAAATCGCTGCTATTATAGCGCAGGAAGCCGGAAAGGCATGGAAGTACGCCATCGCCGAGGTGAACCGGGCGGCGCAAACCTTCAAATTCGCTGCCGAAGAAGCCAAACAAATTCACGGGGAGACGGTCCCGATGGACGCCATGGAAGGATCGGAAAATCGCTTTGGCTTTTATTATCGATGCCCCATCGGAATAATCGTTGCCATCACGCCGTTTAACTTCCCGATTAATCTGGTTGCACACAAAGTCGCGCCGGCCATCGCTGCCGGCAATTCTGTAGTACTCAAACCGGCAAGCACCACGCCCCTGACGGCCATCCGTTTGGGCGAGATCATGCAGGAAGCGGGTCTTCCGGCGGGCGCATTGAATATTGTTTTCGGCAGCGGCAGTACGGTGGGGGAGTGGCTGACTACAGATCCGCGCCCGTCTATGGTCACTTTTACCGGCAGCCCGCCAGTGGGATTACGTATTAAAAGCATTGCCGGCATGAAACGCGTGACCCTGGAGCTTGGCAACAATTCCGCTACCATCATCGATGAGGATGCTGATTTGGATTTGGCGGTCGCGCGAGCGGTGATGGGCAGCTTTGCCAATTCCGGCCAGGTGTGTATTTCCGTTCAGCGCATCTACGTTCATCGCCAAGTCTATGATCGCTTTCTGGATAAATTCCTACAGGCGACCAAGAAGCTGAAAGTCGGCAATCCATTGGATAGGGATTGTGACGTCGGCCCGATGATCGACGAGGCTGAGGCCATTCGCGCCGAAGCCTGGGTGCAAGAGGCAGTGGAGCAAGGCGCCAAAGTTGTCATTGGCGGCAAGCGACACGGAGCGATGTTTGACCCGACGGTGTTAACCCAGGTTGACGACCAGATGAAAGTCGTCTGCGAAGAAGTATTTGCGCCGGTAGTATCCATCGTGCCATTCGACCACATCGATCAAGCGATACGAGCAGCGGACAGGACTCAATACGGTTTGCAGGCAGGGATTTTCACCCGTAATCTCGGCCACGCATTTGACGCAATGCGGAAATTGAACGTCGGTGGAGTGATGATTAACGACGTTCCCACCTTCCGTGTGGATCACATGCCTTACGGCGGTAACAAGCTGAGCGGCATCGGACGGGAGGGTGTAAAATTCGCCATAGAAGAGATGACCAATATTAAAATGGTTTGCTTCAATCTGTGAACGCCATTGTCGGACGCTGGGGAAACAATTGTCAGACGATGGTCAAACGGTGGTCAGACGATGGTCAAACGGTGGTCAGACGTTGTCAAGAATGGTCAAGTGTGGTCTGGACTAATGAAGAGTAGTCAAGAATGGTCCAGGGTGGTCAAGGATTGTCAGGAAGGGTTAAGGTAAGTAGAGGGTATTCAGGCATTGCTGCTTAAGCGATGGGAAGGCGGAATGAGAAGAACGCTTTTTGTTTTCGTCATCATTCTTTCAGGTTTGGTGACACTACTTTTTGAGGAGGCTGCTGCTGCCCAGCGCACTTTGGCGGTTCTGTATTTTGAGAATAACAGTCTGGCCAAGAAGGCGGAGATGGAGCCGCTGCGGAAAGGACTGGGGGATCTGTTCATTACCGAGTTTGCCAAGATTGAGCAATTTCAGGTGGTGGAACGCAGCCAGTTACAGCAGATTTTCGAGGAGATGAAGCTGGGACAATCCGGAATGCTCGACGCCGGTTCTGCGCAACAGGTGGGCAAGCTTCTCGGCGCTCAGAACCTCTTGCTGGGCTCGTTCATGAATATGTTCGACGGCAAGCTGCGCATCGACATTCGCATCGTGGAAGTCGAGACGGGATTGACTCTCAAGGCTGAGGAAGAAACCGGTCCCCCCAAAGATCTTTACAAGCTGATCAACAAGCTGGTAGGCAAGACGCTGAAGGATTTAGACATCAGAATCAGCAAAGCGGATATGCAGCGCCTGTCGCAGGTGGAGAATACCTCCTTTGATGCCGCTCTGTACTACGCAAAGGGTTTGGAATATGAGGATGCCGACGATTTGGGCAATGCCAAGAAAATGTATCAATTGGCTTTGAAAAAGAATGAAAAGTTCAGGAAGGCTCAAGAGCGTCTGCAGGCTTTGGATAAAATGTAAAGACTTCCATATCGGAAGATCGACGCTTTCCTTTTGAGACAAGGCAAAACCCAACTTGCGGCTGGATTGATAACTTGTACAGGCATTAGAGGAGATTCCGGCATCCGCCGGAATGACGTTGTTCTGGGTGTCATGCCTGCGGATGCAGGTATCTCCACCAACAGGTAAGGTATTACGAGGCAAGAATGAATAAAGTTGTTTTGGCAAGAATGGCTACCCTTAATGTGTTGGTGGCCGCCGTGTTCCTATCCGGCTGCGCCAGCAGCTATTATTCTCGCGGGCACAAGGCGTTGGAAAAAGAAAAATACGATGAGGCCATCGTCGAGCTCAAGCAAGCTATTGTGCAAAATCTCCATGACGCGAATGCCATTCGGGACATGGGCATTGCCATGTATTACAAGGATAGGCCCGCCTTGGCCAATCGGTTTCTGAATTTGGCTGCCAAGCAGAGGCCCAACGACGCTCAAATCCTCTACTACCTGGGAGCCACCTACGAGGAACTGGAACGTCCGGACCAAGCCATACAAGTTTACAGTCGCTATGCGGAGCTGAGTCCGTTGAACGACGCACGCAAACAAATTGAGGCTCGGCTGGTGGTGTTGCTGCGCCAGCAGATGGCAAGAGAAACCAGAAAGATGCTGGATCAGGAGCAAGCGCTCAATGTCGAAAGCATCCCCGACAATTCCGTCGCCGTGCTGTATTTCAACAATCTGACCGGCGATGAGGATTTGGGACCCATCCAGAAAGGATTGGCGGACATGCTCATCACTGACCTTTCGCAAGTAGATGAGCTGACCGTCGTCGAGCGGGCACGGCTGCAACAATTGCTGGATGAGATGGGCTTGGGCATGTCGGGAATGGTGGATGAGCAGACCGCTCCACGCATCGGCAAACTATTGGGAGCGGCAAGGGTTGTTAATGGAGCGGTGCTCAGTTTACCGAATCAAGGCCTGCGCATTGAAGCGGGTTTCGAGAACATAAAAAGCGGTCAGCGAGAGAATGCCGAAAAAATGACGGGGCTGATGAAAGATTTCTACAAAATTGAAAAAGACCTCGCTTTCGGCATCATCGACCTGATGCAAATCAAGTTGTCGTCCTCAGAGCGCGAGGCCATTGAAAGAATCCCCACCAGGAATTTGCTCGCGTTCATCTCCTATTGTAAAGCGCTTGATTATGAGGACAAGGGTATGTGGGAGCAAGCCGGCGAAGCCTATCAAAACGCCTTACAAAAGGATGCCAATTTCGGCATGGCGCAAAACGGCTTGCAGCGGGCAAAGGCGTTTGCGACTTTTTCCTCCACGCCGCCAAAACCCAAGGTTGGTGACATAAAGCCTACCGGCGGAACCGGCGCAGGAAAGTCAAAAGAACCGGGCCACAAGGAAGCCAAACCAACGCGAGAGGGGAGCCTGCCGCCTTCGCTTGCCGGAAACAGACTTCCCGGCGGCTTGCCGGATGCGACGGATCGACTTTTCCAAACCGCTCGTAATGTGAGTTCTGGTTTTGTGCCGGGCATCGAATCGCGCAAGCCGACCACTGAAACCAGCGCTTCCGCATTCGGAACGGCGGCTCCAATCGAGGTGAAGATCAAGCTGCCGGTGAAGCAATGAACGGATTTCTTTCGATGAGGTCGGGGCGCTGCAAAAGTCGCTTTGGAAGAATACTGGGAGCATTGATATAAGGAAACCCTCTATGCGCTTGAACTATTTCCTGCGAAGATGTTTGTCAGAGTGCGTCGTGATCATTCTGATTGCATCGACGTTGGAAGCACAAACCGCTCTACCGGATTTTCAGCAAAACAAAGTCGGCTCCGTGGGGGCGTGTTTTCAGCTTTGGAACGCCAACCAAGACAAAGTGCAACAGCTAAGCTTGCCGGTCACCTTTATTTTTCCGGTCAATGAGCGCCTGCGCCTGGACGTGGCGACCTCGCCTGCCTTCAGCGGTATCGAAACAGGTGGAACGGCCGATCTCGGCGGCCCCTCGGACACGCGCGTCAGGGGCTCGTATTTGTTAGGCGAAGAAAAATTCCTCTTCACTTTTGGCGTCAATGTGCCCAGCGGCAAGAGCTCGCTCAAGCCGGAGGAGTTTTCGGTTGCCAATATTTTGGCACTGCATGCCTTGGACTTTCAAACGCCCATTCTTGGTCAGGGCGTGGATGTGAGCTGTGGCATGGTGATGGCTCAAAGACTCAGTGGATTCGTCCTTGGCGTTGGGGCCGGCTACCTGATGCGCGGGGAGTTCAAGCCTGTTTTCGATTCCGATTACAAGTACAATCCCGGTGATGAAATAAGCTTTTCCCTGGGCGTGGATCGACCGCTCAGTCGCCGTTCCAAGCTGATGTTCGACGCCAGCTATACTTTGTACGGCGATGACGCTGCCAACGGCACGGCGGTTTTCAAGTCAGGCAATCGGATCACTTTGCAGGCGCTCTACTACACTTCGGGGGAATTCATGACGTATATTCTCAGCGTTCGCAATCGCATGCAAGGAAAGAATGAGCTCGGATCCGGCACGCTTATCCCGGAGCGAGAAAACAGCAACGGTAATGAGCTGGAGCTGAACGCTATCGCCAGCATGGCCGTCAGCCGCAGCAGTTCCTTGCGAGGAGCGTTGGAAGGAAAGCTGTTTTCTGACAACGCTTACCAGCGCGGCGGAGCAACCATCGGTGGACTGGGCGCCGGATTATCCAAATCCCTCGGCTCTTCTCTGGTGTTCGATACCGACTTTCGATTTTATCTTGGCAAGCTGAACGTAGGCGCCCGGAAAGTCAATTTGCTGGGCGTAAAGGTTTTCGGTGGATTCAAGATTTACCTCTAACGGTGAATCAGGTATTGTCGTACCCTTTGCCCACGAAAGATGCGAAGAGGCGTGAAAAAGATCGCGATGAAAAGCGTTTGCGTCTTTTGGCGGGTTTTGCAGACCTACTCTTCCTGTCTGCTGGACATTTTGGAATTTCGAATGCAATTTGACGAGGCAAGCCCAAAATGAAAAAGTATGTTTTTACGCTTTCGGTCTTGGCTTTTCTTCTTTTCGTGAGCGGCTGCCAGAAACAGCCGATGGCGCCGGAAGGAGGAATCAACCTCAATCTTGAGATCAAGATGACCAAACGGCCATCGGGTCCCACTCTGTTCGATCCGACCGTCAAGAGCTCAGGCAACGGTCTTGGGAAAGCCGACCGGGTGGTCGAAGCGCAGGTGTTGATGCTGCACTTTGATGCCGACAGCGGAAGCGTGGCTTTCGATGCCTCGGGGTATGGGAATCATGCCAGCCTTTTCGGTGTGCAGCGCGTCCCGTCGCCGAACAAATCGGCCCTTTCTTTTGGCGGCGACAGCTCGTATGGGGTCATCAATCACAGTCCGGAACTCAACGGCACCATGGGTTTGGCCGTACAGGCCATGGTCTATCCAACGGGTAGCATCCGGACCCGTGAGCAGATTTTATTGGCGAAGCACGATGCCCTGAATGGGTGGGTTGTGGGCTTGGTGAGCGACAGGCTATTCTGCCGTGTTCGCAACAGTGGCATCGCGCAGGAGCTAATCGGCAATACTGTCTTGCCGCCGAATTCATGGCACAAGATTAACGTGGTTGTCGGCAATGCGATTGTCCTTACCGTGAATGACCAGCCTGATAGCAGCATCAGCCTTGTTGAGCCGTTTCCCAATTCGGACGCGCAGCTTATCTTGGGTGCAGGGTCGCCGTCTATCGGCATTTTTGCCAGTTATTTTTCCGGCTATCTGGATGAAGTCTCCATCCGAACCGTGACCAAATACGTGGACTTTGATTTCTTGCGCGTGATGGTCATCGATCTGTCTACCTTTAAAAGTCCCGATCAAATATACTCCTCAGAGCTCTGGTACCAATATGAAAGCGACTGGCGCGATTTCACCATCGACACCACCAAAACCCCGTCCTGGGAGGATTGGAAACGAATTTGGACGAGGTTTTTCACGGTGGTATCGGACCAGGTTTTGAGCATCAAAGGTGGATTTGCCGTGGGTACAATTCAAGGAGTCGAAGGTCTTAACTTTATCTTGGTGGCCGGGATGCGAGAGAACGAGGTTATCTACTACGGATTTGGCAGTATGGTGGCGAAAAAGAATGAGCCAAACACGGCGCAGGTGCAAATCTGGCCGGCAGTATGGCAATGATGCTCGATTCAGGCCATGCGCTTGCCGGCTGAGACCCCCGGAAACTCTGCCAGCAACGGCAGAGCAATGCTGTACGTTCGATGTTCCGCGGCGTTTGCAGTGGTCTTCTTGGCTCTGGCACTGGTAGCAAAGGCCTATTCTGGGCCGCATTGGCGGCTTGCTGATGCTTATTTGGGCGACGTTTGCATTGTCGCTTGTCTTTATTTCTTCTTAACCGTGCTGCGACCTCGCTGGTCATGGAGACTCAAGGCTCTCACGATTGGAGGAATCGTCGTTGTGGTGGAATTCTTCCAAGCGAGCGGAATTCCCAATGCCTGGGGCCTGCCAAAACCTTTCGTATTTATCTTCGGAACAAGCTTTGATCCGATAGATTTTTCCTGTTACGCGCTCGGATTGGGGTGGGCGTGTTTATTTGACCGGTTGTTGCTTCGACGACTAACCTTTTGACAGGGACTTATGGTGACCAAGAACGCCCGCCGACCCAAGCTGGGTTGGCTGCCCCGGGCAATCATGTTTTCTTTGCTCTTGCTGGGGATCGTCCTACTGTTCATCCAGCCGCCTGCGGGTCTCGGAACCGCGGGTGTGAAATGCATAGGGGTGGCGATCATTTGTATGACGCTCTGGGTCTTTGCTCCCATTCCCTTGGCAGCCACCAGCCTTGCGGCCATCGTCTTGCTGCCGGCCTTCCACATCGTCGATCAACACCGCGTTTTTGCCTATTTTGGCAACAGCGCGGTGTTCTTCTTGTTGGGCGTCTTTATCCTCGCCGGGGCCATGATGCACACCGGCCTGTCCAAACGAATTGCCCTTTTCTTTCTGACCCGCTTTGATGCCAGTCCCCGTCTGGTCGTGATCGGCATCCTTTTCATTTGTTCCTTCCTGTCCCTGTTTATGCCGGAGCACGGAGTAGCGGCGATGATGTTTCCGGTGGTCATGGAAATTGCACAAACGCTAAAATTGGAAAAGGGCAACAGCCCCTTTGCCGTCGCCATGTTTTTGGCAATGGCCTGGGGAGCGATCTCCGGAGGCGTCGGCACGCTGTTAGGCGGCGCGCGGGCTCCATTAGCGCTCGAACTCTTACAGGAGGCCTACGGTCGTACCATTTCCTTTGCCGACTGGGCGCTGGCTGCGACACCCATTGCCCTAACCCTCAGCGGGGTGGCCTTTATCATCTTGTCTCGCTATTTTCGTCCCGAAATCCAGGATATGACTCCTGCTAGACTGGTACTGGAGCAGGAAATGCATAGAATCGGTCCTATCAGCAAAAATGAGCTGCTGGTGGGCCTGGTCGCACTCATTACCATTGGCTTTTGGATATTTGGTGGACACAGAATGGGTCTGCCGACCATCTCCCTTGCTGCTGCCGTGGCGGTCTTTGTCCTCGACATCGCCAAATGGAAAGACGTAATGGACTATGTGAATTGGGGGGTCATTGTCATGTATGGAGGCGCCATTGCCCTGGGGAGGGCCCTGGAGGAAAGCCACGCCATCGAATGGCTGGCCGGTAACTTTCTCGATGCCTCCACGGTAACGCCCTTCATGCTCATCATCATCCTTTCCGCTCTCAGCAAGGTGTTTACGGAATTCATCAGCAATGCAGCGGTGGTCATTATCTTAGTTCCCCTCTCCTTCGGCTTTGTCAAATCTATTGGCCTTTCGCCGGAGCTGCTGGTGCTGGCAATCACCATTCCTGCAGGACTCGTTTTTTGTCTTCCGGTGGGTACGCCGCCCAATGCCATCGCCTATGCCTCCGGCTATTATTCGATCAAAAAGATATTGACACCCGGCCTGATGATGAGCGTGGCTTCCTATCTGGTGTTTCTATTGTACGCCAAGTTCTATTGGCCGTTGATTATGAAATAGCCTTTGCGGATCGCCGGTAAAGAACTGCTTGCGAATAAACGACCAAAATGCTAATTTTCGCCGTGAAAGATTTGACCTCCAAAGGGCCACATCTTTGTTTCATTGGCTAAAAAGGTGCAACCGCCAATGGGCGTGAATTCACGCAATTTCGTTTATCGGCGATGATGGGTGTACATTCGCGGTTTTGAGCCTTGTAGATTTTGGTCATGCAGTTAGAAGTGTGAGTGTTGTTTATCATGCTGAATCGCAAACAAAAGGGACAAGAGGGATTTACCGTATGGATTACTGGTCTCCCTTTTACCGGCAAGAAGGAGACGGGCACTATTCTGGCGCAGCGGCTGGAGCTGCTGGGCTATCAAACCGAGATTTTGATCGGAGGGGAAATCCGCCGGCAATATGACAAGAAATTAGGATTCACCAAAGAAGAGATTTACAAGAACGTCCGGCGTATTGCTTTTGAGTGCAAGCTGCTGAGCGAGAATGACGTCATTGCCATCGCGGTGACGGTTTCGCCTTTTCGCGAGCTGCGTGAAGAGTGCCGACAAATGCTCGGTCGGTTCGTCGAGGTCTACCACCGCGCCCCTTTGGAAGTATTGAAGCAGCGCGACCAAAAAGGGCTTTTTAAAAAGGCCGAGGAAGGATTGCTGCAAAACGTGGCCGGCATTTCCATTCCTTACGAAGAATCGGAACATCCGGACTTGATCATTGAAGCGGATAAGGTGAACCCAATTGCAGCCGCCAATCTAATTCTGCTCAAGCTGCAGGAACTGGAGTTGCTGCAAGAAGCGGAGCGGAGCGTGCTTCTCAAGCATGAGGAAGACGACATTCGCCGGATATTGAAAGAAACTTGGTTCAAATAAATTAAGTCACGAACCTGCGGTAATCAAGACGATGGAGGAGAAATACGAATGTTTCGACTGGCCGCTTTGGGCTCATTGTGTGCGACGCTCGTTTCAATGTCGATCTTATTCTTTGGCTGCACGATGAAAAAGGCCGACAAAAAACTGATCATAACCGCTCACCGCGGCGCTTCCGGCTGGGCGCCAGAAAACACTCTGGCAGCGTTCAAGAAGGCGATCGAGCTGGACTCCGACTATTCCGAGCTGGACGTCCACTTGAGCAAGGACGGCGAGGTCGTCTTGCTGCACGATGAGAACCTGGACAGGACCACCGACGGAGAAGGCGGAGTGTGGAATTATACCTTAGCCGAGCTAAGGAAGTTGGACGCGGGATCATGGTTCGCCCCCGAGTTCGCCGGCGAGCCGCTGCCGACTCTGCAAGAAGTCATTCGTTTGGTGAAGGGCAAGATGAAGCTCAACATCGAAATTAAGATATCCGGCAATGAGCCAAGCATCGCGGAAAAGGTGGTGGAGATCGTTCGCGCCGAAAACTTTGTCCACCAGTGCATGATCACTTCTTTCGACAAAACCACGGTCATTCGCTGCAAGGAAATTGCTCCAGAGATCAAGGCCGGCTTTATTTTCAACGAAAAGAACACCGAGGATTATCTCAACGGAAGCTGGGAGATTTTGAGCTGCAAATACACGGTAGTCAACCAGGATTTTGTCAATAGCGCCCGAAAAGCCGGTAAGCAAATCCACGTCTGGACCGTCAACGAAAAGGACATGATGAAGAAGATCATTGCCTTTGGCGTCGATGGCATCATTACCAATTATCCGGATCGATTGTGGGAAGTGGTAAGGGAAATGTGAGGGGCAGAGGGAATATGGCAGAGCGGATGGCGGCGAATGTTTCACGGGGGCAAGCAGTCCCTTCCGAATCCGGGCGGGCGCGGGATCCGCTTGGTTTAATCTTTAGCTGAGCAGAGACAGCGGAATTTAGAATAAAGCTTAAGGACATGCCGACTAAGCAGTCACGCAAATAGCATGCGTGACCGCCGACATTGTCGTAAGGTTGCGGTAGGAGAAAAGACCACTTCCGCCGACTCTGTTCGTTTCTGTGCTTCCGTTCAAGTGAAACACCTCTTTCAGCTCAACGGAGACGGGGGCTGTTATCGGGATTTGTGATCAAGATGTCCCTCATGTGCTGCCGCCATTTTTGGCCGATGGGGGGCAGGCCGATGTCCTTCCATGGCTTTACGGATTCCATCTCCACATGGGCGAATAAGCGATCCGTCATCGCGTCCAGAAAAATCGAGTAACCGTGCACGCCGTGGTCGCGGAGAGCTTGTTCCAGCTCCGGCCAAATGGGATGGTGTCGTCTCTCGTATTCATCTTGACAGTCTGGCTTGAGCTGCAGCACAAATGCCTTGCGAATCATATTATCCTCATTTTTTGAGTGGTGAAGCAATACCCGGCTGAACCGTGAGTACGGCGCGGCGCGAGTTTCGCGGACAGCTTGCGATATGGTCGATATAGCCCCGCAGGGTGTCTTGCCGATCATCAAACCAAATCTTCGATCAACAGGTCCATATAATCTTCTATCGACCGTGTGATCAGAAAATGATTTTTTGTGTACACTTTGCTGCATTGGGCCATTTGCTTGGCATCATCCGGATGCTTTAGAATATCTATGATCCTATTACCAATTCCAAAGCAGAGGGACTAAACAACAAAACCAAAGTTCTGAAACGGATGGCCTATGGATATAGAGATGAAAGGTATTTTCAGCTAAAAATACTCAGACGTTGTGGCTATCATAAAAGCCTTTCCCCGCCTTTTAGCTCCTTCTAGATCTTATGCTGGCCGCCGAAAATCGGAGAAGAACCCAAAAAATCTACATGATCCGACCGCCTTTTTTGTTGCAATTCCGATTTAGATTCTTTATATTTGGCCGCGTTTTCGTGATGGGCAGTGGGAGGAAGAGAGTTCGAGATCAAGAAATATTCTTCGGGGCTATAGCTCAGCTGGGAGAGCGCTTGACTGGCAGTCAAGAGGTCACCGGTTCGATCCCGGTTAGCTCCACGAAA
>DYKH01000513.1 GCA_020722685.1 Caldithrix sp. | reverse complement strand
CCATCAATGCGTTGGCGAGGCGCGCACGTCCAGGAGATCGTGACCGCTTACGCCGGGCGGAGGCGGCGTTGAAAACGATGACGTCCCGGTTGCACGAGGATCCGGCAGGGGAAACCATTGGGTTTGAGCTTATTGCTCCTACTTTGTTTCAAGAGGCGAGAACACTTGGAGCGCTCCATCGTGAAGAAATCGAGGTACTAAACTCTCTAGCGCCGCTACGCTCGGCCAAATTGGCGATGCTCCCTAATGGGATGATCAGTCGTTTGGTGACAGTGGCATTTTCTACCGAGATGGCCGGTAGTGACGGTAAAGATTTATTGGATGTAGATCATTTACAAGAACGGGATGGTTCCATCAGCTACAGTCCATCGGCTACGGCTTATTTTGCTTTATATGTGTGCAGACGAGATCCGGATGCGCTGGCCTATTTGCGCTCGGTAGCTGTCGATGGCACTGCACCCAACGTATCCCCATTCGACGTTTTTGAACAGGCGTGGGTATTGTGGAATTTGAAGTTTGCCGTGGGCTTATTGGATGAGAAGATACTGGATTTTTGTCAACCCCATCTCGACTTCTTAGAACAGAGCTGGATCCCTGGTATCGGAGCTGGTTTTGCAAAAAACTACGCGCCTAAAGATGGAGATGAGACGAGTATCGTTTACAATGTATTAAGATATTATGGCCGTTCTGTGGATATAGAAGCAGTTTTGTCCTATGAGAAGCCCTATTATTTCCGTTGTTTTGATTTAGAATCAAATCCATCTATTAGCGCTAATATTCACATTTTGGGTGCATTGCGGCAAGCCGGTTTTGAAAAAACACACCCTGCGATAATGAAGTTGCTGCGTTTTTTAAGTGAATCTAGGACCGACAATGCGTTCTGGTTTGATAAATGGCATGTCTCTCCCTATTATGCGACTTCTCATGGTGCAATGGCCTGTATGGGTTATGATGATTCGATAGCGAGTGCCGCCATTGACTGGATTTTATTGTCCCAAAATGCCGATGGGTCTTGGGGTTATTACTCATCCACAGCTGAGGAAACGGCTTATTGTTTGCAAGCATTGGCGATTTGGAGCCAATATTATGGTAATCACGTTGATAAAGGTGTATTTCAACGAGGTCGGGAATGGTTGCTCGACCATTTAGATCCTCCTTATCCCCCACTGTGGATAGGTAAATGCTTATACTGCCCTGAATTGGTTGTCAAGTCGGCAGTTTTAAGTGCCATTACATTGACGGATATATAATGCCTAACATACTAGCGCAATTGTTGGAGGTCTCATCCACAGATCCCGAAGACGTTCGGCATCGCCGAATGTTGAATATACTCTTGCTTGGAACAAGTTCATTGTTGTTCCTCACGCTGATTGCTATCACGATAGCTTATGTTATCGGTTTAGCTCCTCCAGAAGATTTCAGGCGACTTGCTTTGATTATCTTGGGTTTGCTTGCCAGCTTAGTCGTTGTTTTTCTTATAAATCGTCGCTGGTCTGGTGGGGTGGCCGGTTGGCTGTTTGTATTGTTGCTGACTGCTGCATTTGCTTTCTCAGACGAACCCCGTCAAGTTGCAGAAGGTCGCTCGCTTTTCCTTTTCACCATCCCTATTCTTATGTCCAGTGTCATCCTCCGCCCCTGGGCCAGTTTTATAGCTGCAAGTATATGCGGTTTGGTGATAACTATCGTAGCAATGCTCAATCTGCCGGATTATGCACAAGGATCGCCTCCCATCCCTACCATCCTCGGTTTCTTCGCCGTTGCTTTCGTTGCCTGGCTCTCCGCCCGCAGCCTTGAGGGTGCCCTTGCCGACCTGCGTATTCTCAACATCGGCCTGGAAGACCGCGTGCGTGAGCGGACCAACGAATTGCAGAAAGCCAACGAGCAACTGACCCTTGCCTACGAAAAACTCCAGGAACTCGACCGGCTCAAGTCGCGCTTTCTCTCCATCGTCTCGCACGAACTGCGCACGCCCCTCAGCGCCATCCAGGGATTTGCCGAAATGCTCCAGGCGGAGGTCTATGGCCCGCTCTCCCAAAAGCAACGCGGCGCGCTCGATCGCATTCTCGCCAATGACGAACGCCTGCTCAACCTCGTCAACGACTTGCTCGACCAGGCGCG
>DYKH01000512.1 GCA_020722685.1 Caldithrix sp. | reverse complement strand
TACGCGGATGGCCTTGACAATTCGGTTTGGCAGCGATCTTGTATTTACGCAAGGCGGCAAAGACGATTATAGCAGCCAGCTCAGATTTACACTCGTGAAGTGGGGTTATGCTGCCGATGAAGCGCAGGCTGCGGGAACTGGCTTTCATTATCCTCTCTCCGTCCGCCGCACCATTCTTGAAAGGTCTGTCTGAATTGTACTCAAAGCTTGTCCCCGCGAAGACGGGGATTGCCCACTGGTCGGGTGACTCGACCAAAAAGTGAGCTAATTTTTCAAAAGAGCGGCCACTGATCCACCCTTCCTCCTCAAACCGCATCGCTATCCCCTGTTTTCCTATGCAACACGATGCACAATATCCCTTGACAAGCAAAAACAGCCCCCTATACTCCCGCCACGAAAAAGGAAGTTCTTATCAGTGTATTCAACAGCCAAGACAATATCCGGGGATTGGCGGCATTTTGTTCTGCTTGCAGACGAACATACGTTGTCACCGAATTGTAAAATTCCTTCTCCTGTTCTGTAAACTTGAGGCGAAGCGGGAATGCCCTCCTCAGCGGGAAATTCGCCTGCACATCCCTTTTCCTCGTTCGACTGAATATATGACCGATCAAGTTCAAATCGGAAACATCACGTTGAATTTTCAGAACAATTTTTCTGGCTTCATTCTTGTCTGGGGCGGCTGTTTTCAGTTGGGCCAATGCTGCCAATATTTCCTTCCGGAGAGGGTTGTTCTTGATCCAATCCGAATGTTCTGTCGAATCTATTAAACGCTCAGCCTCCTCCACATTTGGCGGAAGACTGCCCATACAAATCTGCGTTCTGACAATTAGCTCATTATGACGGATTCTGTTATCCACAGTGAAAAAATCCGGAAATTCATCATCATCGAGAATATTCAAGAGGCTGAAGAGATTTTCATTCCCTAAATGCACAGGCGTGGCCGTCAACAGTAGTAATGCGTCACTTCTTTGACTCAGCAATACGCCCACTTTTCTTTGCTTTGGTTTCAGATTACGCATGTGGTGTGCTTCATCAATCGCCACAAAATCGAAATTGGGCGCAACCTCTTCCAGACGATCCAGGATTGCTTGCTTGCGAATTGATTCCAGCGATATTACCCCGTTTAGCCCTTCATCATCGGGCCGTTGCTCGTAATCATCAATGAACTGTAAAAATTTCTTCGCATTCAAAATGACAAAATCTTCGCCGAAGCGCCTTTTCAGCTCCATCTGCCATTTCTCAGTGAGATTGGCAGGACATACGATGAGTGCCCTTTGTACGTCTCTGCGGGCACGCAGTTCAGTCAAGATCAGCCCGGCTTCGATGGTTTTACCGAGACCCACTTCATCGGCAACCAGCAATCTGTGCCTGGGGGAGGCGAGGAATTTCAGGAGCGGTTTGAATTGGTAGGGAAAGAATCTGGTCCGCGACGCATTGAAGGCATAGATGTTGTTATCGAGTGGTTGGCTTCTTATGATTCTCTGATAAGTGATTAATCGCTGGAATTCCTGATAGGAATCGATATTCCCCTTGACCAGATTGTCATAGGGAGTCGGATCGGGGACAAAAGGTCGCAAATCGACTTCCGGTTTAACCGATCTACCTGCCGGTCCAAAGTTGACGCGATAATACTGGACTCCCCTGTGTAAATCACGAATTTCGACAACGGTGCCGATTAATGATGGATCGCTGATGCACTGAACTTCATCGCCGCATTGATATTTCGGAGCCATCGGATATATCAGCCTACTTAAATGTTAGCCAGCTGCAACGGAAGTTCAAAAGGTCGCGCTCCTGACTTGAGCAGCTCAGCGTTATCAGGCACATCGAAAGTAAACACCGGTTGATTTCTTTTCAGCGCCGCATGGACGGTGGTCCAGGTTTTGCCGTCAGGAGCGGCATAAGGCACGAAAAGTGAATCGGCAAGAGCGGCAACCAGATTGTTTCGTCTTACTGCCTGGGCGGCTGTTGTATGCCGGATGTCGTCGTCAAACACGGAAAGCACCAGCAGGCGCTTATCGTCGATCGCTCTGCGCGCATCACTGCCCAAACGCAAACCCTGAATCGTTCTGGCCGGGCAGAGGATAACCGGTTGTCTGCCGCGCAGCAGAATATCCA
>DYKH01000130.1:1638-14432 GCA_020722685.1 Caldithrix sp. | reverse complement strand
CTGAAAATGGAATTCGAATTCCACCGGCACGCGGTCGGAATCACTTGCTGCTTCCGCAGGAGCTGTTAAAGGAGTGAGCAATAAACCAACCTTTTCTTGAGAACGAGCGAAAAGGCTGGACAAAGGCACTGCCACCAGAAGCAACAAGATGGCTGAAAGCTTGAGGCGGAGTGCGCAATTAATTCGTTGAGTGGACACATAATTCTCCTTTTATCTCTTCAGCGCAGCAGCAACAGCTTGTGGGAAATCCGATCACCATTGCTAAAATACTCTACAAAATAGACTCCAGAAGGAGCAAGCGTTCCTGAATTGGTATCCCCAAGCCATTTCAGAGTGACTGGACCCTTTGAGCCATCGCGCGGTTTTAGAAAAGACTTCACAAGCCTTCCACGTATATCAAAAATTCGGACATCACTCGTTGCATCCATTCCTTCAACGTAAATCGTAAGGCTCCCATTGGACGGATTGGGAAAAATTCGACATCGGAAGCGCGCAGGTTCGTGATCCGCTCGTTGCATGCGGACCCCTAAGGCGGAATCGGGAACAATCTCCAACAATGAGACCGCGTGGAATCGCATGGCAATGGTGATTTCCAGCGAGCCGTCCTCTTTTACCGCAAGGACTTGATCCGGCCCGGCTTTCTCCAGATCGTCGATTTGCAGATACTTTGGTTTATGATACCACCAAAATATGTGGCCATCTTGATTGAAATTCGAATTCACCCCGGCGTCATAAATGCTGCCGCCAATGCCATTATAAGGCACTCGGGGCAAGTCTTTGCTGTCCTGCAACCATACATTGAAAAAGTTGCTGTGGGTGGAATCCACAAGCCAATGAGTCAAGCGCACACTTTTTGTCGAAAAGGGAAGGCTATTCAGGGTCATTTGCACGGACACGGGGTCTGCGTTCAACTGCGGGCTGGGATAGCGATATTGGTGATGACTGTAGAGAAAGATTTTGATCGAAGATTCATCCGGCGCAATGGAAGCGATCCCATCGATCTTGTGATGCAGCCGCTGGTAAATTGTTCGCGAGTCACCGACCATTTGCATATCAATCCGAAGATCGTCTTTCATTTTCTCCAGCATTTCGATGACGTTATACTTGGGTGTTTTGACGCCATCGGAAGTAAAACCCCAATGCACGATGCGCTCGAATCCCTGACGAATGCCGAGGATGTGATAAGCCGCTTGCCAGGAGGCGCCGTACTCGGTTCCGTCGCCTAGCCACAGGTAAAGGCCATTTTCATCGGTGATCAACTGCCCCTCATCAAAGCCGATGGCAATGGTATCGAGAGCGCCATAGGAACGCAGTTTGTTTTTGATGGTCTGCACTCGGGTCTCAAATTTCCACAAAGGCGGAAAATCTTTGACGCAGCGTTCGTAGGCGGAAATGGTGAAGAACTTGAAATAGCTGCCCTTTTGCCCGGTGAAGTAGTTGGTGCCCGCGCAAGCATGATCGATGAACTGGATTCCCCAATGGTCTTCGATCTCGCCCAACATGTTGCCCGGCCCGAAGATGATTTGCGGGAAAGCCTCCTGAGCCGCGGCGACGGTGTAATCGTACAGCTTGAAATATTCTTCCTTTGTGCCTATCCACCAGTCGTGGTTGTCCGGCTCGGTGTACAAGCGCCATTGCCATTGGCTGACTTTTTCCGGTCCGAATCTTTCCACACAATGAGTGATGAGGGCCTTGACGAATTCGTGCCATTTGGTATAATCGGTAGGCGGATCCGTGACGCTGCCGAATACGCCGATGTGATAGGGATCCGGGGCCAGCGCAAAGGGAATGGCGCCCAAGACCACGATCGGCGTAAACTGATTATGGAGAGCGGCTTCAAGATAGCTATCGAAATTGTTGAAATCGTAAATGGGCTGCCCCAGAGAATCCAATTTGTAAATTTCCAATTGCGGATAATCGGGACGGCCGCCGGTGGCCGTCATTAAGATGACTCGGCTAATAAACGGATGCGTGTCCCGATGCCAGGTGTTCGGCTGCCCATTTTCTTGAACCATGAAAGATGGCGACCAAAGGTTCAGGGTGTTCCAAATCGGCTTGATGGGGTCGTATCGCTGAGTGGAATTTACTTCAAATTTCACCAACGCGGCCGAGTATGAACCGTGAAGCGATATCGCAAAAACGAGAAGCCATCTTTTGATTTGTACCATAGCATTCCCTCATCTCGGTGTCGCAACTTACTGTTCACAAATCTATCCATCGTGAGTTGACGGCAATCAACGCGAAGAACAATGACGGCTTGCATTCGCACCAATTTCCGTTCGGGGAAAACTCTCCCGTGCATTTTCGATTTCCGAATAATATTAGCAAGTTCCTGGTCATTTTCAAACCCTGCATGGCAAGGGCCTAATGAAGAGCTTCTGCCTTTTCATTGTAGGAAGATGACCTTCCGCCGCCAAGTTTGCTTCCCAAATTGAAAGCGAACAAAATAAATTCCATGACTCACAAGAGACCCCTCGTCATTCCGCCCGTTCCAGCGCAGCGGTATCTCCCCGGCTTTGCCCACATCCACCTTTTCCGAATAGATCTTTCGTCCCAATACATCATACACCGCGAAAACCCCCGAACCTGTTTGCGGTGTTTTCATGATCAACTCAACCCGGCTGTCAAAAGGATTTGGAAAGGGTTGCGACAAGTCAAAGACCTTGGGCACCTGTGTATTATCAAAAACTGTTTCTGCGAACTGACCAATAACCAAGTCAGCCCAATGAGCCCAGTCATAGTAATTATCCTCACCCGGCGAGGTGATGAGCTCCAAAAGCACAACCTTCCCGGCGTATGGTGAAAGATCAATTTCAAACGCAAACCATTTCTTCTGGTCTGTGGTTTGGTTCCATCGGATGTCGCCATTAACACGAATAGAGAATGTCACTCCAGAAGATAACGAGCCGTCAGCAATGCCATAGCTTCCGGAGAGTATTAAAGGCGTGAGTTCCGGCAAGGCTAAAGGATACATGATAACGGTTCGCCCTTTGCCCGGAGGATGGGCGTTGATGGCTCTTTTGGCTGCTCCCCCGCAGGAGACGACGTGAATATCACCAGCACCCCACGGCCGATTGTCCGGAAAGAAAAGCCCACCGTGGCCGGTGCCAATAGTGGTAGTCAAATCATCCAAGAGTCGATACGGCAAAGGTAACTCTGCTTCTTTGGCAACGAATACAACATGAGCGGACAAGCTGCCCTCAATTTGATGCAGATGCTCATTCAGCTTTTTTACGTCGCCCCCCATAATTTCCACTGGCACCAATGAATACAATTGCGCCACAAACGCAGCATCGTAAGCGGAGCTGATCCTAACCTCTCCCCATCGCGACCAATCCCAATGGGTGGTACTGCCCGGCGGGCCAGGATTGTTGCCAATGGTCAGGCTTATGGTTTGTCCTCGCCACCGGCTGAGATCGACGCTAAAAGGCTGCCAACGCTTTTCAATCACCAAAGTCTCGAAAATCTTCTGGCCATTGACCTCGACAAAGAAATTGACTCCATCGCTTTCTTGAGCGCCTTCGTCCATGCCAGCATAGAACGACAGCTCAACACGAGGCGAAGCAGGCAGACTGAGGGTGTAGGTAATGAGCACGTCTCCGCCACCGCCGATATAGGGAGGGTGTGTCGCAATACCCTTCTTGGTAATTCCTGCCAAAGTAACATAAGCACTCACCACAACAGCGCCATCGGCAAGATCTCCGGTGACGCCCCCTTTGCGAATCGCAGTTTCGGCCAGGGGCAATTGATCGATCAAGTCTATGACGCCCACATCGGAACGAGAGCGAAGGGAAAATCGCCCTCCTTTTTCGCACATGCTCACCTCATCGATCACCACATCAGGGGAGAGTGCATGCAAATGCCATGCACTCAAATCTCTGGGATAATCCTCCAGCCAATAGATTTCGTTAGGATCGAGACCAATGATCTCATTCTCGTCATAGCCGTACCAGCCACGAATCGCCCGAGTGGTAGCGATCTGATTCACACCCGTTACCCTGTTATAAAGGCTATCCCCTTCGACAACAAAAGCGGTTCCAAAGGATGTCTTTCGATATTCGGCGCGCTCACCACCACGACCTTGGAGGCGAAAAAGCGTGTCCTCATCCCAGGCGGAAACAAAGTCTGGTTTCAATCCCAATCTTGCCCACACTTCAGCGATGCGAATGGTTTCTTGAGTACGGCTACCGAGCAAATCATCCGCGGTGATGACATCCAGAGTCGGCAATACACCCCATCTCTCGTAGCAACGCATATACTCCGCATAGCTTTGTGGATCGTCATCGGGATTGACGAAGCCAAGATACCCCACGGGAACAGTATATTGACCGTACAAGAAAGCCGATATGGGATGGGGATGCCAATTTTGCACATCGGTTTTCCAGCGCTGGGCAAAGCTATTGCGGTAAATTGTCACCTCTGTCAGGTTTTCACCGCCCCAAACGAGCTTTGGGAATTCCTCAGCCAAGCGGCGGTGAAAGGTGCGGTTTCCTTGCGCAGGATTCTCACCGTTTAGAATTCCGTTGTCGGAATTCCAAGCGGCGAAATCCACATCCAGATGGATAGCGTCCATATTGAGTGCGGCCATTTCCCTTATTTTTTGTAGGAACATGTTCTGCAGCTCAGCGGAGGCTGGGTTGATGAAGGCATGTCGTACCGGCTGATTGGTGCCCCAGCGCCAGCCATACAAAGCACCGCTAAAAGGATTTTTCAACTGATATGCTTTGAACTGCTGGTACAATGGGTGATATGGTGCGATGCCGAACGGGTTGACGTGCACCATCACCTGAAAACCCAACTGATGGGCGCGTGCAATAAATGGCGCGATCTCTGGGCGAGGAGTGTAATCGGGATAATTGACATCATATCCATCCTGCCGCCAGTCCGGCACATAAATAAGCACTTGCCTGGGATTCAGCGGTTGGGCAAGCGAATCGAGTATTTCTGCATTTTGCAGATTTCGGTAAATGACCATGCAACCGAGGGAATCAATCCACGCCGGTTTTTCCTGCCACCTTTGCGGCTGAAAATGCACCTCCATCCATTGGCGGTACTCCTCGGCCGGGGCGCGCCAATCACCGGCATATGCTTGCAAATGCATCACTGGTGTGGTGATCTCAGACCATTGCGAAAAATTGCCGGGATTGTGAGTCTCTAAATAAACCCTCAGCTTATTCCTAGACCGCTTCATCGAGATTCTTTTGGCCGCAAAGAGCGAATCCTCAAACCAGATGCCTAAGGACCCGCGATTACCCTCAAAGATCACCAACTGCGATTCCCAATTGGTTAAATATTCCCAGGCCCTTTCGAGGAGAGTGGAATTAAAATCAATCGCGATACCGCCCTCAAGTGGCAGGATGAGTTGGCCAGCGTTGAGATCAAAGCTGGTAAAGCCGAGCCGAGCGCCGTAGACACCGGTGGTTGCCCGCAGCTTGCCTTTTTGCCAGACTAAGACCTCACCACTTTGTGGATCGCCATGCACAAAGGTGGAGAAAGTATCGCCTTGGGTCGAAATGAGGGAGATGATTACTGTGTCTTTGACGCTTTTACTCATAACCTGGGCATATTGATTGCCTAAAATGGACTTGTCGCCCACATGCAGTAAGCCCACGCCATCACCAACCGCACTGGAATCAAAGTAACTCTCTCCAGTCAGTTTATTGACAACGGCAGTAACAGCTCCGAGAGTGAGGGTAACCCGCAGGGTCGGCGTCTCGGTCACCGTTCGCCCGCTGTTATCCCACTGGGAGCTAAGGGGATAATTGAGAATACCAAGGACGGCCAAAAGAGCAGCGGCAAAGTGCCTCATAAAACCTCCAACACAATCAAGAATTGACAATTGAACGAGGAAAATTGACCCTCGACCATTGATCTTTGCCTTTGATCCGCCGCAAAAGCAAATAGTCAACGTTCAACGACCAACGTTCAATTGTCAATTTGCGTTAAATAGTCGCTGAACGCTGCCAGCCGAGCACTGGCTATTAATCTTCAGAGTTCATCCGCAAGAAAGCAAAATAACCGGTGGTCAACCTTCAACGACTGATTCTACGCAGCGAAAACGTCGTTCAAATGTCCTGATATTCATTTCATGGCAGTGGATTCCGAGCGCACGGCAAGTCGATCAGCCTGACGGGGTGCACGAAGTGCGCTGGCAGGCAAAGTCGCCACTCTTAGTGTGTTGCCGAGCAGATCAAAAAATTCGACGCTATAGCCGGTCTCCAATCCCTCGACATCATGTCTCTCCACAACGGTACCAACATCCCCGGCGTAAAGATCTTCATCGGGCACATCGTGTAAGAGAACAACTTCAGTGTAAAGTTGAAAATCCATATAAACTCCAATCCTTTCAATCTGGAAAGAGTGTAATCAGGCGCGGATAATCGGTTCCGTGGTCAATTTGCCAAATCGTCTTGACCATCAATCGTCGTCCTGAAGGGGTTTGCATCGGGGCGCGAATTTCATAGCGCATCCCATAACTGCCTTGCTTGACTGTTTCTACATCGGCATTGACCAGATAGCGGCGGATATCAAACTCTAATTGTTGCCACTTGTCAGCCCGATAGCCAAATTGCACAAGTAATCGAGCCTTAGTGCCGCCTCGTATATGTTTCGTATTTAAAAGATAGTCTATTATCTTCTCACGCGCAATAACGGCTTTCTCAGGGTTGGGAAGCTTCATTGTCCAACTATTTTGAAATTTCAGTTTCTTACCTACCTAACCCTGCCGCCGCTTGTACAATCGATAGACATCCAACTGATGCTTCAGGGTGATTTGTATTTTCTTGCGCAACTGCTCCACAATATTTGGCCCGATGAGGAAAATGTCCTCTTCTGCCATGGTCGGCGCCAACTCCACCAGTGGGACTTTACTGCTTTCCAACAGCTCGATCAGCTCGTTGATATTGTCGATTTCATTCCGGGTGACGTTTTGAATTTCGCGCAGCTTCTGATCGCCATCCATGGGATAAATGTTTTCCTCTTTCGGAGGCTGAGAATAATCGGTGCGATCCAGGATATCTTGATATTGAATGGTGTTCCTGGCATTGCGGTAAAAGCAGATGAGCGTCTTGAGTCGCAGGCTCAGCACCTCCATGGCTTGTTTGTCGCTGACTCTATCGCGCAATTTGTCGATATCCAAGAGCGCGGACTGCAGGTGATTGATGGCGATATTGAACAAATTGCTGGCAATCAGCGAGCCGGAAAAGCCGTTGATGATCTCAAAGCCTTGCAGATTCATCAAGTCCGCCGCCTCCTCTTCGCTGTTGGCTTGGAACTGGAACTTGCGATAATAGTCCTTTTCCTCGGGCGTCAACTCCATGGGGAACGGCACTAATGGCCGGGTGATCCAGCGCTGATTGATGGTGCCTACGAGCATAATGGGATCGCCGCCCAAACCGCGTACCGAGGTGATCGCCTTGTCGATTTTCTCCCAGACGGACATGAGCAAGTCGGCATTGTCCTCGCCAACCATTTGACCGGCCACGGCGTGGACAGCCTGCATCCGCTCGCTCATTCCATGAAACGGGCGCTTTTGAAACTGTCGCAGCAAGGCAAAAAGTTCCGGCGAGTCGGGCTGGCAAAAGACCACATTGATGTTGGACTTTTCATCATTCGCTGCGTTCTGCAATTGTTCGGCTACGCGCAGCACCTGCGGAATTCCCAGCACTGGATTGGTCCAAGCTTCGTAAAAGCCAAAGCCGACGTTGATGAACGGTGCGCCGCCGTCCCTGGTTTTGCCGTTGATGGCTTGTCCCGGCCGCAGAAATGGAATCACCGAAGCAATTTCCGCCTGCGAGATGTATCCGGAACCGTAAAAGAAAGACGCTTCGGCATCACAGCCGGCATCCTTGGCGCCGTCTTGAATCGTGGACAAAAACCCGACGACGCGATCGGCGTAGGAACGTTGCTGGCACCAGGCCGGCCCATTCTGACCGGGATAAAGACTGACGCTCCAGCAAATACCGCTGCCGGAATCGTTGGTAAGCAAGGAGAACAACTCGATGGGCGCCACGCGACACAAATCAGCCACGGCTTTGCGGTACATCTCAAGCACCTCCGGCCGATCGATGCAGGGGGAATAGTAAGTATTGCGCGACCGTCGCGGGTGCTCACAACGCGGCCCACGCCAATCCGGGTAGGCTTGAAAGACCGGCTCCGGCAAATAGGCCGGCTCCTTTCCCAAAAAGGCGGCTTTCAGTCCGAAATCCTTCAAGATCGCCGCCCTTTTGCTGATGATGTCCAAGTTCTTGCGGGCATAGTCAGCAGGGAGAAAATTTTTCAGTTCCGGCGGAATAATAACCTTGAAGATGGTTGACATCAGCATGCCCCAGTTGGGATAAGGATCACTGCGATCAAGGTCCCAGAGCCAGCGCGCCTTTGGCAAATCGCTCACATAGACGTGGGTCGCGCCCAACTCGGCCGCGTTCTTGGCAAAAGTGCGAAACTCCTCGATAGTGGAGGTCGGACAATTATACAGAATCTTTCTCTTCTCGTTCATGGATTGGGTTGCTCCCGAATTGTTGGTTTGGGCAAAGCTGCCCATCGAACCGTTGGCCAAAGGCAACAAGAAAGTGATGAGCAAAACAAGCTTGACAATAATCAATGAGCCAACGCGTTTCATTGGTTAAACTCTCCTTCATAAAATCGTGTAGAATAAGAAAGCAGAAATTTAAATAGGCGACTTGAGCAATTCACTGTTCATACCCAGTCCAATAACCCAATGCATGGTTCGGATCGTTACGATCTTTCCAAAAAGGTCGAACCATCGGATCGGAGCGAAATTACCAATTCCAATGACCAAGAGCAAGCACTAAACTCACGGCGTGATATCGGGCTTCGTTATTGTAGTTGAAGGTAATGACAACTCCGGTTCCTAATCCAAACCGGAAATGCGGGAGCGCCTGGAACCTCAGCAGGATGCCGGGAACATATCTTGATCGTATGGTGCCGAAAGGAATTGATTCTGTGTCGTGATACCATTGAGTGAATGCAATCCCTGAGCTGAACATGATGTCGATGAGACGATCATGAAGACTGTATCCGTAGGCGCCCCACATCGAATCAATTCCCCAACACTCAGTCCCATTTGCATCCATCCCAATTGAAAAGAGCTGATTCCTATATCGGAAATGCAAGCTCATGTCCGCATGAATATATTCACCAGGTCCCTTATTAGCCATTGCAACACCCAGCCCGACCTGCACCCATAGCGCTCGAGGTTCTGAACTCCGCTCTTCCCGTTCATTCATTTGTAGGCCTTTTGCCACAAGTGCCGTGCGAGAAGGGTGCCCTTGAAAAGCGTTAGCGTGTGATGGCAAAACAAAGAATAGCAGCGTACTGAGCCAAACTGTCATCCGAGACACACTAGCCTCGACTTTCGCATTCACTGCTCTCCTCACTCAGTATTATTCAAGCCAACCAAACTCGCCCACCAGCTCCGCCACCCTTCTGACTCGGCTCTCCAGCCCATTGGGCGGCACCTGATCGGCGGCGCCCAAAACATAACGCGGCTGCCGGCGCATGACGGACAAAACCTGTCTGACGTGCCGATCGAACTCGGAATCAGTGATGAGTGAAGTAAAATAGACTCCGGGAATGCCGCCCCAGAAAACCGTGCTTGAACCAGCGGCACACTCGGTCCACTCTTCCACCGCCAAATCGCCCACCGGGGCTGGGGTCAGCGCTTCCAGCACGGAGAGGCCAACACTACACTCTTGCCGCAGTAGACCGCGAAGCGTGCCGTCCATGTGCACGAAAGAATACTTGCCGGCGCGTCGAATTTTCTCCGCCCATTTCTGCTGATAAGAACGCACATATTTCTCGAAATATTTTGGCCCGACGACTTCGGAGGATAAATTTTCCGGGATCATCAGCGCTTCCGCCGGGCTGTCCAAGGCAATCTGCGCCGCTTGGTCGTGAGCAATGGTCATGGCTTCGATCAACTCGAAAAATTCTCCTTCCGCAGAATGAATGATGCCGGCCAGATTCTCGATTCCCGATTCCAAGGCTACCAAATGCATAAAAGGCGACTTGGGCAAATAACACAAAACGATACCCATATCTCCGACTTGCTGCCAACGGCGATGAGCCAGATCGTAATCGGGTTCGTAGCGGATGTTCTCATAGATGTAACGCATGGCAGGCAGATCGTTTTCGGTTTTTAGAAAATGCTCAACGGGCGCTTCACACAGGGAGTCTTCCATCCACTGCCAGCATTCGCGCACGCTGCCTTTGGGCGTGTCGATTTGAGTATATCTCTTCAGGCCGTCGCGCCATGACTTGACACAGCAGTTCTCGTAAATGGTTTTGAAAGGAAAGTAGCCTTGCAGATAGAATCCGACGCGCAAGTCCCGGTGCCAGGCAAGATAGTCATCAGATTCCTTGAAATCATCCGGCCGTTGGCGGCGACCTATCAATCCGGTCGCCCAATAATCCAAATCGCCGAACCAAGGCACTTGATCGGGCTGCTTCCCGTTTAAGACGGAAATTACGCGCTCGCGTGGTGTCATAGTTTATGTTTTTGTCAATGATTTTTCGCTGCTGCCACAAAGACACAAAGTCACCAAGAAAGAACTTTAGGAACTCTCCAGTTTGATGCGCTGACAATTTTGGAAATCGTTTGGGATAGCCAATTTTGTAAAGACAAAAAACCTTCGTGCCTTTGTGCCTTGGTGGCGGAATGATGCTGCAGATTACTCAGCCAAATAACTGCTAATGTCGAGCGCTCGGCCGTTAGCATCGCACACTCTCACACAAGCCTCCCAATTCGATCCCTCGTTAGGAACCTTTATCAGAATACGGTTGAGGCCCGTTCTCACGCTCACTGGCACAACGTCTTCATCAACGGTCAATGAGCGAGAAGCATAATTCTCGTGCACCTTCACCCCATTCAGCCAACAAACCACGCCGTCGTTGCTGCCGATTTTGAGCACCACCGGACCGGCTTTGGGGAAACTCAGCTCGGCATAAGCATACGCGATGAGTCGCTTCTTGCCAAAAAGCTCAGCGAAGGGAATGACGCCAAATATGTCGTCCGTCCTAATCACCTGCCATTTGGCAAATAAGCTATCGTAGCGCTGCGCTTGATGAAAGTCGATCTTCCCTTCCGGGAAATAGGCTGACTTTTCTCCTTGGCCTTCCTCATAAGGGAATGGCCCGGCGATCTTCCACGAATTGATAAAGCCGATTTTGCGTGCAAACAGCCGGCGATCAACCGCGCGTGCACGGTCCTGCGCTTCGGCTTTTTCCAGAACGCGCTCGACCAGATATTTATTTTGGGTGACGCGAGCCGCCATCAACAGCAATTCCTCGGATTTGACAAAATTGCTCCCTTCGGCGATTGCCGACGCCATTTGCAAGTAATAGTCTGCTATCGCCTGGGCTAGATTCGGGTCGTGGAAATGAGGCGCAATCAAGTCCATGGACTTGGCCGAACGAATCCTTGAGATCATGAAAATGGCTTTTTGCATTTCCGCGGCACCTGCTCCCTTTTTCAGGATCAGATGGTAAAGCCCCAAGGCAGCGGCAGAATCACTCCCAAGTTTTTCGGCCAATAGGCTGAGACTAAAAAAAGCAGCCTGGCGCTCAATCTCGTTGCTTGAGGCAATGGCTTGCAGCAACTCATTGCCCAACTCACTCTCCGACGGCTTATTCTCTATTACAGCGGTAGCCGCCTGGCGAGCTTGACCCGCGGACGCCGAATGTGTCTCTGCAATGAGGCGCAGCCAGCCGGTAAGCGGCTGCGCAGGAGTGAGATACAGCGGAGCATCATCGATCCATATTGCCGAGCCGACGGTGACCGGCACAGGTTGTCCCAGGTGATTCACAACTTTTGCCGCGTGCAAGTCTTCACCCAGATCAATGGAATGTGGCGGGTTGGTCGTCCACGCCGCAATCTTGACGGAGTCGCCCTTGCCGAAAAGCAAGACATAATCATCAGGTTCGCCAAAACCGATTCTTCCGATGATAGTAAAATCATGCAAGGAACGAATGAGCGTGCTCATGGCCAGATAAGCGGGCTTGGGCCGGTAGTCAAAAGTCACTGTGCCAAAATTGTGCTCGCTTTCGGCAGCATCTTGGCCATCGTCGTGCCAATCGTACCAAATACTGATCGGAACGCCGCAGGCTAAATTACTGAGCCATTGTCTCGCGATGTATTTGCCTTGAAGCTCTCTGGGAATGCGGGTGCTCGAATAGCCCCATTCGCCGCTCAAAATGGGAATTGCCTTGTCTGCCGGTTTGAACTGCTCGATCAGCAGGGCCAATTGGTGATAGTCATCCAGGGCGGTTTCGGGACTGCGGTCGGGATTGCGATAGGGGTGGACGGTAATGCCATCGACCAGATCCAGCAGTCCTTGCTGGAAACAGGCATCGAAAAAAGGCATATCGAATCCTGATAAAGCCGGAGCGACGATGCAGATATTCGGATCTACTTTGCGCATGGCCGGAACGACTGCTTTGCACCAGGCCATATAATCATCGGCGTTTGCTTTCGGCAGCCAAAAGTGGTCGATATTGGGCTCGTTCCACAACTCCCAGATGATGTTCTTGCCCCGATATCGATCCGCCAAAGCAGCCGCGAATCGGGCGAAAGCTGCACGCCCTGCGTCCGTGTACGGGGCTAATCCGCTATCATAATTTGGATTGCCGTAATCGAGAATGAATAGCAGGCGAATGCCCAGCTTGTCCAGGTCCGAAATCAGCCGGTCATAGCGGCTAAAATCATATTGGCCGGGCGCCTTTTCCGCTTTGCCCCAAGAAACATCCATGCGCACAATGCCGACCTGCGCGTCTTT
>DYKH01000130.1:0-1538 GCA_020722685.1 Caldithrix sp. | reverse complement strand
TCGGCATAAATTCGCTCTTGCTTTGCCGATCGAGCATTTATTGCCACCTGTTCCTTGGCTTCTTCAAACGTCATTGGCCGCGTGGCTTGGTGAGCCAGACATTGAATGACCGAAAAGCCCTCCGGCACCGCGATTGGGCCGGCGATTTCGCCTTCTTGCAAGGCCATAGCTTTAACCGAGACATTTCCATATTGCCCCGAGGTCAGAAGACCAAGATCGCCGCCCTGAGCCGCCGCCCACTTGCGCAAGGAATGGGCAGTTGCCAAAGCGGCAAAGTCTTCACCGGATCGTAGCCGCTGTAACAGTTTTTCGGCTTCGGCCTTGGTGGCCAGCAATATTTCCCGGACATGCACTCGATCCGGCATGAGGTACATCCCCTGATTGATTGCAAAGTAGCTGGCCATCTCTGTTTCAGTGACGGTGACGGTATCGCGGATCGAACTCCAGTATTCCGCGAAAGTGAAATCGTCCTGCCATTTTTTCACCTCGGCGACGACAGCTTTGTCCTTGTCCAGTCCTTGCCGTTGCGCCGCTTCGGCCAAGAACTGGTTGCGAATCATGACGCCGATGTCATGGCGCAAATGGTTGGGAGTGTCGATACGCGGGCGGTTCGTGACCGGCAAGGCGCGAACCTTGGCGAGAAAATCAGCAATGGTCCATTGCCCGCCGTTAAAAGTGATGAGTACCTGGTCGCCATAAGCTTCCAATCCCGAAGCCAAGCGATTCAAGTCGTCACCGGCAAAAGCGGGCTGGTAGTCCGGCAGCATTTGATGGCCGGCAATGACCATCTTTTGAATTTCTGCTGCCAGGATATTAAAGCCGGCATTGAGCATTTGCACCTTGAAGGGAGCCATAAATTGCTCGACGAATTCACCGGCTTTTTTCTTTTCGATTTCCTGGCGCAGATTGCGCTCAATCTTGGCGCGCTTTTGCTGCAACTCACTTTGACCGGCAAACACTTGTTGGCGGCGCCCATCGACGCGGATGAGGTGGTAGCCCCATTTGCTGCGCACGGGTTCGGAGACTTGATGTATAGGCAGGGAAAAAGCGGCTTGGGCAAAATCCGCATCCATCTCGTCATAGGTCAGAAATCCCAAATCGCCGCCGTTGGCGCGGAGCGTCGAATCCTGAAATGTCTGGGCGGCAATCTCTTCAAAGGCCACGCCGGCATCCAACGCCCGCTTGAGCTGTTTGGCCTCCTCTTCTGTCTTGACAAAAAGGTGACGGACGTGGATGCTCTCCAATCCACGGAAGAACGCTGCTTTGATGTCCTCTTCGCTAATCGTAACTTTGTCGCGAATTTCTTTTTGATACAGCGCGCGGATCATCTCGTCACGCTTCACCCATTCGGTCACTTGCTGAACGTGTGGCGTCTTGTCGAAGCCGAGTCGCCGCCCTTCTTGTGCGAACAGCTTCTTTTCGATCAGCAAATCCAAATGGGCGCGTAATGCCTGCTCGCCGCGTTTACTGGGGGCATATTGCGAAAAGAAGGTGGCGCTGTATTCCAAATCCTGTTTGCTGATGCGCTCCCCATTGAC
>DYKH01000511.1 GCA_020722685.1 Caldithrix sp. | reverse complement strand
TCCTGAATGTGTTGACAGGCTTGATTAAGTGAGACTGTAAGACTTCAAATACAAATCTTCACTCTAGTTCGTAGATCGAATTCGCTGAGTTCCAATAGAAATGCGCAGAGGCCAGGACGGCAAATTTTCTATGATATACCAACTTGGCTCAAGTGGCATATTACCACAAAATGCCAAGTGTAAAAAGTTCATTTTGCTTAATATTTAGCACTTTTCCCCTTGCATTCTTTTTACACAAGTGCAATATTCTTTGCGCAAATGGGGAAAAACCAAGTTGGTAGATTAATTGTTCCCGAAGCGCTGCGCGCTTCGGGAACGCCCGGCTGAGCCGAGCGCGATTATTCCCCGCGCGCTGACTCGCGCTTTGGAACAATCGGCTGGAGCGGAAGGCTCTCCGGGCCTCGGCTCAGCCGGGCGTTGGGTGGACCGTTCCAAAGAGTGATCAGGCAACGCGTAACCCACAGTGTGACAACGTACGCAAGCATAGAAGGGAAGTTGTTGTGGGCAGAGAACCTGTCGTTTCAGATCAAATTATGTCGCTTAATAATCTCATAGATAGTCCCCCGATCCTCAAGAGCATTCTGGCATCAAGTCCCGTTAGCATCGTGATCACAGCACAGGACGGTTTGATTGAGTATGTGAACCCATTCTTCGAGGATATGACAGGCTACACCGCTCGCGAAGCGATTGGATGCAACCCCCGCATTCTAAAGTCCGGGTTCACGCCGGAAGAGGCGTACGCGGAACTCTGGCAGACCATACTCGCAGGTGAGACATGGCGAGGTCGGTTTGTCAACAAGACCAAGGACGGTCGTATCTATGTCGAGGAAGCAAGAATCGCCCCCGTTTTTGATGCGAGCGGGAAGATCGAACATTTCGTAGCTATTAAGGAGGACGTGACGGCTTTCGTTGAAGCGCAGCGCGTTGCCGACGCACAGAGACATGAGTTAAACACCATTCTCGACACAATACCGGCGTGGGTTTTTTACAAAGACTTGGAGAACAGGTTTCTTCGCGTTAATCGGGCGTTCGCCGAGGCTTCGGCCATGTCACGGAATGATTTCGAAGGGGTTTCATGCTTCGACCTGTACCCACGGGAGCAGGCTGAAGCATTCTAGAAGGATGACAAAGAGGTGATCGCAAGTGGCCGTCCGAAGTCCGTCATCATCGAGCCGATTGCCCTCCACGACGGAAATCACTGGGTCCAGACGGAGAAGATGCCACTGCGCGATGTGAAGGGAGAAATCGTGGGTGTGGTCGGTTTCGCGGTGGACATCACCCATCTCAAGTCGCTTGAGCAGAAGGTTCGAGAACTTTCCCTCACTGACGAGCTCACCGGCCTCAATAATCGCCGCGGCTTCCTCGCAAGAGCGGCAGACATACTGCATCTTGCAAAACGTTTAGGGATGCGCTGTGCACTGTTATTCGCTGATGTGGACGGTCTCAAGACTATCAACGACACCCTCGGTCATGCTGCTGGTGATAACGCTCTCCGGGAGTTGTCTGCTATTTTGCGTGATTCAGCCCGTAACACAGATATCATCGCGAGACTCGGCGGCGACGAGTTCGTGATCATGACGTTGAATTCGCGAGACAACGATTGTTGCGTGCTAACCGATCGCATCGTGGCAGCCGTTTCGGCTCGAAATGCTAACTCTAACAGGGACTACTTACTTTCAATAAGTATAGGTACTTCTGAGTCTGACCCCAGCTGCCAGACTACACTTGATGACCTGCTCAGGCAGGCGGATGAAGCGATGTATAGGGTCAAGTTAGCCAAGAGGTCCAAGGCCCATGGTCCTTCAAGGTCTTGAACAGGAGGCGAACGCCGGCCACCCAACAACAGCATCCAGCCGATGGGCTGTCGCCCGCCGCTGATGCTGCTTGTTGGGTGTAAGAAAAGGAGGCAAAAATGAACCGCAAAAAAATAATCCTGCAAATTGTCTTACTTGTCATTTTCTTTGTATCAGCAAGTATGGCGGCATTCTTGAGTTACCGCAATTTTGAGCAAAAAAGAGATGCCTATTATGCCCGACTGCAAGGCGAGCTGCGCACCGCCTATGGCGTGATTGTTTCTGCCAACCAGGAAACTGCCCGCATTGCCTTTAACACATACATAAACCAGCCTGAG
>DYKH01000016.1 GCA_020722685.1 Caldithrix sp. | reverse complement strand
CGCCATTGCTGGAATTGTCATAAATGTCATTCCAGACTATGACTGGAGATGAAGCGCTCAGTATCACCCCATGCGCGGGCATGTTATAGATTTCGTTGGTGACGATGAGTGAGGAGCTTGAATAGTCCAAGCGCAATCCGCTGGAGCCGGCGGTGCCGCTGCAGATGGAGTTATCACGAATTTCGCGATCAGCGTGCGAAAGCAGCATGCCATAACTGGAGCAAAGCCACAGCAGATTATAACGGATGATCTGGCTGTTCGGCGAATAGTAGTTATAGATGCCGACGATGCTGCTCTCAAAGGAACAATTGGTGATAGTGGGCGAAGCATAATTGCAGTAGGCGCCATAATTGGTGTTCTTGATGGTGCAGTAATCTAAGATGCACTCGGCATCGACGCTCGAGTTCTCGAACTTGATGCCCCACCAACTGGAAGAGCCGGATTTGTCGAAGGTGATGCGTTGGCTGGATGTACCCTGAGCCTTAAGGATGCCGCTGACGGTGATCTTTTTGCCGGCAGGAGCTCTGACAGTAGTGCCAGGCAAAATTGTAAGAGTAATACCCGAAGGGACAGTGACATCACCAGTCAATGTATGGGTGCCGCACCAACTCTCATCATGCGGCAAGGAGCCCGAAAGTGTGTTGGTACCAGGAATTCCACAAACACCGTATTCAAAAGAGAGTGCGTAGGGATTATAGGGGGCCCATTCATTAATCTCTTGCCCTAGCGAATTCCACTTTATAAAATAAAAATAAGTTTTAAGTTCAGTTTTAGCATGAGCTGAACTCTCATTAAGATAATGACTAGCATTGTTAGAACTGTCATAGGAGTAACCGTAGTAATTTAGCCAACATGATGGAATTTGTGCATAGCTGGGGCAGAAGTGAATTATAGATGATAGCTCATATACATCACAGATGTATGCTCCGGGGGCGTACTCAGGAAGTGGATCGTCTATGAAACTTATTGTTGCATCGCTGGATATTTTTGTTATGCTTTCATTGGCATCACCAGTAGTAATCTCATATGATGAGCTTAAAGGAAATGGAGTGGGGCTTGGTAAATAGGTAAAATGAAAGTCAGTATTGTTGCTTCTTACATGTGCTGGAATTTCGTCCGGTGGGACGGGTTCTCCTGTATATCTTCTTGGACCAATGGATGGGAACATTATTCCTCCAAGAAAATCAGGGGTAGAAGAATAGTAGTAGGATACATCACCAAGAGTAAAATCTGACTTATTGTAAGGACTAGCAGCAGAATGGCTGTACCATTGTGAATTGCGATAACCATACTCATCCACATAAGGATTGTAGAGGCCATAGACAGAAACAGCATCGGTTTCACACCCGAGAACAGAAAAATAGCGAGTATCATAAATTGCAATATCATCCCAATCGTAAACTTTATTCCGAACGAATGCATTGTAGTATCCATTTTGACCATGTGTATCATCTGCTTCGATCCACTCAACATAATTATGCTCGTATAAATTAGCATAAGAGAACCTTCCATGAAGGCAAAGATCAGAATCTTTGTATTCAACTTCAATAAGAGGCCATCCGAATTTAGGTACTTTCACTGTATAACTCGCTTGTTCAGTTGTCGAATAATTATATGCAAGAACATTACAGTTGGCTCCAGTACCAATTCCCATAGAATGCCTTAACGACGCAAAAATATTGTTCTCTATCAAGCAATTGGTGCTACTCTCTCCCAAGGCAATTCCATACCCATAAGAGTCTCCACCATAATATTGGGCAAATTGTATTAAACAACCGTTCACTTCAATATGAGAACTACGACTTATACTTATGTGATGCCTGCAAGTATTTTGTAGATGCACGCCTTTCACCCAACAATTTACAGCATGGTCAAATTTTATATTATTACCACAAGTATAGCTTCCTTCGGTCGATTTTTCTCCGTCCATCCTTATGATG
Organism: Caldithrix sp.; assembly: GCA_020722685.1. The sequence goes on along the minus strand of DYKH01000016.1, from coordinate 57,131 downwards.
GTCAGATCTTCAATGCCGACATTCGCAATTGGCTGGATCCTTCTCACGACTAATCCCCTTGAATTTATATACTCTTTGCTTGCTGCATCTTTCACCGAGTCAAACCTTGACGTGACATTCGCATAAATTTGAGTTATCTGACCTATAACTGCCCCAGTCTGTGCTGGAAATGTCGTTTCATGGATGTGTATCCAATCCCCAGGGGTGCCATCAAAGTTATTGCTAGTAAATCGATAGCTTCCTTTACTAATGTCGGCGACTGAGAAATCGCTGCTTGTCACAATTCCTTGAATGTCAAAGACAGTCCCATCTTTTCCTGCCGTAAATTTTATGATGGTCTGATTTGCACCCGCACCTCGAAAAATAATGTTACTGTGATTGTGGGTACCATCGTTTCTTAGTACAAATAGTGAAGGATCTGTTAATTCATAAATTCCCCCTGGAAAATAGATGAGATCGGAACCAGGCGTACCTTCTGCCGCGTTTAGAGCATCTCGAACTTTTGCATTATAGTCACCGCCATGTGTTATCACGTGTATGTTCGCTACGGAAGTAGGTGTAGCAGGCAAAAAGCCTCCTGGGCGAGATGAAGGTAAGAGCCCCGCATTTGTCCAATCAACTTGCCAATCCAGAGGAATACGACCTGTGCCATCAAGAATCTGAGAAAAACCATGTACATGATAGAATGCAAAAACAAGCATGATTACGAAAAACCTTCTAAGGCGATTCATTGCTAACCTCCCTTTCATTCAATGTTGAATCTCAATGTGATAAAAGAGTGAAAAGTATCTGGTGTCTCATAGAAGTTAATTGCCGTAATGGTCGCAATCTCGTAAAGTAAGGCCGGGGACAAGAGAATATCAAAAGAAAAGGATGAATATGAAATGCCGGCACCTAGATTAAAGACAAGACCCCAGCTATCGGCAATGGTTGGATCTCCTGGATTAACTACATAGTCAAAAGGGTAATTTGAGCGCTGATCGGGCTCCAATAACTTTACTTTTTGCCTGTAACTTCGAGATCGATCTTTTATGCCTAGAGATAACGCTGGTCCCATATTAAAGTGCGCTTTCAATTTTTTGTAAAGCGGATAGTCAAAAGTTAATAGCACAGGAATTTCAAACGAAGTCACAGAACAATGAATGTCTTCATAAGAGACTATATAATCATAACTCAAGCCACCTCCCACAGTTTTGTTTTTTAGAAGTGCTCTTTTGTTCGTATAAACCAACTCTAAAGCCCAGCCAATACCTTTTGACCAACCAGACCTGTTACGATAATTCCATTGGCGTCCTATGCCAAAAGAAGAACCTGCTTGCAGGTATGTTTTTTCTCCTCTAAAAATTGTGTAGTTTCCTCCCGCTCTGATATAGAAATAGTCTTGCGCGGGTGTCTGTTTTGCAATGCATAACGGAAGGATGACGATTAATAAGCTGGTTCTCATTGTTGTACCTCTTCTGGATAACTCGTAAAGTCAAAGCGCTATCGGAGTGCAAAAGAACGATGAATTCCTACAAGCACGCTTGTTTCGTGTTGGAAATCAAGGTGGAATGCCACTGTAATGCGTGAGAATAAATCCCTTTTCTTTACTGATCAAAAGATACATTTGCATATGACCTTCTCTCAAGAAATCAGCAAACAGCTTGATATCTCCTCTTCTAAGAATTGCAGAATCAAATAACCAAAAGGGACAAGGCGCTCAAATACTGTCCCGGTAGCCCTACATATATATATAGATACATTTTTCGGCGAAAATTCTGCAATTAGAATGAAAATATTTTCTATTTTTTTCAAGGCTTGCTCCCTCAAGCCTTGCGCGACAAAATTAGGTGTGCCGCAAACCTAGAGGGCAGTTTTGCACCGCCGAATTATAGGATGGATCAAAGTGCTATTTGTAGAAAACATGGGGGAAGCATAAGAGCCTGAGTGGTGTCAAACGTTCCATGCTGAGAAGCTAATTCAACAGGCTTTTATCCCCACCCTTTGTAGCCGAGAAAGCTCAGTAGACCTGTCAATCCGTCCCGTGAGAGAAAATGAATCATTCACTTTCTAATGCATGATAGCTCTAATCTGACAGAATGTCAAGAGAAATTTTAGAAAATTTTCATTCGTTTGACTCTTCATGGCCGTTGCCAAAATTTAGCAATAGGGGAACCAATAAATGTCCTCTCGATTCAAAACAAGATTCGCTATATTTCCAGGCACGCAAAAACCTGCAATGGAGGAGTGCCCATGCTCAGATCAATTCTTCGCCTGCCCACGCTTTTCCGCGCCACCCTCTAAACGATTTGCCAATGCCATTCAAGGTTCGTCTGCGTTTCGGTCCGAAGAACGGAAGTAGGGTCGCCTGTAATATTCTCACCTCGAAAACGTCCGCGACTCCTAATCAGGCCGAAGCTGCAGCAGTGGTTGTTTCTGTGGACAATTGTTCTGTGGTCTTTGCCGAATTTCCTGCATGCCGTTCCCAACAAACAAAGACTTCTTCCGCCAGCTCGAAGCCTGGCGTATCCCCACCAAGCCGACACATCCGCGGTTGCACTTTGACGCCGAAGGTCTGGGAAATCTTCGTAGCAATGGCAAAAGCTTTCCGCAAAGCTATCTGCCGTTTATCGCGGCATGCGAGGAGATGATCGCACAACCCGCTGCGGATTATTCCGATTTCAAATTTTCCCGCAACAAAGCTCGTAACGCTGCCGAGCGCCTTTCCTTTGCCTACGTCCTGACGGGCGAAAAACAATACGCCGACCGCGCTAAGGGGATCGTACAGCAAATGTTAGCTTGGCCGGATTGGGTCATGGCCGAGCACCAGCCGCGCATCGTCGATTTGGGAGTCGCCGGGGTGGCCAACAGCATCGCCTTGTGCTATGATTGGCTATTCTCAGCTTTGTCCGGAAAAGAGAAGAGACAGATTGAAGAAGCATTGCTGCGGCGAGCCATCGAGCCGTTTTATCGAGTCTACAAAACCAAGGCGGAAGGATGGACCAAGGCGGAGCACAACTGGCGCTCGGTCATTTGCGGCGAAATGGGGGTCACCGCTTTGGCGATTGTGGAGCAAGTTCCGCAGGCGAAGGAGACTCTGCAATTTGCCATTGATGGCGTGATGGAGGTGTTGGAGCACGGCGGCGTTGATGGAGATTGGAATGAAGGCCTCGGCTATTGGGGCTATGGCATTGGTCAAGCGGTACTGTTCGTGCACGCGCTCTACACCATGGCCGATGGCGCGGTAGATTTGTATCAAATGCCGTTTCTGCAAGCCACCGGGGATTTAGGCCTGTAAATGCGCACGCCGGAAGGATCCCGCTTCAATTTCTCCGATTGCGAGTTGGCTGCGCCGCGCCCCTGGCTTATGGCAGCTCTGGCTGCTCGCTATCGCAATCTTTATTGGCAATGGAACGCGCTGAAAAACATCGGTTCCGGCTTGGAGGATTTGTTGTTCTTGGACACCGGGCCTGCCCCGCAATCCCCGCAGACCTTGCCGCTGGGGAAATACTTCCGCAAAACGGAAACTGTCAGCATGCGCAGCAGTTGGCGCGACGACGCGGTTTTTCTTGGCTTCAAGTCCGGGCAGACTATTGCCAATCACTCCCATCTGGATTTGAGCTCTTTCGTCCTACATGCCTTTGGCCGGCCATTGTTGATGGAAACGGAGACCTGGCCCTAAGCCCACAGTCTCGGCTTCTTTGAGCCGCAAAATCGCCGCTGGGACTTTGAGTCCAACGCCACCATCGGGCATAATACCTTGCTGGTGGATGGCCAAGGCCAGCAATGGGGTGCGAAATCTCGCGGACACATCATCGCCTTTCAATCAGCGCCCGAACTGCAATATGCCGCTTCCGAGGCGGACTCGGCTTACGGCGATCTGTTAGAAGGATTTCGCCGCTATGTCGTTTTGCTCGACAGCAGTTTCGCGCTGATTGTGGACGACGTTGCTGCGGATTCGTTGCGCCGGTTGGAGTGGCTCATGCACGGAGCCGGGCAATTCTCTGAGGACGCTGCCGGAGTCTTTCATCTAACCAATGATCCGGCAAGTTTGGACGTGCAATTTTTACGGCCAACCAAAGCGGAAAACCGCGTCGTCAGTTTCGCGCAAAACGAGTCCAGCTTTGCCGCAGCCTACAAGACTTCCACCCAAGTCAATCGCTATCTATCGATCTGTCCACTGCATCGGCAGAAGAAGTACCGCTTCATCGTCTTGGTCATTTCCTACCGCGCCGAGTCGCCACCCAGCTATTCCGCAAATGTCGAAGCGGAAAGCGATACGGGACTCGTCCTGGCAATTAATGTGAATGGTCGGCCCTTTTCCTTGCGCGTCGATTTGGAGACCAACGTCGTACAACTCAAATAACTGACATTTGGCGCTTGGCATTTGGGTTTTATTTGGGATTCTCTGGCTGATATGGACCGGCAGGGTTGTTTGGGAACTAAGGAGGCTTGCCGAGGCGAGTATGATTACGATGAAGATTACGATTATGAGCGCGGCTGCCTGAAAAAAAGAGGCTCCCCGGCAAGCAGTTAGGGAGGAGGGACTGCCTAAAGAACCGAGGAGCCTTGGAAATAAGGACATCAGGCCGGGAGGGTGACCCAATGTCCTTTGCTGCTGCTCTCATCAGACCTCACAGGTCTCCGAGACCTGTGAGGTCTAAGCTTACAATTGACAATTGAACGTTGAACATTGACTATTCCAAGAGGGCAATAGCCATCCACGCAGGCAATAGTCAATGTTCAATTGTCAATGTTCAATTGTCAACAGTCAATAAGCCTCCAAGACCTGTGAGGTCTATGCTTTACTTGATCAAAGCCATCTTCTTCACTTGATGAAAGTTGCCGGCCTTCATGCTGTACAGGTACATGCCGGAGGGCAGCGCTTTGCCATCAAACGTCACGCGATGAGTGCCCGCCTTCATCCGCTCGTCGATCACCTTTCCTACTTCGCGACCCAACACATCATAGACCGTTATCGCCACCCGCCCGTCCTCTTTCAACCGGAAAACAATGTCCGTTTGCGGATTGAAAGGATTGGGAAAGTTTTGGCCCAGCTCGTAGCTGTCCGGCGGAGTGAGCGCCACTTCCTTTACGTCTGACAAGGAGAAGGAGCCGTTGGTATCGATCTGTTTCAAACGATAGTAGTAGATACCGACGCTCACATCTGAATCCACGAACTCATAGGCTTGGGCTACGTTGGTTGACCCGGCGCCGGAGACAAAGCCGATTTTCTTGAAATCCTTGCCGTTTTCGCTGCGCTGCACCTCGAAGCCAAAGTTGTTGGTCTCGCCAATGGTTCTCCACGAGAGAACGATTTCATCGGCAAGGGAGCCACGGTGCACCAGAGCATCGAAAGTGGTCAGCTCGACCGGCAGTGCTTTATTGTCGACGAGCTCGGGTGAATTTTCCGTGGTCACGTGGAAGATTTTGCTCATCGCATTGGCATACTGGCCTTGGCCGATATTTTTAAAGATGACGACCAAGGTATCGCCCGGCACCCATTTGCTGTTGGGAATGCCGTAAATGACCTCGACGGCCCAGCCGCCTCCTTCGCTGCATGAATCCGGCGCGGAGGTGTCATGCGGGGCTTTGGTGAGATAGCCGCGGAACTCGATTTCATTCAGGGCGGGCGCCGTGCTATCCGGGTTGAGAATGGTGCCCATGACAATATGCGGCAACTGAGCGCTTCCTGTTCCAGCCAAGGCTAACACAAGCAGACTCATGATGGCCGATAAAATGGATATATTCTTCATTGTTACCTCCTTGCTGAGTAATCTGGCCAGACAGACGGCGCATTCTTGTTGACATTGATGAGCACTGGCTCACCCGGTTGAATGGCAAAGTTATCGCCATATTTGATGCCCGGCAGCCAGAACTTGGTGAACGCATTGGTGGCCGGATCGATTTTCAAAACGACTTCCACGCCGCCGATGTTTTGCGCCAACTGGTCAGCCGTGGTAATGGCGGTCATGTCCAAAGGCAGAATGATTTCGTTATACATGTATTTGTCGCCCTTGACCAGAGCAAACTGCACTGTTTCCGTCGCCGGCACCGCGCCACTGTAGAACCAAGCGGTGGGAGCAGTGGGACTGGCGGAAACCAGCACGGGCATGCCGCTCTTCAAAGTAAAGTTGCTGCCAAAATTGATGGCCGGCAAATAGTATTTGCTAAAGCCGTTGGTCGCCGCCTCCAGTTGGTGCAGTGCCGCCAAGCCGGTGACGTCCGTTGCCAAATCGCTGGCCTTTTTGAAGGTTGTTTCTAAGGGCAAGGACAAGTAGTTGTAACGATTGTCCTGGCCGCGGTACATTTGGAAGCCCCACTTGCCGGTGCGTTTGGACTCGACGGACTTGTTGTCCGTATCCACGGCCCGCACACAGAAGAACTTGCGCAACTGCTCGCCGTTCATCAGGTAAGAGGTATCGGTGACGGTTGCTTCCAAGGTTCCCTGCGCCGGATCAAAGTAAGCGTTGGTGGCATGGGACAAAATCTCGTATTTTATGGGGAATACTTCGGTCATGCCGTTGACGCCTTGGGTCACTTTCGGCCAGTGCAGCTTGACTGCCAGACCATCTTTATCAGCGTAAAGGGTTGCGGGCGCCTTGGGCGCGATGTTGTCGGATGCACGTCCGTGGCCCATAACCGATGCGGAAACGACTTGATCGCCGCCTTCAACCGCGCTCCGTTGGCTTTTGTCGCTGACGATTTTTTTGCCTTTGCTGCGCAACAGAACCGGTTGGTTTCCGGTCAATAGCACGTATCCTGGTGGAACTTGGATGGACTCGGTGGTACTCGTGGCGTTGCCGACGCGGGTGCCCGGCAGACTGGGATCCCAAACCGCACGCACCCAGAAATTGGATTCCACGTTATCGCCGGTCCAAACGACCAAACGCATCGAGTCCGCCCCGGAGCCGGTGGTGTCGGTGGCTACGAACGTGCCCCAATCCCACACGTCATGATCGAACTCACGATAGAGCTGGTAATAGTCGATCACGTTTTGCGTACCGATGCCGGGGTGATTGTCCGAATAATCGAAAACCAATGCAACAAAGCCGCCCTGATCGCCGAGACCGTCAATGCCTCGATAGTCCTTGACGATCAGAGTATCCGGAGAATCGATCACCGGCTCCACCACGTTGATGGGAGCCGATTCGCTGAAGAAGCGAGCGTAACGATCGCTGTTCACCGAGACGGATATGATGAGATTGTCGGTGGTTTTCCAACTGGTGACATCGAAAAAGCCCATTCCGCCTTCCAACGGCTGCGGACCGTCGGGCAGATCGATTTCATTTTGTGTCAGATTGCTGGAGAAAACGATCATCTCGGGGAAATTGGTGTCCACGTTGCCATGGCTATCGCGGGCAATGACTTCGATTTGGAAAGGAACGCCGCGAATGACGTCGCCCTCGATGGCCAGATTGACATCGAATTGGCTGGCAGCGTGATCGTTGACTGGGATGGCGCTGGTTTGCATATTGCCGTTGTCGGCGCCGCTGATATTATCATACACCCGGTTTTCGCCGACCAGGGCAATAGTGCCGGTCTGCGTTGGCAGCCAATAGTCCTGATCGAAGGCGCTGGCTTTCAGCTTTCCTGCAGCCACTTCCTGGACGCTCAACAGATTCAGATCCTTACCCATGGTCAGCCGGAAATCCGAGGTTTCTGCCGAGCCATCTAACAGGTCCTCGCTCATAAGCACCTCGACTTGAGTGGTGTTGATGGTCGTGGCGCTCATGATGGCCGGACCGGCCTTGTCTTTGGGTGGAACATTGATGTTGGGCAAGGCGCTCATCACATTATCTGCCCAGTCGGCAAAGCCATTGCCGGTTGCCACCGCAACGTTGGGGACGTCACCGGTGTCGCCGTTATAAGGAGTCGCAGCAGGACCAACGCCGACGGTCTCGTTGAATTTGATAAAGACCTCAACGGTGTCGCCAAAGCTGTTGATGGCGGTGGGCTGATAATAAGCATGGGCGGGATTGTAAACGTTCAAGTCAATCTGCAAGCCGCCCTTCGCTCCGTCATAGCCGGTGATGGTCCAAAGATTGGAGCGGAAGGAAGCGCGCGGGAAAATGGGCGACAAATCGTCGAATACCAGGCGATAGTGATCGAGTTTGCCGTTCTTACTTAGGTCTGCCGTTTCCAATCTCAGCAGAATCGGAGCAATGTTGTCGCGCTGGACTTTGACATCCGAACCCTGTTTTACCCGTGCCGGGGCGTTGAGACTGTTGTCGTCGTCGCGTTGGCTATTGGTATTGGCCGGATTATTCCATTGGGCCACGATTCCGGCGGCGTCAAAGTTGATGCCGCCGCTGTCGGTCTTGGCCCAGGCGGTCCCATTATGGTTCAAGTAGACGACGCTGTCGCTGTTGGAGCCGGAGAGCCCAGTGAAGAATTCGCGCGTAGCGACCGGGAAATTATAGTAGGAAGGCCCAACGACCCATCTAAATTTGTAACTGGGAGCAGCCGGGGGAGTTGTCGGCCAACCGGCGGTGTTCACCTTTTCGCTGAAGGTGATGCGGATGCGCTTGTTGCCGGCAGTATAGGATTGAACAATCGCCGGACCGGCGCTGTCTACACGCACGACGGCCAAGCCATTATCAGCGGACGTATTAATATCGCTGGTGAGCAGATTTTCAGTCAAGCCGGCATTGATAGCATCCCGCAAACCCGTTGGATTGTCGGGATTCGTGTAGCTCAAGGTCGGTATGACGCCGGTATTGGCTATGGCGGGATTGGTCGCTACCAACGGTATGCGGAAGATTTTGATCAAACCTTCTTCACCAACGGAAAGCCATTTGCCGGTGCCTCCTACGCCTTGAATTCCCGCGCCGGTAATGACAAAGCCGGAAGTGCTTTTGCGGGTTGTATCCATAGCGTGATCGAAGAGCACGTCCACATAATCGAGGTAGCCCCAGCCATTGGTTCCGCCGGATGCCAACTCTGCGTTCAAGGCAGCATCAACGGTTCTAAAACGTGTGATGTTGGGATAGATGCCGTCCGCGATATTGATGACTGCTCCACGTGATGGCAGCGGTCGGGTCGGCGGCTGCGGGGCACGAGAAGCGCCGTTATAGTTGCTTCCGCTGTCGCTGGGGGCATCGGTTACCACGCTATCGGCGGTGAACACGATCGTGCCGATCTCATTTTCTGATTCGAAATTCTGAGTGAGAGCGAACACGTAAATTGAGCTTCGGGTGACCGCGGCTGAAGGGGATTGGATGGAAGCAATGTCATTCGTCACGTTGGTATCGGCGCCCGAGACGGTCGTGCGAACCTTAAAGTCCACGTTCCCTACTTGCACCGAGGAGCGCTCGACTGGCTCGCTAAAGGTGACTTCGATGAGCTTGCTCGTCAGCGCGTTGGCCAGAGGCTGACGCCGGCTGGCGCGCATGGTTCTGGCGCTAATGATGGCTGGCCCCGCTCTGTCCGTGATGCCGCGCTCTTGCGAAAGCGCATAATACCGATTCTGTGAAGTCGCCGCTTCCCTGAATTTCTGTGCCTCAGTGGTCGGGGGATAATAGCGAAGGATGGGCGTGATACCGGTATTCGGCTGGAAGGACATCACTTTGATAGTAAATCTTCGTTTCCCGTACCAGGTGCCGGTTCCTTCAAACCCGTAGATGGTGCTTGGATCCGGATTGGGAAAGATGGTGGTATTGACCGTGGTGTTGGAATCCCGCATCGCTTCGCTCCACACGAGGTCGAGGCGATCTATGTAGCCATCGAAGGCTGTCTTGTTCCCTTTGTGATTGGCAGTTGGATTTGTCGCCCCGCTGCCGTCGTCGTAGGAATAGACTGCCTTAATTACCGGCTTAATGCCGTCTTTAGCCATGAAAAGGTCGGTTTCATTGGCTATAGAAAAAGTAAACGGCGCCGACCCGACGCGCAGTGCGCCGCTGTTGGTAAGCTGAATGCGCGGTCGCAGCGAGGTTTCATATCCTAACGAGTCAGGGTATCGATTTTGTTTGCCTTGCTTGATGGCGACGAAAAAGGTAGAATCATTGGCGCCGCCGCTGGTTCCCGGGGGATATGAGACAATATCTCCTGCAACATCTCCACTGGCATAGTAAGAATCCTTGCCGATGGTCAGAGGAGGGTTGGCAGGTGTCGTATAATCATCATCGCCATCGATATTCAGGTCTACCAGCATTTGCACGCCCTGAAAATTATCATTCAGGTTGTCGTTGCCGCCGGCTCCTCCCTTGACAGTTATTTTGATCCACCTGGCATAGCCGGTTTGCAGTGGATCCGAGGTTTCTCTGCTGGTAATGGTTCCATTCTGCGCAAAAGAAAGAGCTGAGAAGAGCAGAATGAAAACCATCGTCAGGAACAGAGGGAAAAGTCCTTTTCCATGTTTGTTCATGATTTCCTCCATGAGGTTCACTACTTCTTAATTAGGTTAGAAAGCTGATTTGCAACGATTGAATGACTCCCTTTTCACCTCCCTCATTTTATCCTTCTTTTGACTCGTTTGTCTCGTCTAATCTTTGTGTTCATAATCCAGAACTGGTCAGTATACACAGTCTGAATAAAGCTTCGCGTCCTGCTTTGGGCAAATAAGATGCCATATCTTGCCTCAGTTCGTTTCCGAAATCGGGCCTTGCGAGCGGGTTTGTGGATTCTCCATTGGTGGCTTTTAAGCTCTTGTTTTACAGGCGGGACAATACGACTGCATCAGACATTCCGTGGGAAAACGATCGAATCACCTCCTTCACCGTCGCGAAGCGGGTTTGCCACCCGTACGGAAAGGTGGGTTTTTCGTGTTTGCCTGAAACATTTGTTCGGGGTTGAAACAAACCGAGGCATTTGCCGCCTTTACTGCTTCTTGGAAAAGGTATTTGTATTTCGGGGCCATTTTAGTATATTGATCGCGAGGAGTAACCTGAGAACACCCGACTTGCGAAGGGTTGTAAAGGAATGTCGCTAATTGAACGTTGACTATTGAACGTTGAACATTGACTATTGGAAAACGATCAATGTTCAACGTTCAATAGTCAATTGTCAACGGACGCTCCAACAACCTGCCAAATTCTGAGAAAACCTCGTTTGATGAAACTCCCACGCATTGACAAAGGCTATCGCAACCTCCGCCGCACCCGCCAGATCATCGGCGTTTTTGCCAAGTACGGCTTTGCCGAAATAGTGGATCGAACAGGAATGGCCGCACGGGCCAGACTGGGTGCCCGACTGCGCGGCCGAAAAGCGGTCGGCGGTCGTCCCTTGAACGCGCCGCAGAGACTGCGCCTGGCCTTAGAAGAGTTGGGGCCGACCTTTATCAAAGTCGGCCAGTTGTTGAGCACCCGCTCATTTCTTCTGCCGCCGGCATTCATCGATGAGCTGTCCAAGCTGCAGGACAAAGTCAAACCTATCCCGTTCGATGAAGTGAAAGCCGTCATCGAAAAGGAGCTCAAAAGCAGGCTGGAGCTACTTTTTGACTCCTTTGATCCTAACCCGGTAGCCTCCGCCTCTATCGCTCTGGCTTACCGGGCAACATTGTTAACGGGCGAGCGGGTCGTGGTTAAAGTGCAGCGACCGAAAATTATCCGGCTCATCGAAACGGATATGGGAATTTTGCGGGATTTGGCGGGAATGATCGAGCGGCACCTGGAGGAAGCTCAGCAGTACAATCCGGTGGCCATGGTGGAAGAACTCAGCCGCTCGATGAAGCGCGAGGTCGATTTCATGAACGAGGCGCGCAGCATCGAGCAGTTCGGCGCCAACTTTGAGCGTGTGCCCTCTGTACACGTCCCCAAAGTGCATTGGGATTATTGCACCAGCAAAATCGTCACCCTGGAATATATCGACGGCATCAAGATTTCCGAGTTCGGACTGTTTCGGGAAAGCGGCGCGAACTTGAAGCAGGTGGCGCACATTGGCACCCAGTTCATTCTCAAACAAATTTTTGAGGACGGCTTTTTTCATGCGGATCCGCACCCGGGCAACCATTTTTTTACCAAGGACGGCCGGATTGCTCCTGTCGATTTTGGCATTATGGGACGGTTAGACGACTGGCTGATGGACGAGTTCTCCGATCTGCTGGTCGCCGTTTGGCGACGGGATGTTGACCTCATTATTCGGGTTCTGGTAAATTTGGGCGCCTTTCCGGAAGATGAAAATCCCCAACCCCTGCGCGCGGAAATATCGGAATTTTTGCATCGCTACTACGGTTTGTCGTTGCAAAAAATCGACATGAAAAGCATCGTCAGTGAAGGTTTGGATATTATCGCTCGCCATCGTCTGCGGGTGCCGTCCAATATGCTTCTATTGGCCAAGACGATCGGCACCTATGAGGACTTGGGGCGAAAGCTGGACCCAAGTTATAACTTTGTCAAAGAAATCAGGCCCTATCTGCGCAAGCTGATTCTTCGGCGGGTGAGCCCGGAAAAACTCGGCTACGAAACGGCTAAAACTTTACGCGATTTGTATGATTTGTTAAGAATCATGCCCCGTGAGCTGGAGCTCATTCTGCGCAGGATGCGGCGTGGACGCATGGCGATAGAATTCCAACACCGCGGTTTGGAAAGGCTGATACAGGAAATGGATCGCTCCTCGAATCGACTTTCATTTAGCTTGATCATCGCCTCGCTGATTGTCGGCTCGTCGCTCATCATGTTCTTGAACAAAGGACCCTACTTTCTCGGTTATCCTCTGTTGGGTATCATCGGCTATGTGTTCGCCGCCATACCGGGGGTTGGCCTGGCGTTGGCCATTTTGCGGTCGGGCAAATTTTAGATCGTAAATTGAGATCCCATTCCTTTAAGAAAGACAAGGGTCTTACAGGCATTGATAATCAGGATGGAACAACAAGGACTTTTTGACAATAGGATATTGCAGCGCATCGGCGCATTGGCGGATGCAATGCACGTCCAAGTATATGCGGTCGGCGGCTATGTGCGCGATCGGTTTTTGGGTAAGCGGGTGAAGGACATTGATTTTGTCGTCATTGGCGACGGCCCACTGTTCGCGGAAAAAGTGGCCAAAAAACTGGCGACCACCGACTTGGCCGTTTACCGGAAATTTGGCACCGCCCTGGTGAAGTACCACGGCCACATGCTGGAATTCGTCGGTGCCCGTGCCGAGAGTTATCGCGGCGATTCACGCAAGCCGGACGTGGTCAAGGCCGATTTGTTGACGGATTTGGCACGGCGGGATTTTACCATCAACGCTATTGCCGTTTCCCTAAACGCCGGCACCTACGGCCATATCGTTGATCCGTTCAATGGAAGCGGGGACCTGAAGAGCGGCATCATCCGTACACCCTTGGAGCCGGAAAAAACCTTTTATGACGATCCCTTGCGGATTATGCGTGCCATCCGGTTCTCCTGCCAACTGCAGTTCCAGATCGATGCTCGCACCAAGGAGGGAATTACCAGTGAACGGGAGCGGCTCAAGATCATTTCCCAAGAACGCATAACCGACGAACTGCTCAAGATACTCAATGCCAGAAAGCCCTCTGTGGGATTCCGCCTCATGGAGGACACCGGACTCCTGCCGATCATCATGCCCGAGATCGCCGCGCTGAAGGGCGTGGAGCAGATCGGGCGCTACAGCCACAAGGACGTGTTTGATCATACGCTAAAAGTGTTGGACAACGTGGCCAAAGTCTCCGACAAGACGGAGCTGCGCGTTGCTGCGCTTTATCACGACGTAGCCAAACCGGCGACCAAGGATTTCAAGCCCGGCATCGGCTGGACGTTTCACGGTCACGACGAACTGGGAGCAAAGATGCTGGCCGCCAGCGGCAGAAGGCTGAAATTGTCCAATGACATAATCGCCTACGCGCAAAAACTGGTGCGGCTGCATTTGCGCCCCATTCATTTGGTGGAAGATGGCGTGACTGACTCGGCCATTCGCCGCTTGCTGTTTTTGGCGGGGGAAGAAATCGACGACTTGATGCTGCTTTGCCGGGCGGATATTACTTCGGGAAATCCACACCGAGTTGCCAACCATTTGGCGAATTTTGATTTTCTGAGCCGTCGTATGCAGGAGGTGGAAGAAAAGGACCGGTTGCGCCGATTTCAACCGCCGGTTCGCGGCGATGAAATTATGCAGGTTTTGGGATTGAAACCTGGCCCGATGGTGGGAAGAATCAAGAAAGCCATAGAAGAAGCCATCTTGAATGGCGATATTCCCAATGAGCACGATGCAGCTTTTGAATATCTGCTCAGAATCAAGGATGACATTTTGACGTCTTCGGATTGAGGCTATAGTCAGTTGGGCTGAAGGTTGTAGGAAAACAGTTAGGGTGCTTTGGACGCAAAGGCGGTTGCTGTGGCCGGTAGGTCAATGCGCAGGAATTTCCATGTCGGGCCGTCCTTGGCAGGATGTCTTTAGCATCACCGTGGATGCGAAGGCCGGTATGTCATTCAGTTGGAATCTTCTCTGGACGTGGGGCAAGCTGTATTGCGCATACAAGCCTCTTTCAAGGGGAGATGCCTTCGGCGTGATAGGTTGTGTTGGAAGGGAAAATGCTCACCTCGGGGTGCTCATTTCAACAGCGGTGGTAACAAAATAAAACGCGCCACGAAAAAACATCCAACAGGCTTTCCAGATTGGGTGTCTGTTAAATCGTGGCGCGTTTTGCTCGTTATTTGGTTGCGACGGTGCCCACCGTCTTTTCAAAAGCCGGTAAATAAGTGCTCTTCATCGGAGCATAATAATTCAGGATGATGCGGTAGAATTTGTCGTTCTTGACCAGAAAGTAAACCCGGCTCTGAATTTCTCTGGCAGGAGAGTAATTGAGGTAAATCGCCTTGGTGCCGGCGATGGTCGCTTCGCCGCGCGAAGTCTCTTTGTAGTTCTTGGCATTTTGTTCCACCACCTTCTCGGTAGTCAAGTTTTGTGATGGCCGAATATCAATGTGGATGTAGCTGTCCTGGCGATAGCCTTTGACATCCATCGAAAACTCTACCGGAGGTTTTGGAGCCGGGAGAGTGGTCTCAAAGTTTGCCGGATAAGAGAATTTTAGATAGTTGTTTTCAAACGTCGTCATCTCGGCCGAAGGAATGGAAGGATCTTCACCCTTCTCGACCACCTTTGGCTTTGGCAATTGCAGTGAGGCCACGGCAGTGTCATACACGGCTTTGCAGGGCAAAAAGAGCGCATTGAATGCCTCGTATTTGATGGAATAGAGATTGGAATCTTTTATCGCCACAGCCTGAATGGTCTCGATTCGGTTATCTCTGTCAATGGCGCCGCCGTATTGCAGCGACATGCCGTCAAGGCCGGCCAATTTTTTGGACTCCGGCGCTTTCACGTCATAGCCGGAGTTGGTAAGGTCATTGCGCAGCTCATCGACGTATTGGTCTAAGGATTTGAGTGTGTCCATTTTTTGTGCGGAAACCACTAATCGGACGCCGTCCGCGCCCTTGAGAGAATAGTCCACAAATCTGTTCACGATTTCCGCTGAAGAATAGACCGAGAATTTCCCGCCTTCCGGAACGAGATGCCATCCTACAGGATAATTAAAGCCGATTTCAAAATAAGGATCTTGATAGTGATCCCAACCGATGATTTTTGGTACTTCGACTTTTTTGCCGCAGCCAATTAGAAGTGCAGTGCCCAGAACAAGGGTGAGGATTAATGTCGTTTTCATAAAAGGCCCTCTGCAGTTATTTGGTTAGTAACCTCTCGCGTTCCTTTTTGATTGTTGCACTATTAGTTAGTGATGGAAAGTATCGGCGGATCCGCAGTGCTGATAACGGATAGAGGCAGACGGCTCCGCCACTCCGCTTAGAAACCCAATTCGAGCCTCTCCAATCCCTTTTTTGCATCCGCGTTCTTGGGATCCAGCCGGAGTACTTTTTCATATTCCGTTTTAGCTTCGTCGCGTCTGCTCAATACATGCAGTGTCTGCGCACGCCACAGATGCATTTCTGCTTCGTTCGGCTTGAAAGCGAGAACCTGGGTAATCGCCTCCAAGGCCTGGGGATATTTCTTCTCTACCAAATAATAGCGGCTAAGATAGGTATAGGAATCGGTCAACTCGTTTTTGTACCGTACTCGTGCGGTATCCGCAAGCTTAATGACCCTCTCATAGGCTTCTTTTGCTGCGAGGCTGGAGTCCATGCGCGACAAGACATAGGCAAGGTGGTAGTAGCTGGCCAAATAATTGGGATTTTGTTTCAATGCGCTGTAAAGGGCACGACGGGCGACGTCCCAATTTTGCAGTACCTCCATACAAAGGGCGTAGTTGATGTAAGCGCTGGTATAGGTAGAGTCCTGTTTGAATTTCTTTTCATACATGACGGCCGCTTTGTCGAATTTCTTTTTCCGCATATACGCGCCGCCCAAGTCCGTGTAAATGTCCGCCTGCGTAGAGTCCTTTTGCAGAGATTGTTCGAGGAAGCGAATGGCTAAGGAATCATTTTTCGTATGGATGTAAGCTTTGCCCAGATTCTTGCTATCCTCGGCCGCCAGGGTGTCCACTTTGCTCAGGCTTTGATAATAACTGATGGCCTTGTCAAGGTTACGCAATAGAAAGTGGCCTTTGGCAGCTACTCGCAAGGCTTTGGGCGAATTTGGCTGGGACTTGAGAACGTGTTCGGCTGCGTTCACCGCAGTTTCCCATTGCCGGCCCGTCTGCAGCGATTCCATGAACATCGACCAGGCTTCGGTGTCCTCAGGATGCCTTTCCACGTAACCGGCGAAAACCTTTGCCGCATTGCCGTATTGTTTAGCCAAGTAGTACAATCGGCCCAGCTCCAGCGAGGCGGCGTCGTTTTTAGGTTCCATGCGCAGAATGCTCACATACATCTGTGCCGCCTCATTAAAACGACGTTCTTTATAATATAGATTCGCCAGTTTGTATCTTAGGTCCACTTGTGTTGAATCTAGGGCGATGGATTCCTCGAACTGCAATATGGCTACGCCATCGGCGGACAGCTTGAGATAGCATTCACCCAAGGCTCGATAGGGTTCCGGGTTCTTGGGATCGAGTTCTTTTGCGCGGGAAAAACTGACGATCGCCTTGTCGGTAGAATCGTGGGCAAATTGCACCCATCCCAGTTGGATGAGCAGGAGAGGATTGTCACGATTCGCTTTCAGACCTTTCTTTAAAGTGGCATAGGCTTCGGAAAACTTTTTTTGTTCTGCTTCGGCCTGCGACACCAGGATGAAACCGTCCACACTCTTTTCATTTTGGCCGAGATAGCTGTCACCCATGATCTCGGCGGAATCCGGCTTGCCGCTTTGAAGATAGGCTTTTCCTAACCAGTATAAGGCATCGGCATTCGTTGGACTGGTAGCAACCACTGATCGCAACAACGAAATCGCTTCGTCGGCCCTTCCTTGTCGCAAAAGATCTTTCCCTTTTTCGACTTTGTTCTGGCCCTGAGCAGGAAGCGTGATGGCAAAGACAACGATGATGACAGATGCGTGGAACCATTTCATGGGATGTAGACTCCTAAATGAGCTGAATAAACCGAACCGGCTGGGTTGCTGGTGCAAGTCCCCATTTGGTGATGATATTTTGGCCTGGCCCACTGGCAAGGAACGATCCGAACCCGGCGGCCAAAGCCGAACGTCGAGTATTGAAATAGTAGTAGACCGGGTAATGCATTGGGTACCGGCCCAGGTAGACATTGTATTGATGCAGGCGAAATCTTGCCGGCTGCCCCGTAGAATCTGTGCCGGCAATAGCCAACGCACGAACCGGGTCTGAGGTATCTTGAAGCGTTTCTTTGGTGGTTGGGTGTTTGTAACAAGCTAATGAGACCACGCCAATAGCCTCCACATGATTACCCACATATTCCAGTACTTGATCTTGCGATTCCGCCACAATGGTGGGGATGAATTCCTGCGGCAAGCTGTAAAAGTGCTTCTGCAGCAGCTCATAAGCCCCGGAATTGCGCCCGGTAAGGACCAACGCAATCGGGCCGTTGAGCTTCGATTCGGGCAACTCCTTCCAATCGACTATTTTTCGGGTCAAGATAGCTCGGAACGTTTCCTGGGTAATACTCTCGATGGCATTGGCCCGATGCACCAACAACGCCAGCGCATCTTCCGCAATTCTGATCTGCTTTAGAGCCATTTCTGCTTCCGCGACGATCCTTTGCTCTTCAGCGTTTAGCGCACGATCGACAATGATGGCGCGTACACTGTCATTGAGCAGATTGACAATCGCTTCGCGCGTCGTGGTTTTGATGACGCTGAGGTTCGCTTCCGGATACAGGCTGTCGAACTTGCCGGCTTCCCATTGTATGAGGGCGGCGTGCGACTCAGAGACGCAAAGCGTGAGCTGCCCGGACGTGGGAGTCTCTTCTTTCTTTTGCTGTTGGCGATGACAGGCGATCACGCTCAGCAGTACAACCAGACACGCAAGGTACTTAGTCATCCAAAAAATGTCTCCTTCTTCGCGATCTGTCCGATTTCATCCGAGTCATCACGAAGCGATAGATGGCCATCAGTATCAGCACAATGCCGAAAGTATAGCGGGCTGCCGGTTCGACTTCAAGCTTGATGTAATTTGTAAGCACCAAGATACCAAAGACGCCGGAAGCTAAAGCGACGGCGTAGGCCAACAATTTCGAGGCGTCGAAGTCGCCCATTCATTTCGACCCATCATTGTAAAGTAAAGGTAAATGGCGGCACCAAGCATACCGCCGCCAGATTGCCGTTCGTGAGAGCAGGCGTGAATTGCCAATGCTTGGCGGCCTCGATAACCGGCTGATTGAATACCGCCAGATCCGATTTGATGATTTTGACCTCACGAACGCAACCATTCTCTTCGGTACACAAATGTGCAGTGACCCTACCCTGTGGCTTTGCGGAGCGGTTCAGGGTACTTGGGTGCTATCCTGCTTGACGGCAACCGGCGGTTTTGTGAAAGGTACGCATGGAAAGGTCGGCTTGTCATCCATTTCCACGCCTGCATGACACTCACCGCGCAGAGATTTAGCCATCTGAACCGCAACCGACCCATCCTATTGCCATGAAAAAGCTGTCATCGCTGGCTCCTCGGCAGCAGGCGGTGTTTTTGCTCAACGGCATGACGGCCTCCGCGACAGACGCCCGATCAGACGTTTGTTCAGTTGGCTAAATTTTTGCGCTATTTCAAAGTGAAGTTAAACGGCACGGAAAGCCAAACAGCCACCGGCCCGTTCTTCATGAGCGCCGGCGTGAATAGCCATTGCTTCGCTGCGTCGATAACCGGCTGGTTAAAAACCTCCGAATCCGATTTCACGATCTTGACGTCGCGAACTTTGCCCGCTTTGTCAATCCACAGGTAAGCAATGACTTTGCCTTCCAGACCTGCCTTTTGCGCCAGTTCTGGATAGACCGGCTCAACTCTTTTGATGATCGTTGGCTCTTTCTCAAACGGCACGAAGGCCGGCGGCGGAACGTCATCTTCTTCGATTTTTACATCCTGTTCGATGACTTGCTCGACGCCACCTCCGGCTCCGGCACCTTCGGCGATCGGCCCGACCTCCGCGCTCATTTCCTGCTGCGAGGCAAAGGTCTGTTCGGGGTTGACTTCTGCATCCGGCACGGGTACCGGGATGCCGACGCTGGGCTTGGCAACCGGCGCTGCGACCGAAACCGCCGGCGCCACGGCGCTGGTGCCGGCGATGGATGGCGGCGGCCCCAGCTCGCTGTACTTTAGCACTCTTATGACCCTGACTGGGGGTTCCTCTTTCGCCAAATATACAGAGGCCCAGTAGCCACCGACTAACAGCATATGAAATGCCATAGCGATGACCAGCCCACTAGAAAAATACTTTTGGTAATTCTTCTTGAGCTCTGGGGCGCCATAATCGGTCGTCATGGGTATAACGAGTTCCGACATTATTATTCTCTCCTTGAGTTAGGCGCTAATCGCCTTTGCAATGACCCTTTTATCAACTTCCGTAAAAGGCGCGGTGCTGAACCGAGTGATCTTGGCCAGATTCAATTCGTCCATTACGTTGACCATGACTTCAAACGTCGCTTCCCTTTCCACCTTCACCAGAGTGATGAGCTTGGGATTGCTTTTTAGGCGTTCCTCTAAGAAGGAGCGCAACGCCTTGAACTCAACTTTTGCCGGCGTTTCGATACCCATATTCCAGTAGATGGTGCCGTCGTTGAGGACGCGCAAGGTGAGCAGCGCCGATTCGGCAACTTCTACCTTGGACTCGTCCGGCGGTATGTTGATTTCCATCGTCTGGGGAGTATTGAAAACCGTGGTCAACATGAAGAAAGTGATCAAGAGCATGACGACGTCCACCATTGGCGTCAAGTCGATTCGCACTCCCAAGCGCGCTTGTCTTTTGACCTTTTTGCCCTTACCCTTTTCCGCTTTGGGTTGAGGGACATCTACACCTGCCATAAGGGATACTCCATCATGATCTTTCCAAATCGGTTACAAGACTAAATCGGGTAATCTTGACTTTTTGTAAAATGTTCATCACATCCTCAACCGGCCCATAGGGCGCAGCCTTGTCACCTTTGATGACCGTTCGCAACTTGGGATTCATGATTCTCGCTTGGATGAGCAGATTGGCCAAAGTTTCTTTGTTCTCAACTTCGATGCCCATTTTGAGCTTGTTTTCCTCACCAAACAGTTTGGCTCTGATGTATTGAGAATCCAATCCAAGGAAAATCCGGTTGTCTTTGGTAATCGTCACGGTCATTACGTCCGATTCAGGCAACTTGAACGCCGAATGCGAGGTGGGTAGAATGACCTCTGCCTCTGAAGGGGGACGAAAGTGAGTTGTCAACATAAAGAACGTCAGCAACAACATGGTCACGTCCACCATCGGCGTCATGTCGATGTGAATGTTGATACGACCCTTTTTCTTTACCATGGTTGAAGCCTCGTGTTATTTGCTGTTCTCTTTGTTGATGGTTAGTGTTTTGATCATGGCAAAGCTGGCTTCGTCGATCATGTAGGTAAAGTTGTCGATGCGGGTGAAAAAGTAGTTGTAGGCCACAATGCCCGTGATAGCGGTGATGAGACCACCAGCAGTGTTAATCAAAGCTTCGGAGATGCCCAAAGACAATGCGATGGCATCCGGTGCGCCGGACTGAGCCAACGCTTTGAAAGCGCGAATCATACCGATGGTTGTACCCAGCAAGCCCACCAATACGGAAATGGAGGCAATGGTGGAAAGACCGACGAGGTTTTTCTCCAGCAGCGGTACTTCCAACATCATGGAATCTTGGATGGAGGCCTGAACTTCATCCATCATCTCTTTGGCTTCGATGGGACGCTTTTCCGCCTGGAGCATTTTGTATTTTTCCAGTCCGGAACGCAAAATGTTGGCCGCAGAGCCACGCTGTTTGTCGCACGCTTCGATAGCGGCATCGATGTTGCCCTTGACGATTTCCTGTTTGACAGTGCGCAAGAAGGTAATTAATGAGCCACGTCCCTTGGCCTTTCCCAAAGTGAACAGTCGTTCCACGATGAAGGTTACGACCATAATGGAAAGGGTCATAAGCAGAACCACGAGAGGCCCGCCTTTGGTAATGTACTCGGGCAAGAAATTGGAGAAAATGACCCACGAGATCACGAATGCCACGACGAGCACAATGGTGATGAATAGGGATTGTTTCATAATCCTATCTCCTGTGAATGGGGTTAGTTTGTGGGATTACTACTGTTTCTAAATTCGCTCAACGCCTCTTCCCTCGTTTCTTCGACATCGAAAACACTGATCAGTTTGGTAATGACGAATATGTTTTGGATGCCTTTTCCCATCTGGCAAAGCTTTATTTTGCCTTGCCCTTTGGTGTACATGGTGTAAATGTTTACTAAGGCTCCTATGCCAAGACTATTGATATAGGTTGCGTTGGCCAGGTCGATGACGAGCTTTCGATTACCCTGTTCAAACAGGTCGGCAGCTTTGCGCTTCAGCTCATCCGTATCCTTGTTGCTGACAAATGCACCGCGCAACTCAATAATCGCGACATCCAGGTTGTTCATGGTCATGGCTCTGATGGCCATGGGATCCTCCGATGACTTTCACACCACACCGAAATGGGGAAGCATTTAGAAACGTTTTTTACAACACAAAGACCATGCCATTCGCCCGCCGGCAATAAGTTGCGGAAATTCAATAGCGTTTTTCTGGAGTAATGGTTGGCGGGCCTACGGGAGTTCTTGCAAAACGCAAGGTAGGTTTAAGGATGGAATGAATACTTTGACGCAAGGCGTTCATTGCCATGTATCTGAACCGGACTTGCAAAATGCAAGGCAAGTGTCTCAACTACAAGGCATATTTTCGTCGTTTTCGCCAAAGGGTGGCAGGATCGATGGCGAGAATGCGTGCCGCTTCTTCGTAATCCTTGGCGTACTGCAACACCCGTTTGATGTGCAGTTTCTCGACCTCTTCCAAGGAAAGGGCGGTGGAGGGCTTTTCCAGCGCCGAACGCACCTCTTCCGGGAGGTGCTCGAGCTCGATGATGCCTTGCTGGGCCAAAAGAACGGCGCGTTCCAATACATTTTCCAATTCCCGGACATTGCCGCTCCACCGATAGGCTCGAAAAGCCTTCATCGCCGCGGGTGACAACTTTACCGGATTGTCTCCGGACAGCTTTTGCAGGAAATGCTGCAGCAAAATTGGGATGTCTTCCGGTCGGTCGCGCAAAGGCGTCAGCTTGATGCGCACCGCGTTTAGCCGGTAAAACAGGTCGTCACGAAAAGTGCCTTCTCTGAGAGCTTCGTCCAGATTCCTATTGGTGGCGGCAATGATGCGCACGTCCACTTTGCGAGTGATGCTTTCGCCCACGCGCTCGAATTCTTTGTTTTGGATAATGCGCAGGAGCTTGACCTGAACGCTGGGAGGAATTTCGGCAATTTCATCGAGAAAGACAGTGCCGCCATTGGCCGCTTCAAATCTGCCCTGACGATCACGCAACGCTCCGGTGAAAGCGCCTTTCACGTGACCGAATAGCTCGCTCTCCAACAATTCTTCCGGTAGGGCGGCACAGTTCACCTTTACCAGCGGCTGGTTGGCGCGGGGACTCTGTTCGTGAATGTACTGGGCCACAAGCTCTTTGCCGGTACCGCTCTCACCTTCGATAAGGACGGAAATGCCGCTGTCTGCCACCCGCAGGGCCAAATCCAACATGCTCAACATCTCCTTGTTGCGGGTGATGAACTTGCCGCTTGGCTTGATTTCGGCTATCTGCTGGCGTAGCTCTCTGACTTCGCGCGTCAGCTCGTGATATTCGAGCGCTTTTTGGGCAAAGATTTGCAGCTCTTTAAAGTCAAAAGGCTTTTGCAGATAATGGTAGGCGCCCTTCTTGATGGCTTCCACAGCGCTATCGATGGAGCCATGCGCGGTGATGATGATGACCGTGGTAGCGGGTGAAACCTTTCTGATTTCCTCCAGCATCTCCATCCCATCGATCGGCGTCATTTTCAAATCGACAAAGGCGAGATCGAACACTTCGTTGTGAATGGCAGCCAAGGCGTCCTGTGGCCTGGAATGCAGAACTGGTCGCATGCCAATGGATTCCAAACATATTCCGACTGTTTTGAGAATATGCGCTTCGTCGTCCACGACCAAAACTTTTGCCGGGGCCTCGGCCATCAGCTCCTCCGGGTAACGGGAATCGTGAAGGTAAAGGTACTGCCTTTGCCCAATTCACTATCAACCCAGATTTTGCCGCCGTGCGCTTCCACCACTTCTTTGGTGATGGCCAAACCCAAACCAACACTGCCGGGAGTCGATTCGGTGGCTTTTTTCACTTGGACAAACTTTTCGAAAATGGTCTCCAATGCTTCCTGCGGGATGCCGCGCCCGGTGTCCGCTACATGGACGCAGATGTCGCCATTCATCTGCTCGGCCGCAATGGTGACTTTGCCGTGCTCGGGAGTGTAGCGCAAGGCGTTATTGACCAGATTGGTGATGACCCAAGACAGTTGCTGCGGGTCGCCCCAGAAGACCGGGAATTTTGGGTCGATCTTGACTTCCAAAGCGATCTGTTTTTCTTTCACCAGCAAATTGAGGGGCTTTAGCGACTCGTTTATCAATTCTTCCAGATTCAACAACCCCATCTTCATTTCATACTTGCCCGATTCAAGTCTCGACAAGTCCAGAAGCTCTTTGACCAATTTCGTGAGACGGACTGCATCGTCCTTTGCGGCGGTCAAAAGCTCGCGCTGACGTTCGTTGATTTCGCCGATGACTTGTTCATTCAGAATATCAATGGTCATATTGATGGACGTGAGCGGGGTGCGAAACTCGTGGGAAACGGTAGCGATAAAATCAGACTTCATCTGATCCAGATGCTTAAAGCGCGTCACGTCTTGGAAGAGGGTGACCAACCATTGAAACCGCCCCTGGTCGTCGGTGATGACCGTTTGCCGTGGTCGGAAGTAGAGCGTGCGGTCATCCCGAGAGAGGGTGATTAAAAAGTCGCTGCGCGCCACCTCGCTTCTGTGCTCGGAATCGGCGCACAGCAGCTTGACCAATTTTTCATCTTGCACGACTTCTTGCACCGGTTTATTTTGCCACTGCTCGGCGTAAATGTTCAACATGCCGATTGCAGCCTGATTCATGAGGATGATTTCAAAATTCGCATTGGTGACGATGATCGGCTCTGTCAGGCTTTTCACCAGGGCTTCGGTTTTGGCCTTCTCCGCAATGATTTGTTGGATGTTCAATTCCTCGTAGGTGCGCAGGCGTTCGGTCATTTTGTTGAACTCTGCGTACAGGTCTGCCAGCTCGTCATTGGTGGTGATGTCGATTTTCGGATTCAGGTAGCCGTCGCGAATCATTCGTAGCTTTTGCGACAGAGTGCGCGTGGGCTTGATGATGTTTTGGTTCACTTGCAGGTAGAAGCGAATAGCCAAAACAATCGCCAGAATGGAGGCGCTGATGACGGCAATCATCGTTTCATTACTGGCAATTCTTTTGACCTGCGAATTGGTTTCTATAACGCGCGCCTGGAAAATCTCTAACAGTTTGGTGCAGTGATCGCGCAAACGCTGTTTCAAGGGGAGAATATGCATGTGATGGAAATTGGCCGCCTGAGCGTCTTTGTTCTTGGCTAATAAAAAATACTCATCGGAAGTGGCCAAATAGACTTTGTAAATTTGAATGAGACTATCCAAAATG
This sequence comes from Caldithrix sp., assembly GCA_020722685.1. The sequence continues at coordinate 32,106 of DYKH01000016.1, read as the reverse complement.
GCGAATTCTTGCGGCTGGCTGGAGCTTTCGGACGCCATTTGATAGAATTGCAGAAAACGATCCCGCTGCATTCGGTACCTGCCCAAAGTCAGCGAGTCGAAATGGGTGATCATGGAAATCTGGCTGGTCTCCTGCTCCGCCAAGGACATGATGAGACTGGTGGCGGCGCGCACGCCCGGGCTGTTCTTTTCCAAGAGCTGGGTGACCAAAGTTCGCAAACGGAAAAAGTCATACGTAGCATATAGGCTAATTCCCACGATGATGAGAATGAGGACAAAATATCCCGCCCCGATTTTATAGCGTAGACTTTTCATAAACTCCGATTTGGTTGGATGTGTCTCCGGCCTGTCGTGGTTTCTTATCCGATTGCAGCAGGCAAAGCCGATCCCGCCGGAGGTATTTCCACTCCATCGCGGCTATCGCGGGTTTGAGAGGTCTAACATGCTTTCGTTACACATAAAAGTAGCTATATTGTAGCTTTAAAGTCAAGGGATTTTTAATCGCGTGCGAGTGGCTGAAAAAGGCGCATCACGCCCGATATGCAGAATTCTGGAAACAGTTACTCCGATTCGCCTGGAGGTGTCTCCGGCTTATCGCGAGCGGTGAACCGTCCGCAGCCAAAGGAGGCCGCGCCGATCCGGCTGGAGGAATCTGCGGCCTATCGTGATTGATGGTCAGGTAATGAAACGCCGTCTTTGGTGATGAGAGGATTCCCTTAGGTGAACCGGTAACGTCGCAAAGTTTCCACGCTTTCGCTAAAGACCACTTTGAGAAATCCCGTGAACGGAACGGCGACGAGCATCCCCAAGATGCCGAACAAATGCCCGCCGATGAGGATGGACAAAAACACCAGCATCGGATGGAGGTCCACGCTTTTTGCCACAACCAGCGGTTGAATCAATACATCGTCGGTCAGTTTGAGCAAGGCAAAAGTGATGATGATGTAAATCCCTTTCATGACGTCGCCGGTTTCCAGCAACGAGACGATCAATGCAGGTGTGACGCCAGCGATGGGGCCCACGTAGGGTATCAGATTGGCTATGCCGGCAAAGACGCCGATGAAAATGAAATATTTTACTTGCAGCAGCCACAATGCGATGGTAGTCAGGATGCCGAAAACCAAAGCATCCATGAACTGTCCGCGCAGATAATTCCCCAATTGCTGATCCATTTTATAGATCAAATCCATGGAGAACTCGAAATAGCGATTGGGCACCAATCGAATGAGATGCTTCTTCAGCTCCCGGCCGTCCTTGAGAAGAAGGAAAATGAAGAAGGGAATGGTGACCATGTGAATGATGATGGAGAGGGAATCCTTCAGCAAAAAGTCCAGCATCTTGCCGCTGATGTAATGCTGGATTTGCTGTATTTTTTCCGTCAGATTAAAATCCTGCATGCCCAAGAAACCGAGCTTTTCCCGGATGAGCAGCTCGAGCTTGGCAATGGCGCGGGAGGTTTGCTCCGAAGCTCCGCTCGTTTGCATCTCCTGAATCTGGTGGATGACAAGGGGAATCAGGAATGTGAGGGCCAAGACAATGATCACCAGCAAGCTGACCATAAAAATCGTCGTCGCGGCTGTACGGCTCATGCCTTTGGCTTCCAAAGGGGTCACCAATGGATCCAAGAGATAAGCCCCGAGGGCCGAAATCACGAGCAATTTGGCGACGCCGCCAAGGAAGAATAGGACAACGAGAACGGCGAATCCCAACAGCAAGAAAAGGACCCGCCGGTTGCCCACGTCTTGTACGGTTATCATAGCAGTTCCGGGCTATTTGTTGGCAGATTTCATTCTGTTCACTTCTTGGGTGAGACTCAGTATCTGCTTGTTCGCCTTGCGCAGGCGTTCACCGATGAGGCGAGCGACCTGCAGTACAATTTTGACCCCCAATTTAGAATCCCTTTCCATGAGTCCAAACAGGTCTGGTTGAAAAAAGCCGAAAATTCTGCAATCGCTCTTGGCGATGGCGGTAGCGGATCGTGGGGCATCATCCAAGAGAGCGACCTCGCCAAAGAAATCTCCATCGCCCAATTCCGATAACTGCATTTGTCCGGACTCGATGTAGATGCTCACTTTGCCTGCTTCGATGATGTACATGCCCATGCCCGGCTCGTCTTCGCGGAAAATGATTTCTCCCGGCTTGTATTCTCGCTCATGCAGGATTCTCACCACCGAGGATAATTCGCGGTTGTTCAAGTCGGCAAAAATGGGGACATTCTTCAATATCTCGCACAATCTTGCCCCTGCTTTGGCCGATCCATTGCTTGGCTTTTTCGCAAAGAGTTTCATAGTCGTATCCAAAAAGATATTCACGAGACGTTATGGGCTGGCGTTTTTCCTCTATGTTTGGAAAAGACCGTCCTTAATTTTCTGCTACTGGACTGTAGTATTGCGCTGGAAAAACTATTCTAAACGCGGAGAGGGTTCGACCGCTCATTCGCACAAAGCTGTATCAATTGGGGCGGTGAAGCCACAATTCTCATAGAATCAGGCTTGCGATTGTCCGGTAAAACGACTATCGGCAAATATAATGCCGAGCGGCGATAATCGAGCGAATTCCATCATCCTCACCTCAATCGACATCTCACAACCCTGCGACGAATCTATCACGGCAGCTCCAAGCTTGTCTGCGATTCGATGTGCTCCTTCAACTCCTCCCACTCGAACCAAGTGTCTTTAAATTTGCCTTGACTGAAGAGCTTTTCTCCCTGATCAAAATAGTGCAGCGATTCAGGGTCATCACTTTGTCCCCATGGCAGAACGCTGACGGACTGAATGGGCTTGGTCAGCGAGATCACCATCGGACCGGATTGGCCGCGGGAGCCGATCATGACTCCGTTCTTGGTCGTGCCTGAAATCGCTCGCAAGGAGGAAATGCCGTTTTCAAAGCTGCCGCCGCTGAGAGGCAAAGATTTCTCGCCGCGTTTGAGAATGAGGGTATTTCCCCATGGTACTTTATTGCTGCCGAAAAGCGAGACAAGATTCTTTTGCGCCTCACGAACGGCTTCCAATAGTGCTATCTCGTCTTCTTGGCTCAGGCCGGATAGCGAAGAAGGTTTGCTCAGGTTTTTCGTTTTGCTCAGGGCATTTCTCCACTCGCGGAACAAGGTCGCACCGTCGCTTTCCTTATCGAGATGCCCGTTCCAGGAAATAATCGCCTGAGTCGCTTCGGCAATGTCCGCAAATTGGGCAGCATGAGCCGCAACGGCCTTTTTGAGAGCGGTTTGCCAAGGCTCTACTTCGGGGATGCCCGTGTCGGTGCCGATCTCCTGCGCGCGCTCAAATGTCATCCGCGTTTCGGCGCTCAGCAAGGCGATGGCTCTCTTGCCGCGCGGATTGTCCCGGCCATCGGGATCATTGTAAATATAAGGTGCGTACTTGGCATTCAACATCGGGCTGGAAGGCAACATCGTCCCGGGAGAGATGTTGCAGTTTTGCATAAAGCCAATCTCCGGGTTCAAAAGCTGAACCAGGTCTGCGGTCGGATGGATACCCTGCCATTCCGACTCCGAGGTGTTGCCCGGCACCGGCCTGTTCCAGTCAAAGCGCAAGTTCCGAATCGGCACGCGACCGGTGCGCTGATAGTAGATGTTGCCGTCCTGATCCGCGACCATGATATTTTGCGGCATGAACTGACGCATTTCCAGCGCCTTCTTGAACTGATCCAGATTCTGTGCGAGATTCATTTCGTACAATTGCAATACCAAGCCGACCTCGTTCCAATAAGGAATGGCCAAGGCGTAGGCAAGGTTACCGTCACGCTCAAAAATGGGGCCGTGGTGAGTTCTCTCAACCACTCGGGTGACGACCTTCATGCCGCTGTCGGTTTTCACGGATATTTTGATAGAATCGACAGATATTTCCCGCCACTGGTTGTCATAGCGGTACTGTAGCGGATTTTCTGGATTGATCTCTTCGGCAAAGACATCGCCGCAATCGGGGCCGCCGGTCGTGGCCGCCCAGGAAAGCCAACGATTGTGCCCCAAGCCGACGAGCGGCGTGCCCACTACGCAGATGCCGCAGCTATGAATTTTGCCGCCGTGAAGTCTGACTTCTACCCAATGGCCCTCGTCGACCCAACTGAGATGAGGATCGATCAAGGCCATCGGGGCACCGGTAGCGGTGCGCTGGCCGGATACTACCCACTGGTTGGAGCCACGAGGGTGCGCCTTCTTACTCCTGCCTGCACGGAGGTCATCCATCGCCTGACCCAGCGGCCAGCCCCAAATGAATGCGCGTCCCAGAGCGAGTGGATGCCAGGGCTCAATTTTCGGCGCCCATTCCGGCACTTTTCCCGGATGCTCTTTTTGATACTGAGCAATTCCGGCGACGAATGCCTCCAAGATCTTTCTAATGTTCTGCGGCAGATGGGCATACTGCTTTTGGCAGATCTCGGCGTGCTGGCAGAGACGTTGAACATAGTCTTCTTCTGCATAGCTGCGGCCGAAGGCTTCGGCCAGCGTTCCTTCTGCCCAGCGGAAGTTTCTCAAGAGTTGCTCCATGCGGTCTTCGGCCTGAGCGTAGCCAAAGCCATAAGCCACTGCTTCCTCCGAGTCACCATAAATATGTGGGACGCCCCACGTGTCTCGGTAGATTGTCACTTTGTTTTTTGCGCCACAATCGGAAATTGCTATGAAAACCAGTAAGAGAATAAAGAAGGAAGGATAACCCCGCGAGCGGCGGTGCATGCGTGCCATTCGATATCTCCTCTATCGGACACAGTCAGATGATTTAGGCATTATGATGTAAACGGTTTTCGGCGGGCCAAATGTAGAAAATTCCCCTTTCTCAGTCAAGCAAAAGAGTTGTCTTGACGGAGACGTGTTGGATTGATTTGCGGGAAATAGCGAGCCCTGGCACAGCTTCGATGTAACTTGGCAGCCAGTGCACGAGTGAATGGCCGGCGGCCCATCAACTATAACGCTCGTCTCACCGTAGCCGGAGAAACGCCTGCAGGGGAACCGCGCTCTCCAGCTACATCGGGAAGATGCAATGTGGCGCCAAGCGTTTCTTATTTATTAGACTGTGAAAGCGACCCACGAACGTCAAGAAGTGTACAGATATCTCTTAATCTTTTTGGTGGGGGTTTTTTCAAACTCTTCCGGCTGCTCGATGATGCGGTGAACGCGGGAGTAACTGGCTACTCTGCTATTCACGTCCTTGCGGATGTTTTCCAATATCTGCTGCACCTTGTTGGAAGCTTCGGCCGCGTCCATGGTTGAGGTGCCAAACTCTTTGTCAATGGCGTCGTAATCGAGGTGAACTCGGGCGACGATCTTGCCGTCCTGTTCATAAACCAACGATTCCATGACGAAAGGAGAGTGCGAGAGGTGGAATTCAATCTCTTCGGGATAAATGTTCTCCCCACTGGGGCCGAGAATGAGGTTTTTTGACCGGCCTTTGATGAACAAGTAACCATCTTCATCCAGATAGCCGCGATCTCCGGTGATGAGCCAACCGTCCGCAGTGAAGGCTTTCTTAGTCGCCTCCTCGTTGCGATAATATCCCTGCATGATATTCGGTCCTGAAGCGACGATCTCGCCGATGCCGGTTTCTGGGTCCGGGTCATCGATCCGCAGGCGCACGTCGGGAACAATTACTCCAGCCGACTGCTGCTTGACCTTGCCGGGAGGATTGACCGTTAGGAGCGGGGAGGCTTCGGTCAAGCCGTAGCCGGTGATGTACGGGAATCCTCCTTCGGTAAGGAATTGCTCCACCTCCAATGGTGTGGCCGCACCGCCAAAGACCATAAATCGCAATTCGCCGCCAAATGCCTGATAGAGCTTTTTCCCGGCCACTTTGTTGATCAGCTTATGCGTCGGGGAAAACTTGTACAGCGTTTTAGAAATCGCTTTAGCGTTGATCTCGCCAAGTACCTTTTTCTTGTAAATCTTTTCCATGATCAACGGCACCGACAAAATGACGGTTGGTTTGATCTTCTCAACCGCCGGCAGCAGGGTCTGCGCCGTCGGCAGTCCCTTTATATAGTACACTTTGCTTCCCATCATAAAGGGCAGCAGAAACCCACAAGTGCACTCGTAGACGTGCGGCATGGGGAGAATGGAAAGCAATCTATCGGCGGGTGTAATGCCGATCATCTTGGTGGCAGACAGAGCATTGGAAACAAGGTTTTTGTGCGTAAGCATGACGCCCTTGGAATGGCCGGTGGTTCCGGAGGTGTACAGGATTTCCGTTAGATCGTCTTCCTCAAGAACGCCGACGTCCTTGCCATGCTTCTTGGCTTTGCGCTTTGGGTCTTTGCCCACCAATAGATCGGCATAGTTTTCCATCTCGAAATGGTTGATGCTGAGCGGCAGGTCATCGACCGAAACGACCAACTCTACATCGCGTGCATCCAGATCCACCAGCTTGTGCGATAATTTGCTGGAGGTAAAGACTATTTTCGAGCCGGAATTTCGGATGATGTGGTGCACTTCGGATTTGTGAAAATCAGGCAAGATGGGTACCGCCACTGCGCCCATGGTGGTGATGGCAAAGTAGACTATGCCCCAGCGAGGGCCGTTTTCGCTCAGAAGGGCGATGCGATCGCCCTTTTCGATGCCCCTGACCCTGAGTGCCGCAGCGATGGCGGTGACCTGTCGATTCACTTCCTGATAGGTGAGGGGATCTTCATCGACGAAAGAAAGCGCGATTTCGTCCTTAAAATGGGTTACACTATTTTGGAATAGTGCCTGCAGCGTTAGCTTGGGTAGCTGAGCCATAGCCTCTCTCCTCATACATGCGGTTGTCAACAATCCCACTTGGAATCCACATTTTCGTTGGCGAAATTACAGAATAAAAAAGTGAGGGTCAAGGCTTTTTTGAATTGAATTCATTATGCGTCCCATTCATCGTCATGCGCTCCGGACGTCGCCCGGGTTTGAAACATTCAAGTGACTTTCTTTTTCCCGCTGATAGAACAAAAGCCAAAGACGAACGTTCTTACACTTAAATTGTTTGGACAATTGATACGAATTTGGCATATATTGCGTCCGAATCTAAGCACCTTGAAAGGGATTCTATGTCTGGTTTTTCGGCATGAAGGGACAATTGGTAAAAGTATGAAAAAGAAAACTGCAATTTGGTTTGTTGTCGCTGTCATTTTTGCTCTTTTGGTTTTGGCCAAATGGCGGCCTTGGAGCAAAGAAACCCGCACGCCGACAGCGGTGCGGACCGGAGGGCAGGTGACCAACGTCAAAGCCTACCTTGTCAGAGCCGGCCAGATGGACAACAAGATTACTATAGCGGGAACGGTACTGGCCAATGAGGAAGTCGAGCTGAGAAGCGAGGTCACCGGGAAAATTACCGTCATTAACTTTCAGGAGGGAAGCCGGGTCAAAAAAGGCGAGGTGTTGGTTAAAATCAACGATGCGGATTTGCAGGCACAGAAACTGCGTGCGGAACTGCAGCTAAAGTTGGCTGAGGACACCGAGCTGCGTCAGCGCAAACAGTTGGAGATCGAGGCGGTCAGCCAAGAGGTATATGATGCAGCTCTGACCAGGCTGAACACTGCCAAGGCGGACTTGCAATTGATTCACGCGCAGATCGAAAAAGCCACTATTATCGCTCCGTTCGACGGCATCATTGGACTCCGCTATGTTAGCGACGGCAGCTATATTTCGCCGGAATCAAAGATTGCCTATTTGGTGGATCGCGATCCGGTCAAGATTGATTTTTCCATCCCGGAAAGATATGCCGATTTTGTGCAAGTCGGCGATCAGATAACTTTTAAAATTCAGGGCAGCAGGGATGTTTTCGCCGGCAAGATTTATGCTCTGGAGCCAAAAGTAGATCCGGAAATCCGCAGTGTGCGCATTCGCGCTTTATGTCCCAACCCGGAGGGCAAGGTGCGCCCTGGGTCTTTTGCCGAAGTGACCGTCTCCCTTTCTCGGATTGAAGATGCCATCATGATTCCTACCGAAACCTTGATTCCCGAGATGGAAAGGGAGAAAGTATTTGTCGCCAAAGGGGGCAGAGCACAACAAGTTTTTGTCGAAACCGGGTTGCGCACCAGCGACAAAGTGCAGATTACCCGCGGACTGGCGGTGAATGACACTTTGCTCACCACGGGTTTGTTGCAGGTACGCAACGGCACTCCCATCAACATCACCAGTCTCGACTGATTGTTTGCAGCCATCGTCTGCCGGTGAAAGCAGAATCACCCAAGTGTCCCTTATGCCTCGTTCAATACAGACATTTGTCTTGAACCGCCGGGTTCAGTCAATTCATCAACGCGCAACCAAACGGGTTTAGCAATGAGCCTATCTTCCACTAGTATTAACCGGCCGGTCTTATCCATCGTGATGTCCTTGTTCATCATCTTGTTTGGCGTCATCGGCTTCACCTATTTGGGCGTTCGGGAATACCCGAATGTCGATCCTCCCATTATTACGGTTTCTACCACTTACACGGGCGCCAATGCCGACGTGATTGAGTCACAAATCACCGAGCCCCTGGAGGAATCTATCAGCGGCATCGCCGGCATCCGTACGCTGTCGTCATCCAGTCGTGAGGGCAATTCGCGCATTACCGTTGAATTCAATCTGGACGTGAATCTTGAAGCGGCGGCCAATGATGTCCGCGACCGGGTGTCGCGCGCCATGCGCAACTTGCCTCCGGATTGCGACACCCCCATCGTCCTAAAAGCGGACGCCGATGCGGTGCCCATCGTCTATCTCAATGTGTTGAGCGATTCGCGTAGTCTCATTCAGCTCACCGACATCGCCACCAACGTGTTGCGGGAACGGTTTCGCACCATTCCGGGAGTGAGCGAGGCGCAAGTATGGGGCGCGAAGGATTATGCCATGCGTCTTTGGCTGAATCCTGCCAAGCTTGCTGCGTACAAAATGACGCCCATGGACGTACAGAATGCTTTGGTGCGGGAAAACATCGAGCTGCCGACCGGACGCATTGAAGGCAGCGCCACCGAGCTGACCATTCGCACGCAGGGGCGATTAGAGACGGTCGAGGAGTTCAACAATCTCATCGTCAAAGAATCCGGCGGCACGGTCGTGCGCTTTCAAGATATCGGCTACGCGGAGCTCGGCACCGATAACTATCGCACCCTCTACCGTCGCGATGGCGTGCCGATGACGGGTTTGGTGCTCATTCCGCAACCGGGGTCCAACTACATCAATATCTTGGATGAATTCTATCGGCGCATCGATCAGTTGAGAAAAGACCTTCCGCCGGATATCAAAATGGAGATCGGTTTTGATACTTCCACCTATATTCGCCAGTCCATTAAGGAAGTGGAAGAGACGGTCTTTTCTGCCTTTGCTCTGGTCTTGCTGATCATTTTTCTATTTCTGCGCGATTGGCGCACCACCATCATTCCCATCATTGCTATCCCCATTTCCCTGATCGGCGCCTTTTTCATCATGTACGTCGCCGAGTTTTCCATCAACGTCCTGACTCTGCTTGGATTGGTTCTGGCCATCGGCATGGTCGTTGATGACGCCATCGTCGTCTTGGAGAACATTTACACCAAAGTTGAGCGGGGTGTGGAGCCGGTCAAAGCCGGCCTCTTGGGAATCAAAGAAGTCTATTTTGCGGTCATCTCCACGACGGTCGCCTTGGCCGCGGTGTTCATGCCGGTCATCTTTTTACAAGGGCTGACCGGGCGACTGTTCCGCGAGTTCGGCATCGTTATCGCGGGTTCCGTCATTATCTCTGCCTTTGTCTCCTTGACTCTGACCCCCATGTTAGCCACCAAGATTCTGCGGCAGAAGAAGCGGCATAGTTGGTTCTATTACAAGACCGAGCCTTTCTTCGTCTCTCTCATTGACGTTTACCGAAAAAGCCTGCGGTGGTTCATGCAACGTCGCTGGCTCGCATTTGTCGGCATTGTTGTTTCACTGGCGTTAATCGTCATCTTCAATTCGATCTTGCCCCGCGAGTTAGCTCCTTATGAGGATCGCAGCAGTCTGCGCCTCAATTCGATCGCGCCCGAAGGCGTCACGTTTGAACACATGGACAAGATCATGCAGGAGATGGCAGCCGTAGTCGAAAAAGCTGTGCCGGAAAAAAAGTCAATGAATGTCATGACCTCGCCGGGTTTTGCCGGAACCGGTGCAAATTCGGGTTTTCTTCGCATCACCCTCGTCTCACCGGACGAACGGCAACGCTCCCAACAAGAAATCGCGGAGGAGTTGGCCGCTGAAGTGAGCCGAGTGAGCGCTGTGAGGACTTCGGTCACCCAGGAACAGTCCCTGGGTTCGGGAATAGGGCGTGGGGGCCTGCCGGTGCGCTACGTCCTCCAAGCCGTCAATTTTGCAAAACTGCAGGAAGCTCTTCCCAGGTTTTTGGAGGAGGCGAGCAAAAGCCCGGTTTTCAACTTTGTCGATGCCGACTTGAAATTCAACAAGCCGGAATTGGAAATACAAATTAATCGCGGGCGCGCCCGGACTCTTGGCGTTTCTGCTACGGACATCGCGCAGACTTTGCGCTTGGCTTACAGTGGCCAACGGGTGGGCTATTTTATTTTGAATAACAAGCAGTACCAAATTATCCCGCAAGTGGAAAGGGGAGACCGCGATGAGCCGTTGGATCTCACGCTTCTGCATGTGCGCAACAAGTATGGTGACTTGGTGCCGCTGGGAAATCTGGTCGATCTAAAAGAAAGCAGTCGCCCGCCGCAGCTTTATCGGTTCAATCGCTACGTTTCGGCAACGATTTCCGCCGGCTTGGCCAGAGGAAAAACTATCAGCGACGGCATTGCCGCCATGGATGAAATCGCCGAGCGGGTTTTGGACGAATCCTTTCGTACTGATCTTTCGGGCGCTGCCCGGGATTTTGCTGAAAGCTCTTCCAGTTTGGCGTTTGCGCTGGCCCTGGCGCTTATTCTCATCTATCTGATTCTCTCCGCCCAATTTGAAAGCTTCCGCGATCCGTTCATCATCATGTTCACCGTGCCGCTAGCCCTTGCCGGGGCGTTGCTGTCGCTGTGGTATTTTGGCAAAACCATAAACATCTTCAGCCAAATCGGTATGATCATGCTCATCGGCCTGGTGACCAAGAACGGCATTCTTATCGTCGAGTTTGCCAATCAGCGACGCGGACAAGGTCTATCGCTTATGGAAGCCATCCAGGATGCGGCGGTCGCTCGATTCCGGCCCATTCTAATGACCAGCTTATCTACCTTTCTGGGAATCTTGCCCATTGCCTTGGCCTTGGGAGCTGGAGCAGAGAGTCGGGTGCCCATGGGCGTCGCCGTTTGCGGCGGCTTGGTCTTTTCGACCTTTCTTACTTTGTTCATCATCCCGGCTATTTATTCCTATTTTTCCAAGGAACGCAAGGTTTACAGCCATATTCAAGAGGACAGAGTGCTGGAAGACGACAGGGAGATTTTTGCGGAAGCGGCTGCGGGTGGGAGGGAGTAAAGAACGTGGTCAAACAGGGGCAAGAATGGTCAAGCTTTGTCAAGAGTAGTCAAGTTTTGTCAGGCCTAGTCAAACTTGGTCAAACATTGCCTAATATGGGCAAACATTGTCAAAGATGGTCAAGAGTTGTCAAGGATTGTCAAGCTTTATCAGATAGTCAAACTTGGTCAAACATTGCCAAAGATGGGCAAAAGCTTTCAAGAATGGTCAAGAATAGTCAAGAATCGTCAAGGATAGACAACAATTGGCGGGAGGGTCGACGTTATAAACCGCTTTTTCATAGTCCATTTTTTGTGAAGCTGCGCCTGCTTTAATTTTGCTTTCCAAGAGGATCATCTTACTTTGAATGAAGTGGAATTCACAATGGTGAAGAAATATCAAAAAGCGTTGCTTTCAACTTTGCTATTGGGCGTAGGGTTGCTCTACGCGCAGGAATCGTTGACGCTGCAGCAGGCCATCGAAATTGCTTTAGAAAATAACTATGCGATTCGTATCGCCAGAACCGAAGCAAAGATTGATGAGAATAATCTGAGTTTGGGCAACGCCGGATTTTTGCCGCAGATAACCGCCAGCGCCGGTCAATCCAAAAGCATCAGCAAATCGTATCAAGAATTCGTTTCCGGGAATGTGATAGACCGCCGCAACGCAGAAACCAGCTCTCGTAATGTCGGCGTGGCTTTGAATTGGACGCTTTTCGATGGCTTCGGCATGTTTGCTTCTTATCAACGGCTCCGCCAGTTCCGGGAAATGGGGGAGATCAATACTCGTTTGGCGATCGAGAATTCACTTGCTCAAGTTATCGAAGCCTATTTTGACGTGGTCCAGCAACGGCAGAAGCTGCAATCTTTGCAGGAGGCATTGGCCATTTCGCAACAGCGCTTGAAAATTGCCGAAGCCAAGTACGGGATCGGCTCGGAATCCAGACTCGATGTGCAGAATGCGCGGGTGGACTTGAACGAGGATCGCTCGGCAATGTTGCGACAAGAGATTTCTTTAGCCAACGCCAAAACAACGCTCAACCAGCTTTTGGCCCGGGACGCCGCCATTGATTTCGTTGCCAGCGACACCATTCAGATTCGCATGAATTTGGAAATCGGCCAATTGAAAAGCGTTTTGGAAAGCCAAAACAGCACCCTGTTATTGGCACAAAAAGGCCAAATGGTCGCCAAACTGGATGTTCGCAATGCTTGGGAGCCGCGATTTCCAAAGATAGGCTTGAACGTCGGCTTCAATTTGTCAAAATCGGAGTCACAATCCGGTTTTGTGAAGTCGAGTAAGAATCAGGGATTCACCTATGGTCTCTCTGCCAGCTACACTCTTTTTGACGGCTTTAACAACAATCGTCGCTTGCAAAACGCCGAGTTAGCCCTGCGCAGCAGCGAATTGGCGCTCCGGGATGCAAAAAGCCAGATAGAAGCGGAACTGTCGCGGTATTTTCAAGCCTACCAGACGAACGTGAAATTGACCTCTTTGGAACATGAGAACGTGGCCGTGGCCAAGGAGAACGTTCAGGTATCGTTGGAAAAGTACCGATTGGGTACGTTGACCGCCATTGAATTGCGCGAGGTGCAGCGAAAATATCTGGATGCCCTGGAGAGATTGATTTCCGCGCAGTTTCAGGCCAAAGCGGCAGAAACTGAACTGCTAAAGATGACTGGCGGGCTTGTCAGAGCGGATGAAAAGTAGGGAAGAGAAAACACTTTCCTCACCCTTTCGAGATTCAAAGCCCAACCCCTGTTGTTTTGACCCCATAGCGGGAATGTGTGGGAATCGAACCCACCCGAGACGGGATCACCGCCTCACAACGGATTTGAAGTCCGCGGGCCCCACCAGGTAGCCTTGCATTCCCGAAATACTCCGACAGTTACCCCCACACCCAGTCTTAATCCTAATCTTACTCGTACTCCTGCTCTTGCTCCCTCCCCTAAAACTTACAAACTTGCTGCGTCATTTGCAAACCGAAATTTTCGTGCGTTAGTAAGCTTGGATACTCGTGGAAGGAAGTTGAGGACAAGGAGGAGCAGGAGCAGGAGCAAGAGCAAGAGCAAGAGGGAGTATGATTACGATTACGAGTACGATTACGAGTACGAGTACGAATAGGAAGACACAAAATTTCGCTTGACAGGAATGGAGAATTATCCTATATTTCAGACAAAAGAGTCTTAAATATGAATTGAAAATATGATGCTATCCAAAACATGCAACTATGGCATTCGCGCCGCCTTTTACATTGCCCTTAACAGCGAGCGCCCGTACGTGCCGATTCGGGAGATTTCCGAAGAGCTTGGCATTTCTTTCCATTTTCTGACGAAAATCCTCCAGATACTGACGCAACATGACATCATGGTCTCGTTCAAAGGGCCCAATGGGGGAGTCTCCTTGGCGCGACCGGCGGGCGAAATCCATCTCATCGAGATTGTGGAGGCTATTGACGGCCCGGCGCTTTTTAACGAATGCTTGTTAGGCCTGGAAAAGTGCGGAATTGAAAATCCCTGTCCGGTGCACGTGCAGTGGTCCGAGATACGCGAAAAGATAAAGTCATTTTTCGCGCAAACCACTTTGGAGGAAATGGCGCAAAAGGTCAAGCGCAACAAATTTAGACTGAGCGACCTGGTCCATGCGTAGAACCCCGATTGATTGCCGCCAATGCCTCTATGCCGATCATGCCTTTGGCATGATTCTGAAGTTTGGACATTTTTATCACAAAGACAGGGCCATTTTCAAGAGAAAATGGTCATGTATCAGCGTAAAGTGGAGCGGATAGAATGTTGGATCATGCCTTTGGCATGATTATCGTGCAACATTTTGCCGATTGATGACGTTACGGCGGTTTTAAGGAAAGCGAATATGTCGATTGTTGTGGAGCCCCTTACCCGAGAAAAACAAAATATTGCTGCGACGCAGAAAAGAAAAAGCAAAAGGGCGCGTCCTTTTCGCGTCCAATCCTATCGAAAATTAGTTCAGTTTGCCTTTCTGGCAGTGACTCTGTGGATAGGAGTCGAATTCTACTTTTTTGTTCGCCAGTTGGAAAACGGCCTTTTGCCCACGATTAGCCGCCCGCCGGGAGTGGAGGCTTTCTTGCCAATCAGCGCCCTCATCAGCCTCAAGTATTGGCTTCTCACCGGCATCTTTAACCACGTTCATCCCTCGGCGCTGGTTTTGCTTTTGATTGTTTTGGCAACGGCACTGTTTCTCAAAAAAGGCTTTTGCAGTTGGGTTTGCCCGATCGGATTGCTATCCGAATACCTGGCGCGCATTCACACCTTCATCTTCGACAAGCCTCGGAGTCTGCCGCGCTGGCTGGATTATCCGTTGCGCAGCCTCAAGTACTTGCTGTTAGCTTTCTTTCTTTGGGCGATATTTGTCCAGATGGACGTGCTGCAGTTGGAAAAATTCATATTCAGCCCTTACAATAAAGTCGCGGACATCAAAATGCTCAAATTTTTCACCGAGATGTCCGGCTTTACCTTACGAGTTTTGATCGGACTCTTTCTTTTTTCCATTCTGGTTCGCTACTTCTGGTGTCGTTACCTTTGTCCTTATGGTGCGCTCCTCGGCATGGCCAGTTTCTTGAGCGTATTCAAAATCCATCGTAACAAGGCCACCTGCATTGATTGTGAAAAGTGCACCAAAGTTTGCCCGGCGAATATCAACGTCCATTCCGCCTCCACGGTTTTTTCTGATGAATGTCATGCCTGCCTGCGCTGCGTGGATGCTTGTCCGGTGAAGGACACGCTGTATCTCTCAGCCGGCAAAACGCGAGGGCGTTTCTCCCGGCGAGCCTATGCCATCGTCATCGTCTTGCTTTTTTTGCTCGGCACCACGGTTGCGCGACTGACGGGCTATTGGCAAAACAACATCTCTGCGGAAGAGTATCGCCGGCATGTGAAGCATTTGGATAGCCCGGTCTATCAGCACAATCGCGGGCAGGTGCCGGAATATGATTCGCAACAGATGCGAGGCGGGGAGGAATAGTTGTCAGCGGTCGGCAGTCAGCGGTCAGTGGTCAGCGGTGAGAGGTCGGCAGTCAAGGTTTTTGATGTAAGATTTTTGGGATGGATTGAAAGTAGAAAAAATAACAGGAGCAGTTTTAATGAGTGAGTTGATAAATAATGCGAGAAAGCGCAAGGACCTTTTGAAGCACATGATTCTCCAGCTTCATCAGGGTGTGGCCCCGGAAGCTGTGAAAGTGCAACTGATGCGATTGATGGGTCAGGTGCCGTATGGGGACGTGGTTGAAGTCGAGCAGGAATTGATTGCCGAAGGCGTGCCGCAGACCGAAATCCTGACCTTGTGTGATATTCATACCGCCGCCCTCAAGGGAACGATTGATCTTACCGGCGCCAAGGTCGCGCCCGCGGGCCATCCGGTGCATACGTTTCAGGAAGAAAATCGCGCATTGCAGTGGGAGGTGGCTTCATTAGAAGAGATATTTACCGAGGTACAAGCCTTACCGGATACAGCGGATGCAAGCGAGCTATTCGGCAAAATCCGCGTCCATTTCAATGCTCTCTTGGACGTGGAGAAGCATTACCGCCGCAAGGAGAATTTGCTGTTTCCGTTTTTAGAGAAGCACGGCATCACCGGCCCGCCTACGGTTATGTGGGGCAAACATGATGAGACCAGGGAGCTGCTCAAGGCATCGCTGGAAGTGCTGGAGCAGGTGATCCGTCTTACCGCCGAAGAGGCTAAGCCGACCATCGAAATGGTGCTCAAACCGGCGGCCACTGCCATCGAAGAAATGATTTACAAAGAAGAGCAAATTCTCTTTCCCATGTGCATGGACACCCTGACCGAGGCGGAGTGGTTCGAGATTTACAGTCAAAGTCTGGAAATTGGCTTTTGCTTGTACGATCCCAAAGATATTTGGCAGCCGGAAGGCATCGTTCCCCAGCAAGAGGCAAAGGAGCAAGAACGGATACAGCTTCCCAGCGGCAGCATGACGGTCACTGAGCTGACAGCCATGTTGAACACCATTCCCTTTGATCTGACCTTTGTGGATGCCAACGACACGGTGCGCTATTTTACCCAAGGCGCAGAGCGAATTTTCGAGCGGACGCGGGCGATTTTAGGTCGCAGGGTGCAGAATTGCCATCCGCCTTCCAGCGTGCACATTGTGGAAAAGATACTAGACGACTTTCGTTCCGGCAGGGAAAACCACGCCGCGTTCTGGATCAATTTGGCCGGCCGCTTTATCAGCATCGAGTATTTTGCCATGCGGGACGAAAAGGGCAGCTATCTCGGCACCTTGGAAGTCAGCCAAGACTTGACAGCAAAACGAAAACTGGAAGGCGAGCGAAGACTGTTGACTTATACCGAGGAGAAGAAGTGATGGCATATAACAGCTCTGAAATTGCCGGCGGTCTTGCCCAGCGGGACATCACCCCGGAAACTCGCATTGGCAAGTTGTTGGAATCCTTTCCGCAGTTAGAAGAGATATTGATCGCCATGTCACCGTCTTTCGCCAAGCTTCGCAATCCGGTTTTGCGCAAGACGGTGGCCAAGATAGCCACCTTGCGGCAGGTGGCTCAGATTGGCAATTTGCCTGTCGCCGAGCTTATTAGTAAGCTGCGTGATGCCGCCGGACTTGCACCATTGGAAGTGACCGAAGAAAAAAGCAGTGGCGCCGGCCATAAACCGGCCTGGGTAACCGCTGGCTCATTGGCCAAGTCCTTTGACGCGAGACCGGTCATCGAATCCGGTGGCCACCCGCTTAATCAGGTTTTGGCGGATTTGAAAACTCTGCAAACAAGTCAAGTTTACGAACTTGTCACGCCGTTCCTTCCTGCGCCTTTGATCGATGTGGTCAGGGGCAGGGGCTTCCAAGTCTGGTCGGAGCAAGCCGAAGCGAGTCTGATCAAGACGTACATCTCACGATCTTAGGCAACAAACCCAGGTCTTTGCAAAAAGACTAGAGTCTGGCAGGATGGAGTGATATGGACTTTTATGACGCAATAGCCCACCAATACGACGGCATGACCCGCTATGCTCAGCGATTGAAGAGTGAGAAAGCCATGCTGCAGCGATGGCAGGCGCGCTACGGCTTTCATTCCGTCATCGATGCGGCTTGCGGAACGGGCTTGCACGCCATCCTATTGGCCGAGATGGGCCTTCAGGTCTTGGGCGCGGACCTGTCGGCTGCAATGTTGGCAAAAGCTCAGGAGCATGCGCATGAAGCAGGGGTGCATGTCACTTGGAAGCATACCTCCATGCAAGCATTGCGGTCAGCACTCAGCGGACAGTATGATGCGATCTTCTGTTTAGGTAACTCACTGCCGCATTTGTTGACGGAAGAGGACTTGCAGGCATCGTTGCAAGGCTTTTACGCTTTCCTCAATCCCGGCGGTCATTTGGTGATTCAATTACTCAACTACGATCGCATCTTGGCGCGACAGGAGCGGATCGTCGGCGTCCATCGCCAAGGCAATCAAGAATACCTCCGGTTCTATGACTTTCTGTCCGGGCAAATTCAGTTCAATATCCTGACGGTTAGTTGGGAGGATAACAAGGCAACCCACGCGCTGCACTCAACAGCTTTGTATCCTTACCGGCAGCGAGAATTGCGGCAGGCGCTGGCAGGATGCGGATTTGAGGAAATGGAGTTTTTTGGCGACATGCAATTTGAGCCGTTTGATATTTTCAAGTCTCAGAACTTGATCATCGTGGCGAAAAAGCGAAATGGATAGGACTCTAAATGGTTTGCCGGTCGATCGAACAACCTGCGAAGGTTGTTGAAGTGACCATTGACAATTGAGCGTTGAACGTTGACCATTGACTATTCGAAAACGATCAATATGCAACGTTCAATAGGCAACGGTCAACGTTCAACTGTCAACGTTCAGTTAGTGACACTCCTTAAAAAACCTCTAGAGATTAGTTTTGTGGACAATAGACAAATCGAATAAAGCTCTAAATAGACACAATAACAAGCAAGGAGAAAGGCACCGTGAACACACCCATAGATATGTTGGTTGAAGAGCATGAAGTCATCGAACGAATGCTCAGCATATTGAACAAAGCCGCCGATCGCTTGGAGGGCGGCGAGCCAGTTCCAGCCGAATTATTCTTGAATGCCGTGGATTTCATCCGCCACTTTGCGGACAAGTGCCATCATGCGAAAGAAGAGAATGTCCTTTTCCAGTTGATGAGCAGGAAAGGAGTTCCTTCGGAAGGAGGGCCCATCGGCCAAATGCTGACTGAGCACTCGTACGCCCGGCAATACACCAACCGACTGGAAACCGCTGCCAAGCGTTACGCGCAGGGAGAGCATGCAGTCAAGGAGGACATCATCGAGAACGCACGGGCTTATGCGCAGTTGCTGTCTTCCCACATTTTCAAAGAGAATAATATCCTTTACCCCATGGCCGGCCAAGTTTTCTCCGGCCAAGATTATGAATACCTGCACCACGAGTTCGAGCGGGTGGAAGGTGAAATATCCGGCGAAGGTCAGCATGAGAGATATCATCACCTAGTAGAAGAGTTGGAAGCACACCTTGGAATGGCTACGGCCGAGCATTCACATCATCACCATCATCATCATCTGCATCAAGTTTAGGAGGCAAACATGACCACCAAAACAGCCAAATGGATTTTTTACCTCGGCACTTTGACATCGGCAGTCCTATTCCTCGCGTTGACTTGGGACACGCATCGTCAGATCGGCGCTTTGACGCACGCCGAACAGTTATCCGATGACGTGGCCGCCGGCAAAAAAGTGTTTCAAAAGTACAATTGCAACGACTGCCACACCATCCTTGGATTTGGCGGCTACTACGCTCCGGATCTCACGAAAGTCTATCAGCGTCGAGGTGAACAATACATTCGGCAGATCGTCACCCAACCGGACGTGGTACTGGCAAAGTCCTTTCGCAAGATGCCGCACCAGCACCTGAGCGAGGCAGAGATCGATCAGCTCGTCAGCTTTTTCAATTGGGTGAATGGCATTGACACTCATGACTGGCCGCCGCAGGATTCTCCCAAAAGAGCATCCAGAGCGGCGGAGCGTTTGGCCGGCAATTCCAATTTGTCTCTTGGTGCGGCCCTGTTCAAGGAGAACAACTGCTTTAGCTGCCACAAGCTGCAGGGAATCGGCGGCGACATTGGGCCGGGTCTGGACCAGGTCGGTGACCGCATGGATTTGGATACCATCAAGAAGCACATTGCCGATCCGCAATCTCTCAAGCAGGATACCCAAATGCCTGCCTATCCGGATTTGTCTGCCGAGGAATTACAAGCCATCGCAGAATTTCTTATTCATCAGAGAGGAGCTGCCCGATGATCGCCTATCCATCCCAACGAGTCGCTTACCCGTATTTCGTCGTTGCATTGTTGTTGTTCGGCTTGCAGGTGGTCATGGGCCTGTGGCTGGCCATTAATTACGCATTCACCTTACCGCAAAGCCTGGTCGATGTGTTCCCGTTTGCGACCGCCAGGGCTTTTCATACCAACCTGTTGGTCCTTTGGATGCTCCTCGGATTTATGGGCGGCACTTATTTCATGGTTCCGGAAGAGAGTCGCTCGGAGCTATTCAGCACCAAGCTGGCCTATTTACAACTGGCCTTGCTGGTAGGCACCGGCGTGGCAGCTTTGATCGGGTTTCTATTCGGCTGGACCCAAGGCCGACCTTTGCTGGAGATTCCTCTGGAATTGGACCTCCTGGTCGTCGTCGGCGCTTTGATGTTTTTGTTCAACGTCTCCATGACCTTAATCAAAGCTAAGAACTGGACCATGATCCAAGGCACACTGCTGGGGGGCTTGGTAATGTTGGCCCTGCTGTATTTGTTCGGCATTCCCTTTTACCGCAACCTTTCCATCGATTGGTATTATTGGTGGTGGGTCATCCACCTGTGGGTTGAAGGCGCTTGGGAGCTGGTCACCGGAGCCATCATGGCTTGGATTCTCATGCAAATTACGGGAGTGCCACGCCAGACGGTAGAAAAGTGGTTGTACGTGGAAATCGGCTTGTTCTTGTTTACCGGCATCGCCGGAACGGGCCACCATTACTATTGGCTCGGCGCCCCAAAATACTGGCTATGGGTTGGCGGCATTTTTAGCGCCTTGGAGCCGCTACCCATCGCGATGATGGTGTGGGATACTTTCCGCCACGTCAAGGAGCGTCAGTTGGAAATTAGCAATCGGGTGGTCTGGACTTTTGCCATCGGTTGCTCGATCTACCACCTGATCGGCGCCGGCGTTTGGGGCTTTATTCATACACTGCCGCAAATCAACTATTACACTCATGGCAGCCAAGTAACGGTATCGCATGGCCACTTGGCGTTCTTTGGTGCGTACGCACTGTTGAACTTGACCATTTTCTATTATGCTTTCCCCCGGCTAAAGGGCATTACCAAATTTAGCGACAAACTTGGCCATTGGGGATTTTGGGTAACGGGAATCGCCATGTTTCTCCTGGGAATGGCATTCGGGGTCGCTGGCGTTCTCCAATCCTATTTGGAGCGGGTACTGGGCCTCGGCTTTATGACGGCGCAAGCGCAAATGCAATTCTGGTTCAAAATTGCGATCGGCAGCGGCGCGATCTTTTTGGTAGGGGTCGTGATTATGATCTATGATCTCTTAAAAATGAAAGCAGCTACGCAAAAAGCGTAAGCGTGAGAATGCGTCTCGGTCCGAGGGGCAAAACGCTTGACGGATCAAGCCGCAGCTCTCCCAAGCTCAGCATTCTAATGAAGGGTTATTATATGCAAGATGACGATAACAAAAAGCGGTTCGAAGGCCTTGCTTTGATGAGCATGGACATGCTCTACACCAAAGCATTACGACTCACTAAAAATGCCCGCGATGCCGAAAAGCTGGTTCAAGCGACCTATCTTCGGGCATTCGAGACTTTCGATCGGCGCGAGGTAAGACCGGGTCCCTGCAGGTGGTTTTTGTCGATCCTGAAAAACGAATTTCAAGAGAGACTCTACCCGAATCAGCTTTGTACTGTGGAACACTGACCGCCGGGTGTAACCGGCATTCGGTCAGGCATGGAGAGAATACCCCTTTCTGCTGAGGCGGTTCAAATCGCTGGCTTAGAACCAAAGTCAACTGAAGGTGACTCGGCGCCGAAGAGGTGGCGGTCGCCTTCAGGAGGCTTGCTTGCGTTTTGGGCTTGAGAATTCACTTTCAGGACGAGGAAAAAGCAAGGGAGGAGTTAAGGCACAATTCAGGCAATAGAGACCGTGAAGCAGGGGCATCGAAGTAAAAGCCTTGCTACCGGACACTTTTGAACCAACCACGGATCATCACGGAATAACACGGATTCTTGATGTTGATTGGGATTGATCGTGCAATTCCCCGAAGGCGACAGAACTATATTGACCAATTTGGAGGATGGTTCGGATATGGAATTTTAGACGGCCGCTCAGAACCGCGTAAGTGTGTGGCCACTAAAAGCGTCTAGTCGTCAATTGCGATAAAGGGTCCTACAAAATCCGTGACGCTCCGTGTAGCTCAGTGGTTTTTGGAAAGTGTCCGGTAGTGAGGCAAAAGCTAGTGTATGACATGGCTCCCACTCCTTTATTTCTCTGGCTCTTGTCAGCCTGTAGGGGGGTGGCTTTGCCTCCTCGCCACTGAATCCGCCGGTGGCAGATTCGCTTGCAATTCGTATGGACTCCAGCGCTGTCTTACCATGTGGACTTGGCCCGTAGGCGGCAAAAAACAAGAAACATTTCCATCACCCTTAACGATAATGCCAATCTAAATCCCCTCATGGTGACAAAGCAATCACTCAACACATAGGGACACAGATGAGAAACAGATGTTATGCAATGTCGCTCGCTTTGGTTGCAAGCTTTTGGCTTGCTGACGCGGTCTTTGCAGATCAGCGTTTTTATGTTTGGACCTATGGATATAAGACCCTGGAGAGAGGAAGCGGAGAAGTTGAGGACTACTATACTCTCTCCACGCCGGATATGGGACATGTAAAAGGCACGATGACCGCCGAGCATCAGATCGAGCTGGAAGTGGGCATGACCGAGCGATACGATTTCGGAATCTATCAGGTCTTTAGTCAAAAGCCCGGCCAGTCACTCGAATACGAGGGCTTCAAGTTGAGATCGAGGTACAAACTGGGAACCAAAGGGAAATCCGTGCTCGATCCGCTCATCTATCTGGAGTACATCGGAGTATCCGATTTCTCCTCGCACGCCGTCGAATTTAAGTTGATCTTGGCAAGAGACATGGGGAGTTTCAACATTGCCCTGAATCCCATCTTCGACCTGGAAAAGAAGCGCGAATGGGAATTGGTCCCTGAATATGCGATTGGGTCGAGCTACGAAATCAGCCGGATGCTGCGAGTGGGTTTGGAAGCAAAGGGAAGCGAACACGGGCACTACCTCGGCCCGGTGATTTCCCACGGCCGAGAAGGCTTGTGGGTCGCGTTAGGCTCGGCTTTCAAAATGGGGAAAATCGAAGGGGGAAAGCCTGAGTTCCAAATCCGCATGCTCTTGGGCGTCGGCCTTTAGAGATGCTTCAGTTGAAGCAAGTCTCCTACCTACATTGGCCGGAGATATTTCTTGCCCGATCGGAGCAGCGAACTATCTTTCAAAGCTCGGAGCTGATGCAGATTCCTTCCCTCCTTCTGCATGGCATCTGGTCACGTTGAGGGGGTGTCTTGCGTCCGAACCTTAAATCTCCGATGATAAAAGGCAGGATCGCCCAGTCTAAATGATTGCTGCAATTTGAGGGTTTACTGAACAATTCTTAGGAAAGTCAACCTATGCAAGCTGTCAAAATTCTTGCGTCTATTACAATCTTGGCTTCAATCAAATCGTTCAACAAGCTGCTGTCGGTGCTTCTGTTCGCTGGAGGCTTTGTTCTTTGTTGGACGGACGCTTTTTCCCAATCCGCCGACTCCGGAGAAGCTCTTTTCAAACAAAATTGCAGCGCCTGCCATACCATTGGTGGCGGCGATTTGGTGGGTCCCGATTTGCAAGGGGTCACTTTGCGGCGGGATGGTGATTGGCTTGCCCGGTTTATCCAGCAGCCGGATCGCATGATCGCCGAGGGCGATTCCATCGCAAAACGACTATTGGCCAAATACAACAATATTCCGATGCCGGTGCAGGGATTGTCGGCGCTGCAAGTGAAGGCCGTGCTTGCCTATCTGGTACAGCAGAACGGGACGGCCCCAAGCCCGGAAACGGGTTTGCAGGTATCCGAGGCTGCACAGGCGCCAAGCGGCTCAGCCCAACAAGATACCACGGCTGCTGCAAAAGTCCCTCCAGGCGATCCCCAGCGTGGAAAGGACTTGTTCACCGGTGCCGTGCGGCTGCAAAACGGCGGCCCGCCTTGCCTGGCCTGCCACGACGTCCGCGGAGTCCGGCTATTAGGAGGCGGGAGCCTGGGCTTAGACTTGACCCGTTCTTTTGCCAAATTTGGCCAAGACGGCATGGCCTCGATACTCGCCTCGCTGCCGTTTCCTACCATGCAGCCGATCTACCAGCAAAAGCCTCTCACAACGGAAGAGCAGGCTCAGTTGAACGCTTTCTTCCAGCTCGCTGCTAATAAAACACCAAGGAAATTTACCATGGAAATAGCATTGCTTTCGGCAACAGGATTCCTATTGATGCTTTTTATCGCTCCGGTGGTATGGCGCAAACGGTTGTCGGAAGTGAGAAAGTCATTATTAAGCCAAGCCCGAACACAGAGAATGGAGGAGCTTAACGGATGAGCTGGATTCGTGACCTTGTGGACCCCAAGACCCGGCAATGGGAAGAGTTTTATCGTAACCGCTGGCAATCCGACAAGGTGGTGCGTAGTACTCATGGCGTCAATTGTACCGGCGGCTGTTCCTGGCAAGTGTACGTCAAGGATGGCATCATTACCTGGGAAATGCAGCAAACCGATTATCCGCAGCTCGAAGCCGGTTTGCCGCCCTATGAGCCTCGCGGCTGCCAGCGCGGCATTTCCTTCTCCTGGTACATTTACAGTCCCATTCGGGTGAAATACCCATACCTGCGCGGCGCTCTGATGGATTTATGGCGCGAAGCCAAAGCTAAGCATCCTGACCCGGTGGACGCTTGGGCCGCAGTTGTGGAGAACAGCGTGAATCGCCATCGATATCAGAAAGCCCGCGGCAAAGGCGGTTTTCGTCGCGCTGCCTGGGATGAGGTGCTGGAAATCATTGCCGCTTCGACCATTCATACCATAAAAAAATACGGCCCTGACCGGGTGATTGGTTTTTCTCCCATTCCGGCCATGTCCATGCTGAGCTATGCCGGCGGCTCAAGGTTCCTACAGCTCTTAGGTGGCGTGAATCTCAGCTTCTATGATTGGTATAGCGATCTTCCACCGGCCTCGCCGGAAATCTGGGGCGAACAAACCGATGTGGCAGAAAGCGCGGATTGGTACAACAGTAAATACATCGCCGTCATGGGAGCCAACTTGAGCATGACCCGCACGCCGGACGTGCATTTTGTGGCCGAAGCTCGCCACAGCGGCGCCAAGTTGGTGGTTCTCTCGCCGGATTTTAGCCAGGTTTCCAAGTACGCGGATTGGTGGATTCCAGCCAACGCCGGTCAAGACGGTGCTTTTTGGCTGGCCGTCAACCACGTCATCTTGCAAGAATTTCATCATCAACGCCGGACCCCATACTTTATTGATTACCTTAAGAAGTACACCGATGCCCCTTTCTTAGTGGCCTTGCGCCAAGAAGGCGACGCCTACCTTCCAGATCGGCTGTTGCGGGCAAGCCTCTTGACACCTTATGAGGAGGTGGAGAATAGCGACTGGAAATTCCTCGTCTATGACCGAAATAGCGGCCAACCTCGCATGCCGAAAGGGAGCATCGGCTATCGCTGGCAACAACAAAAAGGCGAGTGGAATCTGCAAATGAAAGACGGTCTCGATGGCGCTGACATTGATCCGGTCTTGAGTTTTCTGGAGGAAACCGATGAGGTGCTGCTGGTAGATTTTGTGGAATTTGCCGGTGAGAAAATATTCAAGCGCGGTGTACCGGTCAAATATCTCAAGACCCGCAGCGGCACGGTAGCTGTGGCAACGATATTTGATCTCTTAATGGCGCAGTTTGGCGTGGCCCGCGGGTTGGCAGGAGATTACCCGCCGGACTATGACGATAGCGAAGCCTCTTATACCCCGGCCTGGCAAGAAAAATTCACCGGCATCGATCGCAAGACGGTCGTGCAATTTGCCCGCGAATGGGCGCAGACGGCGGAAAGGACCCAAGGCCAATGTACGATTATCATCGGCGCGGGAATCAATCACTGGTACCACAACAACCTGATCTATCGCGCCGGGATCGTTGGCTTGATGCTGTGCGGCTGCATCGGTCGCAACGGCGGCGGGCTCAATCACTACGTCGGCCAAGAAAAGCTGGCGCCGGTAGCGCCTTGGGCCACCCTGGCTTTCGCCTTGGATTGGGGTAAGCCGCCGAGACTACAAAATACCCCTTCATTCCACTACGTCCACAGCGATCAGTGGCGCTACGAGAAGAATTACAGCGAATATCAGCCTTTCGCCAGTGACAAAATACCGCGCGGGCATACCATGGATTTGCAGGCCAAGGCGGTGCGCATGGGCTGGTTACCCTTCTTTCCACAGTTCAACCGTAATCCCCTGGAGGTGGCTCAAGAGGCGGAAAAGTCCGGGGCGAAAACGAATGCCGAAATTGCGCAATGGATCGCAAAGCAGCTTAGAGAGGGGAAACTGCAATTTTCCATCGCGGACCCGGATGCGCCGGAAAACTGGCCGCGCCT
The DNA here is from genome assembly GCA_020722685.1 of Caldithrix sp. The sequence goes on along the minus strand of DYKH01000016.1, from coordinate 6,010 downwards.
ATGGTTCATCTGGCGGGGCAATGCCTTGATGTCCAGCGCCAAGGGCCACGAATTCTTTCTCAAGCATTATCTGGGAACGCACACCAATGCCATTGCCGAGGAACAACCATCCAGCTCGGTGAATGAAGTGGTTTGGCGGGAGCAAAGCCCGCAAGGCAAGCTGGATTTGGTAGTGGATATCAACTTTCGCATGGATACCTCAGCCCTTTACTCGGACATCATCTTGCCGACGGCGACCTGGTATGAAAAAAATGACCTCAACACCACGGATATGCATTCCTACATCCATCCGTTAACCGCGGCGGTGCCGCCCTGCTGGGAATCGAAAAGCGACTGGGACATCTTTAAAGCCATTGCCGAAAAAGTAAGTGAGTTGGCTAAAGTGCATCTGCCTAACCCAAGGAAGGATGTCGTGGCAGTGCCGCTCATGCACGATACGCCGGCAGAATTAGCTCAACCGGAGATAAAAGACTGGGCCAAAGGAGAATGCGATCCAGTTCCGGGAAAAACCATGCCCAATTTTGTGGTGGTCGAACGGGACTACGCCAATCTATATAATCGCTTCATTTCTTTTGGTCCCCTTGCCAAGCGTGACGGCATTGGCGCCCACGGGCTCAACTGGCCGATCGATGACCTGTATGACGAATTGATCCGAACCCGGCCGACGATTAAATGGCAACAGCAGGAATACCCGTCTTTGGCAGATGCCGTCCAAGCCGCTAACGTCATTCTTCATTTAGCCCCGGAAACCAACGGCGAGGTGGCTTACCGCGCTTTCAAAAAGGAAGAAGAAAAAGTGGGCTTGGCATTGGCCGACCTGGCGGAGGCAGCGCGAAGCGTTCGCACTACGTTCAAGGATCTGACCCAACAGCCCCGCCGATTGCTCACCAGTCCCTGTTGGTCCGGCATTATTAACAATGGCCGGGCTTATTCGGCCTTTTGCCTGAACATAGAGCGTTTGGTTCCTTGGCGAACGCTCACCGGACGGCAGCATTTCTATCTGGATCATGAAGGGTATCTGGATTACGGCGAACACTTGCCCACCTACAAACCCAAGCCCGATGCCTACGCTTTTGGCGATCTCGACAAGAGCGCCCCATTAACAAAATCCATTACCCTCAATTACCTGACTCCGCACGGTAAATGGCACATTCATTCCACCTACGCTGATAACCATCGCATGCTCACGCTTTCGCGCGGCATCGATCCGCTGTGGATGAATGATAAAGATGCAGCGGAGATCGAGGTGCGTGATAACGACTGGGTGGAGGTGCTGAACGATAACGGTGTGGTGGTGACGCGCGCGGTGATCAGTGCGCGCGTCCCGCGAGGACTGTGTATCTATTACCATTCGCCGGAGAGAACGATCTCGGTGCCCAAAACATCAGCCCAGCGCGGAGGTAGGCGCGCCGGCGGGCATAATAGCTTGACCCGCACGCGGCTAAAACCGGTGCTGATGATGGGCGGGTACGGCCAATTCACCTACGCCTTCAATTACTGGGGACCCACCGGAGTCAACAGGGATACACATGTTTTGGTGCGAAAACATGTCAGTCAAGTGGTCTGGTAAAGATGGATTTTTTACTCAATAAAGGATGTGCAAAATGAATGTACGCGCCCAAGTTGCCATGGTCTTTCATTTGGACAAGTGTATCGGCTGCCATACCTGTAGTGTCGCCTGCAAGAACATCTGGACCGATCGCAAAGGCACCGAATACATGTGGTGGAACAACGTGGAGACCAAACCCGGAACAGGTTTTCCTACCCTATGGGAGGATCAGGAGAAGTACAAAGGCGGTTGGGAGAAACGCAATGGAGAATTGCGCTTAAAGCTGCATGGCAAATTGGGTGGTTTGGCCAACATCTTTTTCAACCCTTACCTGCCCTCGCTCGATGACTATTATGAGCCCTTCACTTACCAGTACGAGGATTTGTTCACTGCACCGGAAGGAGAGGATCAGCCTACTGCCAAGCCCGTTTCCATGATTACCGGTAAGCCTATGGACATTGAGGCCGGCCCCAATTGGGACGATGACTTGAGCGGCTCGCCCATTTACGCTGCCAATGACCCGAATTTGAAGAACATGACCGAGGAAGAACGCCAACAGCTCTTCGAACTCCAGCGCATGGTGTATTTCTATTTGCCGCGCATCTGCAACCACTGTCTGAATGCCGGCTGCGTTGCCGCTTGTCCGGCGGGCGCCATTTATAAACGCGGTGAAGACGGGATTGTATTGGTCAATCAAGACCAATGCCGCGGCTGGCGCATGTGCATTTCCGGCTGTCCGTACAAAAAAGTGTACTATAACTGGACGACCGGCAAGTCGGAAAAATGTATTCTCTGCTATCCTCGTCTGGAATCCGGGCAGGCTCCGGCGTGCTTTCATTCGTGCGTGGGTCGGATTCGCTATCTCGGAGTATTACTCTACGATGCCGATTGGATAGAGGCTGCCGCCAACAGGCCGGACAGCCAATTGGTGCAGGCCGGGCGAGATATTATCTTGGATCCTTTTAGTCCCAGCGTAATAGCTTATGCACAAGAAAGCGGCCTTTCGGAGGCTATGATCGAGGCAGCGCAAAAATCGCCGGTCTACAAATTTGTCAAGGAATGGAAGCTGGCCCTGCCGCTGCACCCGGAGTTTCGCACCCTGCCGATGCTTTTCTATATTCCGCCCCTGCTGCCCGTGATGGCTTCGACCAACAACGGTACCTACGAATCGGCCGGCGATTTTTTCACTTCGCTGGAAAGCGCCCGCATGCCGATACATTTTATGGCCGGCCTCTTTGCCGCCGGCAATACGGGGGTTATTACCGCCGTCTACAAAAAATTGATCGCCGTTAGAATCTACAAACGAGCGGAAACCGTCGGCGATATTCCGCAAGAGCAAGTCCTTCAGGCGCTGGCCGCGGGACAGACCACTCCGGAGGAATGCGAGGCGATCTATCGCCTCACCTCGCTGCCCACCTTTGAGGAGCGATTTGTTGTTCCACCCTTGGCGCGCGAGGCGGCCATCGAATCTGTGGAAGATCCGTTTACGCATAAAGCCAAAGCCGGCGCCGGATTCCGCCGACCGGCCGAAAGGAGATGGTGACTCAAGTATGAGAGCAACTGATCCCATGCGAGCTTTGTATCAGCTTTTCGCAGACATTTTGACGTATCCCAAGCACGATATTATTCCTCTGGCTAAACAGTGTGCTGAGAATGCAGGCCAAATCAACGAGGAGGCGGCGTTCCTGTTGAAGGAATTCTCCATTCTACTTGACCAAGTGCCTATGACTCGTGTGCAAGAAATCTATACCAGCACATTTGATTTGCAGGTGGTCTGTTATCCCTATGTGGGCTATCAGCTCTTTGGTGAAAGCTACCAGCGGGGGGCGTTTATGGCCAAATTGAACGAGTATTACCGGCTGCAAGGTTTCGCCGTCGAAAATGAGCTTCCCGACCACCTTGCCGTCATGCTTCGTTTCTTGAGTGGATCGAAAGATGCAGAGCTGAATGACATCCTCATCCAAGACGGCTTGTTGCCTTCTTTGCAAAAAATGGCTTCGAGTTTTGGTGACTCGGATAATCCGTACAAGCGGATCATAGACGCGCTCTTCCGCCTGCTCAAGGCGACGAGGCTGGAACCGACACAAGCGCCGGTGAACCAGTGACCACCCATTGGCATTTAGCCCTGCGAATTATCAGCAGGTTTCGCTGCGACTATTAACCCCTGGAGGTCTGATTCATGGCAAATTTGCTTCTTTTCGTTGTCTTTCCCTATTTAGCCGTGACCCTGGCGGTCATCGTGGGCAGCTATCGCTTTTTCTCGGATCGCTTTTCTTACAGCAGCCTTTCCTCCCAGTTTTTGGAAAGAAACCTGTTGTTTTGGGGATCGGTCCATTTCCATTACGCCATTCTGATCATTCTGCTATCCCATCTATTGGCCGCCCTGTTTCCCAAGCTATGGGCTGCTCTTCTCGGCTCAGCATTCCGACTTTATCTGCTGGAGATAACTGGCATCACGCTTGGCTCTATGGCCATTATCGGCTTGGCAATGCTGCTGATCCGTCGTTTCGCAAATGCTAAAGTCAAAGTCGTCACGACCCGTATGGATCTAATCTTGCTGGTCGTGCTGCTGTTGCAGGCTATCTCCGGCGTTTATGTCGCGACGGCATATAGGTGGGGCTCGCTTTGGTACTTGAATGTGGCGGTTCCTTGGCTGTGGTCGCTGGCAAAACTGACCCCTGACGTAAGCTTCCTCGTCCCTCTGCCATGGATGGCGAAATTTCACATGTTCAACGCCTTCTTGTTGTTGGCAATTCTGCCTTTCAGTCGCTTGGTGCATTTACTATCATTGCCAATCTCTTACTTGTGGCGGCCGCAGCAAGTGGTTATTTGGAATCGAGCACAGCAATCTAGAAATGCATAACATCAGTAGGTTCTGGAAGAAAGGAGCGCGACATGTGACGAGGATTTGGGCGCCATTTGCAGCTATCTTTGCACCATGAAGCCGGCTAATAGTGCTATTGAGAAATTCCCCATGTAAGAAGCGAGATCAAGCCGATGAACGATCAATTACGAGGTTTGCGAATGATTTTACCTGATGAATCTATTACTGCTGTGCGAAAGAGTAAACAGGTTCAAGAGGCTGAACCAGCCAAGGTCTTTGGAGTACCCTCCGGCACCGGCGCAAACAGATTGCTCTCGGTCGCTGCGCACGCTGCCAAGGAGCTACACCCCGCTTATTTTGCCTTGGTGATGGCCACCGGCATCGTTTCGCTGGCCTGTCATCTGCAGGGCTTCTTTCTTCTTGCCAAAGCGTTGTTCTGGCTAAACGCCGCCGCTTATGTGATCCTTTGGGGGCTGACGGTCTGGCGCATCGTTCGATTCCCGCGACGTTTGCTCATTGATCTTACCGACCATAAACTGGCTCCCGGTTTCTTCACCATCGTGGCTGGGACCAGCGTGTTTGGCTCGCAATTCCTCATTATTGGGAGAGCACCCCACGTTGCACTGGTCTTATGGCTGGCAACGATGGTTTTTTGGCTTGGACTCACTTATGCCATTTTTACGATCCTCGCCGTGAAGGAGAACAAGCCATCCATCGCCGAAGGTCTGAATGGTGGCTGGCTGGTCGCAGTGGTCGCCACACAAGCGGTGAGCGTGCTGGGCAGCTTCTTGGCAGCGCATGCCGGAATGTTTCGCGAACAGATGCTGTTGATGAGTTTTGTCGTCTGGCTGTTCGGCGGAATGCTTTACATCTGGATCATCTCGCTGATCTTTTATCGCTACATGTTCTTCAAGTTTCTGCCGCAGGATTTAACCCCGCCGTATTGGATCAATATGGGCGCGGTGGCCATCTCGACCCTGGCGGGAACCGGCCTCATCGCCGGGTCGGACGGAGCGGCTTTCCTTGAACGCATGCTGCCATTTATAGAAGGCTTTACCTTTTTCTTTTGGGCCACTGCCACTTGGTGGATCCCAATGCTCGTGATTCTGGGCTTCTGGCGTCACGTCCATAAAAAGTTTCCGCTCAGCTACAGCCCGCTGTACTGGGGAGCCGTGTTCCCTCTGGGTATGTATACCGTCAGCACCCTCCGGCTTGCTGAGGTGACGGGTCTAGGTATGTTGAAGCTCATTCCTCAGGTCTTCATTTTCATTGCGTTGGCAGCCTGGCTGGCGACGTTCTTCGGGATGCTGCGAGGGTTGGTGCGAACGATAAAAGAAGCAAGGACTGCCCGCAGCGACTTTGTAAGTTCTTTAGCGCGACCGTGACCAATGAAAAGACATGTTCCAGGTGGGTGACAACGTGTGCTTCTGATGCAGCAAGTACAGAGATCATTTTCAAGCGGTGCTCATTGTAGCGTTTGTCATTCGTAGCGCGTCAATTTGCCGCAGCCAAAGCTAAACCTGTTGCGGCGTAATGCGCGAGCAAGGTGTGTCATTCAGAAAGGGGGCTGTCATTCAGGAGTAATTTCCATGGCCGGGTGGCCGCTCGATAATGACGGAAATAGGGATCTTCTCGGT